>NZ_CP135529.1:2257500-2580000 GCF_032401055.1 Tardiphaga sp. 709 | reverse complement strand
CTTCACGTCGCCGCCGGAACAGAAGGCGGTGCCGGCGCCGGTAATCAGTAGCGCGCCGACATCAGGATTTTCGCCGCAGGTGCGGATCATTGTGCGCAATGCGGGCGTCAGATGGTCCGACAGCGAGTTGCGCGCTTCCGGCCGGTTCAGGGTGATGACGGCCACGCGCTCGCGGATCTCACACAGCAGTTCACTGGTGCCGGTGTCGATGACCTTTACGGCTTCGCTCATGTGTCTCGCCCCGTTCTCGCGTCAGAATTTCTCGACCCATGGACGGATTTCGAGCTCCGAACTCCATGCACTGCGGGGCTGCTGTAGCACGTTCCAGTAATTCATGGCGATGGCATCGGGGTCGAGCATCGAGTCCGGCCTGTCCGCTGGCTCAACGCGGACTGAACTGCGAATACCGCCATCGATGACAAAGTGGGCGATGTGAATGCCCTGCGGCGCGAATTCGCGGGCCAACGACTGGGCCATGCCACGCAAAGCGAACTTGCCCATGGCGAAGGGAGCCGATTGCGCAAAGCCCTTGATACTCGCGGAGGCACCAGTGAACAGGATGGCGCCGTGCTTGTTGGGCAACATGCGCTGCAATGCCTGTTGCGCGACCAGAAATCCGCCGAAGGCGCTAACTGCGATGGCTTGTGCAACATCGGGAGGTGCGAGCTCGATGAAAGGCCCGCGGGCGCGCTGGCTGGCGTTGTAGACAACGATATCCGGCGCGCCGATCTGGCGTTCGACATCTGCAAACAGTCTGGCCACATCTTCGGCCTGGGTCGCGTCGCAGGCAAAGGCCTTGGCGCCGGTCTCCTGGCACAGCGCATCCAGCTTGCCAGGATTGCGGGCGGCGAGTGCGACGCGGATGCCATGTTTGGACAGCAGCCTCGCCAGCGATGCGCTGATACCCTCACCGACGCCGACGATCAAAGCGGTTTCGTAATGCGGAATTTCCATGGATCAAATCTCCGGCTGGGGCACTTTATTCGCTGGCGCGGCAGGCGCATGATGAAGATGGAAACGCAACTGCCAAACACAAGAGGTCGTCATGAACGCCCACGCCCAGATTGCCGCCAATCTGATCGCACCCGATACGTCCGGCATGAACTTCTACCGCGCCGATCCGGCGCTGACCGATCTGCTGCGTATTCATCTGCCGGAGGATCTGTTCAACCATATCGAACCGCATCTTGATCGGCTGGGCGGTCTTGTTGGTGGGCCGCTCGATGAAGCGGGGCGGATGGCCGACAAGCATGGACCAGTGCTGCATCAGCGCGACAAGTTCGGCCAGGACGTGCAGTGGGTGGAATATCACCCGGCCTATCGCGAGCTTGAGAACGCAGCCTTCGGCGAATTCGGCATTCACGCTTTGTCGCATCGCAAGGGGATCATGGGCTGGCCCTCGACCTATCCGGTGGCGGCCAAACACGCCTTTACGTTCCTGTTCAACCAGGCCGAGTTCGGCATGGGGTGTCCCATCAATGTCACCGATGGGGCGGCCAAGTTGCTCTCGAACTATGGTGATAACGCACTGAAGGCGAAATATCTCGACGGCTTGACGCAGACCGACATGAGCAAGCTGACCCAGGGCGGCCAGTTCATGACCGAGAAGGAAGGCGGCTCCGACGTCGGCAAACTGACGACGCGGGCCGTGCAGGAGGGCGATCACTGGCGGCTGTATGGAGAAAAGTGGTTCTGCTCCAATGCCGATGCGAAGGTCGTGATGCTGCTGGCGCGGCCGGAAGGTGCGGTCGGCGGCACCAAGGGCGTCGGCCTGTTCCTGATGCCGCGGACGCTCGATGACGGCACGCCCAATCACTACCGGATCGTGCGCTTGAAGGACAAGCTTGGTACGCGGTCGATGGCGTCAGGTGAGATCAAGCTCGAGGGCGCCATTGCATATGCCGTTGGCAAGCTCGATCGCGGCTTCGTGCAGATGGCCGAGATGGTGAACTCGTCGCGTCTCTCGAATGGCGTGAAGTCGACCTCGCTGATGCGCCGCGCCTGGCACGATGCGATGGCAGTCGCGCGCGGCCGTGTCGTATTCGGCCAGCGCATCATCGACATGCCGCTGGCGCGGCGGCAATTGATGAAGATCATGGTGGCGACCGAGCAGGCGTTGTCGATGAGCTTCCTCACTGCGGATGCGCTGGACCGCGCCGAAGCCGGCAGCCAGGACGCCGCAGCGCTGCTGCGGATCCTGACGCCGACGCTGAAATTCCGTGCCACGCGTGATGCGCGCAAGGTCTGCGGCGATGCGATGGAGATGCGCGGCGGTGTCGGTTACATCGAGGAATTCGCCACCGCGCGGCTGCTGCGCGATGCGCATCTCGGCTCGATCTGGGAGGGCACCGGCAATATCGTAGCGCTGGATGCGCTGACGCGTGCCGTGGGCCGGCATGGCGCGGAAGCCGCGCTTGCGGCCGATCTGCATGCGCGGCTGGACGATTCTCCGAGCGTGCCACAGGCATGGCGCGATCGGCTGCGCGGTCTCGCCGACCGTGCCATCGGCTTCGCGCGCGAGGTCGCCGCACGGTCGGACAACGAAGGCGACGCCCGCCGTGCGACCAGTTCTCTGTATCATGTGGCCAGTGCCGTGGCACTCACATGGGAAGCGCACCGCATCCACGCACGACGCGGCGATGCGCGGCGTCTGCTGTTGTCGCGCCTTGTCATCGATCATCGCCTGATGGCGCCCGATCCGTTCGCGCTGGTGGAAACCGAGACGCAGAAGCAGATCGTCACGCATCTGCTCGGCGAGCGCGATGTCAGTATGGCGGAGGCCGGCCGGCTCGTGCTGGCCTGATCTGATCGCAGGGGCTATGACGGCGGGCTGTTGTCTTTCAGGAACTCGAGCAGCAAGCGGCTGACCTCTTCTGGTTGCTCCTGTTGCACCCAATGGCCCGCGCCGTCGATCAGATGAACCGCGCGCATGTCCGTGCAGGCGCTGTTCTGCATGGCCTCGATGGCGCCGGGACGCTGATAGATGCCCCAGTCCTGCTTGCCCGAGATGAAAGCTGAGGGCACGTCGATGGTGCGCCCGGCGAAGGTCTCGTAGTCTGCATTGAACGCGCCTGTCGTGTTGCAGCGGTACCATTGCAATCCGCCCTGGAAGCCGGTCCGGGCATATTCGCCGGCATAGAAGGCCAGCTCATTGTCCGGCAGCCATTTGCACAATGCGACCTGCTCGGGCGTCGGCATTTCCGCAGCGACGGTCTCGGCCATGGTCTGGCCGCGGTCCATCACATAGTAGGTTGGCAATTTCGCGAGTTCGCTCGCGGTCCAGCCTTGCAATGGAGTGGGCGTATTGCCCGACCAGTCCGCACTTTTGTGATGATAATAGGCGCGCAGGAAATCATGCACGCCTTGCGGCGCGTGCTGCATATGCGCGTTGGCATCGCGCGTCGCGTAGTACCACTGATAGTGGATGCGCGGCCGCGGCAGTGCGGCGAGGTCGCGATGCACGGGATCTTCCGCCTTTGGCGGAGCCGGCTGATCGGCGGTACCGAATGGCAGCGGCGGAGGCCCGGCGAAGGGCGCACTCATCAGCACGACGGATTTGAAGACATCCGGCCGCACCAGTGCGCACCATGCTGCGACCGAGCTGCCGTAGTCATGTCCGACCACCGCATCGACATGGCGATAGCCGAAGGCTGCGACCAGCCCGACCGCATCGCGCACGAGGTTGAGCAGATTGAAGGGACGCAGATCGCCATCATAGTCGGCGCTCCAGCCGGTGGTGCGGCCATAGCCACGCTGGTCCGGTGCAATCACGTGATAGCCGGCCGCGGCCAGCTGCGGCATCACCTTGCGCCAGCTGAAGGCCAGTTCGGGAAAGCCGTGCACCAGCAGGATGCAGGGCCGGCCCTTGGTTTCGAAGCCGGCCTCCAGCACATGGACGCGCAAACCGTTGATGTCCTCGACAAAGCGCGAGCGAATTCCAGCCGGCAGAATGTTGGGATCGATGGGTGTCACGTCGCCTCCATGCTGCACTTGTGCGGCAGCGTGAGTGCACTCCAGCGCAAGCACCGTGAAAAGACAACTAGCGTTTGAAGCGGGCCACCAATTCGATATGGGGCGTATGCCGGAATTGGTCCACGGGTGTGACCCTGTCGAGCTTGTAGCCGCCATCGATCAGGATCTTTGCATCGCGTGCGAAGGTCTGGACGTTGCACGACACGGCGACGACGACGGGCATCTTGCTTGCCGCGAGCCGTTCAACTTGTGCCTGCGCGCCCTGACGCGGCGGATCGAACACGACAGCGTCGAAGTCGCGCAATTCCTGCGGTACCAGTGGACGGCGAAACAGGTCGCGCATCTCGGCCTTGATCGGCTTCAGTCCCTTGGTGTCCTTGATGGCCTGTTGCAGCGATGTGATCGCGCCACTGTCGCTGTCGAGCGCGGTGACCTTGGATTTGGTTGCAAGCCGGAGCGCAAAGGGACCGATACCGCAGAACAGATCGGCGATGTTTTTCGCGCCTTTGCAGAGCTGGAGCACAAGCGCCGCCAATGTCTCTTCACCGGCCGCGGTGGCCTGCAGGAACGAGCCGGGTGGTAATGTGACCTGTGCGCTGCCCATCGTCACGACCGGCGGCACGCGCATCAGCACGAGTTCGCCATGCCGTGTCAGCCGCGCCAGTTTGTGCGCTTCGGCAATGCGCGACAGTGTCGTGATGATCGCGGTCGGCAATGGCCCGGTGCCGCGGACGTCGATATCGAGTCCGTTACTGGCGGCTGTCACCTGAATGTCCAGCGGTTTGCTGACCGGCTTCAACACCTCGGCCAGCGCGCGTGCGGCATCGAGCGCGCCATCCAGTCCAGGATCCAGGATCGGGCACGCGTCGATGGCGATGATGGCGTGGCTCGCCGATGCCGCAAAGCCGACACGCAGCTCGCCATCGCTGCCACGCCGGGCATGCAGCGTCACGCGGCGGCGGCCGGCGCCATGGGCATCGACGATCGGATCGACCGGGCAGGTGATCTTCGCCTGTGCCAGCGTGTCGATCACGATCTGGCGCTTCCAGGTCTGATAGGGATCGGGCTGCCAGTGCTGGATGGCGCAGCCGCCACAGCGCGTGAAATAGGTGCAGAACGGGTCGATCCGTTCCGGACTGGCCGTGTCGATCTGCAGCAGTCGCCGCCGCTCCGGATGCCCGTCATCGGGGCCGGCCTCGACGACCTCATGCGCCAGCGTGTAGGGCACGAATAGTGACGCGCCGTCTGCGAAGCTGACGCCGTCGCCGCGCTGGCCGACATGATCGATGGTCAGGCGTTCAGCCACGCCGGGCACCCATGAAGAATTCGATATTGCCGTCGCCGCCGGTGATTGACGACGGGAAGACTTCAATATCAGTGCAACCGAGCGTCCTGGCAAAATCCGTGATGTCGTCGCAGATGGCCTGATGCACCGCGGCGTTCTTGATGATGCCGCGTTTGGATTGCTTTCGATCGGCCTCGAATTGCGGCTTGATCAGCGCTAGCAGGCTCATCGGCGCCGCCGCGAGCGACAGCGCAACAGGCAGTACCGCCTTCAGCGAAATGAAACTGACATCGATCACGACCACATCCGGGCGGGCCGGCAGACGCTTGTTCTCATAGCTGCGGATATCGGTCTCCTCCATCGAGATGATTTTCGGATGGCCGTGCAGCGATGGATGGAGCTGGCTGTGCCCAACATCGATGGAGAACACCATGCTGGCGCCGTTGGCGAGCAGCACTTCGGTAAAGCCGCCGGTGGAGGCGCCGACGTCAAGACAGACGTGATCCTCGATCTCGATCGGGTATTGCTCGAGCGCACCTGCGAGCTTGACGCCGCCGCGCGAGACCCAGGGATGCGCCGGTTCAGCCTCGATCGCGGCATCGAGCGGTAACGGTTCGGAGACCTTGGCGACAGCCTTGCCGTTGGCCTTCACGAGACCTGCTTCGATGGCAGCTTGGGCACGTGCGCGGCTTTCGAAAATGCCGCGTTCGACGAGAAGCGTATCGGCGCGCTTGCGTAGCGCAGTCGCAGTGGTCGGAGATTTCATCATGGTCAGTACGATGCAGCAAGTTTCAAACAGGCTTCGAAGCTCGTCAGATCCTGCCAGAGATCATTGGGCGCTTCGCGGGGGACGATCATGGACGCGCCATAGAGATCGAGCGCGTGGATCATCATCAGATTGTCGGCGAGGCCGAAATTTTCGACGGTGAGCCCGTTCGCATCGACCAGATGGCCATCATGATCGGTGATCTCCGTCATACGGCGGACGCGGTCGATATAGAGCGCGGGGTCATTGCAATAGCCGAAGCACAGCTTGCCGTGGCCCGCCATATAGCCGAGCTCGAACACCGTACCGGCATCGGCGCTGGGGCCGCGGAATGGCGTGAGATTGGCGATGATGATGTCGCAGTGGTTCATCATCGCTTCGTTGCCGTGGAATATCTGGCGCGAGGCGTCGCCGGCATTGATGTCGATGGCGTTATCGAGCGGGAAGAACCCGTGTGCGCCGTAGCGCTTGCAGAGCGCGACCTTCTGCCGGCCGATCTCGGCGGCATTGGGCAGGAACACGTCGGGGCCTGCGAGATAGATATTCATGAAGTCCCCGTCTCATAGTGAGCCGCGCCGACATTGACGAGCCAATTCAGACGAGAACGAGGCAATCCGGCGGTTTCTGCCGAATTGCCTCGTCGTATTCTCTTCGCAATTGCAAACGCGATGTTGCGTTCAACGACAGATCAGGCGAGCTTGACGGTCTCGGCCTTGAAATCCTTGCCGAGGGTCTCGAACACCTTCTTGACGATCCCCTTGGAGTCCAGACCCGCCTGGGCATACATCGCTGCTGGCGTGTCGTGATCCTGGAACATGTCGGGCAGCACCAGCGAACGCATGCGCAGACCGCCGTCGAGCATGCCGTTGTCGGCGAGCAGCTGCATCACATGCGAGCCGAATCCGCCAATCGAACCTTCCTCGACGGTCAGAAGGATCTCGTGATCGCGGGCGAGCTTGAGGATCATGTCAGTGTCGAGCGGCTTCATGAAACGTGCATCGGCAATCGTGGTGGACAGGCCGTGGGCGGCCAGTTCGTCGGCCGCCTTCTCGCATTCGGCAAGGCGCGTGCCGAACGACAGAAGAGCAACCTTGCTGCCTTCGCGGACGATGCGGCCCTTGCCGATTTCCAGGGGGATACCGACTTCAGGCATCTCGACGCCGCGGCCTTCCCCGCGGGGATAGCGCAGGGCGCTCGGTGAATCGTTAATGGCGACCTGGGTCGCGACCATGTGCACCAGTTCGGCCTCGTCGGAGGCAGCCATGATGACCATGTTCGGCAGGCAGCCGAGATAGGCATTGTCGAATGAGCCCGCATGGGTCGCACCATCCGCACCGACCAGTCCGGCGCGATCGATGGCGAAACGCACGGGCAGATTCTGGATCGCCACGTCGTGGACGATCTGGTCGTAGCCGCGCTGCAGGAAGGTCGAGTAGATGGCGCAGAACGGCTTGTAGCCTTCGGTCGCAAGACCGGCGGCAAAGGTCACCGCATGCTGCTCGGCGATGCCGACGTCGAAGGTGCGGTTCGGGAACGCCTTGTTGAAGATGTCGACGCCTGTACCCGACGGCATGGCCGCCGTGATGGCGACGATCTTGTCGTCCTTCTCGGCTTCCTTGACGAGGCTCTGGCCGAACACGTTCTGATAGGCCGGGGCGTTGGGCTTGGACTTCGATTGGGTGCCGGTGGCGACGTCGAATTTGACGACCGCATGATATTTGTCAGCGGCGGCTTCGGCCGGACCGTAGCCCTTGCCCTTCTGGGTCACGACGTGAAGCAGGATCGGGCCGGTCTCCATGTCGCGGACGTTCTGCAGCACGGGCAGCAGGTGATCGAGGTTATGACCGTCGATCGGGCCGACATAATAGAAGCCGAGCTCTTCGAACAGCGTGCCGCCGTTGACCATGAAGCCGCGCGAATATTCTTCGACGCGCTCGGCACGATCGGCGATCAGCTTCGGCAGATGTTTGCCGAGCTGCTTGGCGGCATCGCGCAGCGAGCGGTAGGTCTTGCCCGAATACATGCGCGACAGATAGGCCGACATGGCGCCGACCGGCGGCGCGATCGACATGTCGTTGTCGTTGAGGATGACGATCAGGCGGGAATTCATCGCGCCTGCGTTGTTCATGGCTTCATAAGCCATGCCTGCCGACATCGAACCGTCACCGATCACGGCGATAACGTTGTTCTTGCCGCCGGAGAGGTCGCGGGCGACCGCCATGCCGAGGCCGGCCGAGATCGAAGTCGAGGAGTGCGCAGCGCCGAACGGATCGTATTCGCTCTCGCTGCGCTTGGTGAAGCCCGACAGGCCACCGGGGGTGCGCAGGGTGCGGATACGGTCGCGGCGACCGGTGAGGATTTTGTGCGGATAGGCCTGATGGCCGACGTCCCAGATGATGCGGTCGCGCGGCGTATCGAAGACGTAGTGGAGGGCGGTGGTCAGTTCGACAACGCCGAGGCCGGCGCCGAAGTGGCCGCCGGTGACGGACACCGCATCGATGGTTTCCTGACGAAGCTCGTCGGCAACCTGACGAACCCGCTCGATCTTCAGCTTCCGGAGATCTTCCGGAGTCTTGATGGTATCGAGCAACGGTGTCTTACTAAAATCGGTCACGGCACTATTCCAATTTTACATGTCCGGGACTGCGTCTGGCTTCGGGGCCGTCGCGTTTCCGCGCGCCCACCGGACAACCGCAGCCTCCAGAACCGGGAAGCCTGTTTCGAGGCCTTATAATGGGCTTCGATTTTTCAGTGTGATATCTAACATGCTTAGCGGCGACTTCATCTGATCATTTTTGCCAGATGAATGAAGCGCTTATCTACGTTAACGGCCGGCGTTTCAGCCTGCTCGTCAGCGCATAGTCCTAGTCCCTTTACACCAAAGCGATGGCCAAAGCCAACCGCCGTGCCTGCGGGGGTGGCAGCACAAAGGCGCTATGGACATTCGCGCGGTGTCCTAACCGATGCGCCGGGCGACCGGTTCCGTCTCATGGGAACCCGTATGAGTGGGGCTCTTCGCGCCCAAATCGAGCTTTTTCCATGCGTTTTCGCGGGTAGTGGGGGGGCCATCGACCAACGCCAAAGTTGTGGCCGGCTGACTGACACGCCCCCTGAGAGGCACGGGCCCGCAAACGATCATGAAGAAATCGTAGGCATGCGGCCGCTCATTGGCCATGACGAACTGGAAGTGCACCCGGAAGAACTTCCAGCGGAACCGGTTGTAATGTTCCGGGCGGATGATTTCACGGAACCGGACGGGGACGATGGTTGGATTCCGCCGGGCCGGGCCAGCGTCGATCCCGTGACCGACGATGGGATCGAACGGGAAGAAGTTCATCACGTCCTTGCGGGACTGGCAGTCGATCCAGTCGATGGAAGGCTCCACGGCCAGCAGCCGCAAATTGTCGCGAAAGCCTTGCGCGACTCTATGGAAGCCGACGATCGGCATATTGCCGCCGAGCGTCAGCAGCACGACGCGAGGGCCGTGGCTGCCGAGTTCCGGATCGAGTTTCAGCGCGCGGGCGAGGATTTCGGAGCCAAGGAACGACCCGGAGCTGTGACCGACCAGCACGATTTCCTGCGCTTTGGTAGACTTGGCAACCTGGACCAGATGCTGCGCGAAGCGGTCGATCCGGGCGTCCCAGTCCGGCCGGTTGCCGTGGGAGAACTGCCAGGTGAAGATGGTGTCGGCCATCAGATAGAGCAGATAGGTGTGTTTTTCGGTGTATTTCAGCAGCGAGCCGAGGACGGCCACAAACACCGCCGCAGCGCCGCAGCCCACCAGAAATCCGTGTATTCCAAGCGCCTGCAGCCCTAGCGCGAATAGCCAGGCGATACCCGCCGACCAGATCGCTCCGTTGAGCAGCAGGACGTGGGGCCAGCTGATGAAGGTGGCGAAGCGCCAATGCGCCTTCCAGAACCGGCCCATCGTGCCCGAGAAGACGAGGCCCCAATAGATGGCGATGGCGTGGATGAGCGTGCGCCAGATCGGCACGGCCAGATCGCGCTGGATCATGTCTTCCCAGCGCAGGAAGTCGTAATCGGTCGTAGTCTGCCAGCCGTCACCGGAGGTTTCGATGCGCCAGGAGGCGGATTCATGCGCGAATTCGCCTTCGGTATGGCCCTTCGGCCGGCTGACCGAGGTGGTCAGGCCATAGAGGCGGCCGAACTTGCGCAGTTCGGTCCGAAACATGCGGTAATACTGCGAGAGTCCCCGCGGATCGTATCCCTGCACATAGATGACATGACGGTGCTGGACGCGCACGCTGGTTCCCCGGACTGACGGCGGACTATAAACAGGCCGCGCCATGCGCCAAGCGCTAATTCGGCCGCGGGGTGGTGCGAGGTCTCAGCCCGCGCGATTTCCTACTGGACGTCCAGCGGTTCGGTGCCGATCGCTTTGCCATTCGAATCCGTGGTGATCTTGTCCACGCGGGCTTCGGCCTGACGCAGCAACTCGTCGCAGCGCCGTTTCAGCGCCTCGCCGCGCTCATAGATGGCGACCGACTCTTCCAGCGGCACCTTGCCGTCTTCGAGGCGCTTCACGATCGATTCCAGTTCTTCGATCGCGGTCTCAAACGTCAGCTTCTTGACGTCAGCATGGGTGTTCTCGGCCATTCGGTTTCCCGTGTGCGCATTTTGGAAGGACGGAGTCAAAGATATGTTTGAGGGCGTATTGTGGCGGGTACGTTTTGCGACCTGCGCCCCTGTCAGCGCGATGCCCCCATCAGCGCAGAAACATGGGCTGCGGCCGATTCTTTCAAGCCCTGCAGATCATAGCCACCCTCGAGTACCGAGACAATGCGGCCACCGGCGGTGCTGTCGGCCAGATCCATCAGCTTGCGCGTCACCCAGCCGAAATCCTCGGCGTCGAGATTGAGCGACGCGAGCGGATCGCGACGATGCGCATCGAAGCCGGCGGAGATGATCAGCAGTTCCGGTGCGAATTTCTGCAGTTGCGGCAGGATGAGGTTGTCGAAGGCAGAGCGGAATTTTGCACTGCCGTCGCCATCATGCAGCGGTGCATTGACGACCGTGTCGTGCTCGCCGCGTTCCTGGGATGCACCGGTGCCGGGAAACAGCGGCATCTGATGTGTCGAGCAATACATCACTGTGGGGTCGGCCCAGAAAATGTCCTGCGTGCCATTGCCATGGTGGACGTCGAAATCCACGACGGCCGCGCGGGTAATGCCGTAGGTGCGCTGCGCATACCGCGCTGCAATCGCGGCCTGATCGAAGAAGCAGAAACCCATCGGCTTGTTGTGCTCAGCATGATGGCCGGGCGGGCGGGTCGCGACGAAGGCATTGCTGTGCTCGCCCTTCATCACCGCGTCGGTCGCCGCGATTGCGCCGCCGACGCCGCGCATCACGGCTTCCCAGGTGCCGGGGGACATCGACGTGTCGCCGTCGAGATAGACGAGGCCGTTGCTCGGCGCGACATGGCGCAGCTCATCGATGTAGTGATTGTCATGGCAGAGGCTGACCACTTCGAGATCGCCCTCTGGCGCTTCGCCCCGCACCAGCGCCTTGAAGCGATCCTCACCTAGTACCTGTTCCACAGCGCGTATGCGGTCGGGGCGTTCGGGATGACCGGGCGGCGTGAGGTGATCGAGCGAGGCCGGATGGCTCAGAAGAAGTGTCGTCATGCAAATGGTCCGCAAGCGCAGGGTGCGCTGGTATGATGAGACGATAACCTAGCCGGTCAGGTCAGGTTCCGATAGGGGGGCATCGCTGGTGCGGTCGGCCCCTGACAAAGCTACCGATCAGAATTATGGATCGCTTTCTTCACATTCGATTCATGTCGTTTCATCGACACCGCCTGACGCCGCGGAATTGAAACGCGCGTTAAGTCGTGGCTGCTATCGGTGGAGGTTGCGGCATTCTGCGGAGAAGGTGCGCATATTCCATCGTCGGACTCCGCAGTGGCGCTCGCGTCTGGGGTGGGTTCGTACGCGATGAGTGAATCGAGATATCCAAGGCGCGTACCCCATCTTCTGCGTTCGGTGTGGCCGTTCGTCGCTATCGTCTTGCTGCAGGCATTTCTCGCCGGCACCAGCATCCACATCCTGTCGTCGGTCCGCGCCTATGTCACCGGCGAAAGCCGATGGTCGAAGGGGCAGATGGAGGCGGTGCATTCGCTCAGCCTCTATGCCGAGACCGGCGACGACAGATATTATCGTCTCTATCAGGCGAGCATCGCCGTGCCGCTCGGGGATCTCATCGCGCGCCGCGCGCTCGAACAGCCGGTGCCGGATCTGCGGGCTGCCTATGACGGATTCCTGCAAGGCGGCAACGATGCCGCCGACATCCCCGGCATGATCTCGCTGTTTCGCAATTTCAGCAAGGTCGTCTATCTCGCCCGAGCCATCGAGACCTGGCACGCCACAGATCCCGTGATCCAGAATCTGGTGGATACGGCCGACGCCATTCACGCCAGCGTCACCGATGGCAAGGTGGGATCGATGCGCCTCGCAGCCCTGAAGGCGCAAATCGACCAGATCAATGAACAGACCTCGCCGCTGGCAGTGGAGTTCTCCCGGCGCCTCGGCATCGGCTCCCGCGCCATTCAAGGCATTCTGCTGGTCGCCAATGTGCTTACCGCGGCGCTGTTGATCCTGCTCGGCATCTGGCGGATACGCAAGCTGCTGATCCAGCGTCAGCGCTTCGAGACGGCGCTGAAGATCGAGAAGGAGCGTGAGCAGAAATACATCTCACGTCTCGCTTTCCAGGCCTCGCATGATGCACTGACGGGGCTGGCGAACCGCCGCGAATTCGAGCGTCGGGTCCAATACGCATTGCCGCGGATCGACGCCGATGCGCGGCCGCATGCACTGATGTTCCTCGATCTCGATCAATTCAAGATCGTCAACGACACCTGCGGCCATGCTGCCGGCGATCATCTGCTGCGGCAGGTCTCGGGCATACTGAAAAAACATCTGCGCCCGGACAATCTGTTGGCCCGCCTTGGCGGCGATGAATTCGCCGTGCTGCTGGAGCGCTGCGAGCCGGATCGTGCGGCTGCGACCGCTGAGCGATTGCGGCGGACGGTGGAGGAACTGAACTTCGTCTGGAACGGACGTTCGTTCAACGTCACCGTCAGTATCGGCCTCGTCTGTATCGCGCAGCCCGACGTGACGCTGGAAGAGGCGCTGCGCGCGGCCGATGCAGCTTGCTACATGGCCAAGGAGAAAGGCCGCAATCGCGTTACACTGCATCAGCCCAGCGATTCCGAATTGCTGCAGCGGTTCGGCGAAATGAACTGGGTACAGCGCATTCACGATGCGCTGGAACAGGATCGTTTCTGTCTCTATGCCCAGAAGATCATTCCGCTGAGCGAGCGAGAGGATGGCACTCTGCATGTCGAACTGTTGTTGCGGCTGCGCGACGAGGCGGGGCAACTGGTTGCGCCCGGCCATTTCATTCCCGCGGCGGAACGTTATGGGTTGATGACGCTGATCGATCGCTGGGTGGTCAGGAGTGCGTTCGCCATTCTCGCCGCGCGATTGGCCGAAGGTGCCACGCCGGTCTCGACCTGTGCCATCAACCTGTCCGGCGCGACATTCAAGGATGAAAGCTTTCTGGATTATGTCCGCGAGCAATTCCGTATCTATCGGATACCGCCGACCATCATCTGCTTCGAGATCACGGAGACCAGCGCCATCGCCAATCTCGCCGATGCCAACAAATTCATTCAGGCGCTGCAGCAGATCGGCTGCCGCTTCTCGCTGGACGATTTCGGCAGCGGCATGTCGTCCTTCGCCTATCTCAAGCACCTGCCGGTGGACTATCTTAAGATCGATGGTTCCTTCGTCAAGGACATGCTCACCGATCCGATCGACCGTGCCATGGTCGAGATGATCAGCCATATCGGCAAGATCATGGGCAAGCGGACGGTGGCCGAATTCGTCGAGAGCGCCGAGATCATCACGGCGCTCACCGAGATCGGCGTGGACTTTGCGCAGGGCTATGCGGTGGGCCGGCCGGAGCCGTTCGATGTCCATAGCGAGATCGACCGGAGGAACGTGGCGTAGAAGGTGGAGGCCGTTCAATTTAATGATCGTCATGGCCGGACGGCGCGAAGCGAACTTCGCGATGATCTCAGACCTTTCCCCCACGTCATGGCCGGGCTTGTCCCGGCCATCCACGTCTTCCTCTTTTTGCGGCCAAGACGTGGATACGCGGGACAAGCCCGCGCATGACGGCTGAGTATGCGATGACGGCTGCGCGTCGTTGCCTATTCGAATTTCAAACAGCCACTGTGCTTCAGACATGCGTCATCGCCCCCATTGTTTGCGGCGCGGGGGCGCCGTCGTCGCTTGCATTCCCGCCCCCTGTGAGAGGGCGTGCGGAACGCCGGGTGCCCGTTGCACCCTTGGGCCTGATGCGAATGCGGTCTTCCGCAATTGTGAGTGCATCAGGACTTTCGGAGGCGCCGAGCGAGTGCCCGACGTTCCGCATGCGGTGTTTTTTCAGCCTGCTTGCACTTTGCCTTGGCGAACGGTCCGATCACCAAAATGATGGTCCCACGGCGGAGGGACAGGGAGCCTCAAGCGAGTAAGCCGGACGCGTTTCGAGTTGGTCGTCCGTCACACTGTCCAGGGGTCTTTCCATCCCAAGGCCAGCCGTCTCCTTGCCAGTGGCAGTGCTGGCGCAGATCCGTCCTGCCCGAAGACAGACGTCCCCCATGAACCGCGTAACGCCGCATCTCCGGCGTCCACCGCATCCCACCCCGCGAACGTGACGATCGCGATCGCCCCTCTCGGTGGGGCAGGACGAAGGGGAATATAATCAAGATAGGGATACTGTCAATGGGATATAGGAATATTAGGGTGCTACCCCGCCCCATACTCGTCATTCCGGGGCGCGGGCGCGCCTTCGCGCACGCGAACCCGGAATCTCGACATGTTCAGCGCAAAACATTTCGGGATTCCGGGTTCGCGTCCGGCAAGTGCCGGCCGCGCCCCGGAATGACGAGCGAACGCCTCGGAATGACAGCCTGGCGCAGACCGTCGTTGCCCTAATCCACCCGCGCAATCCGCCCCAGCGGCATCGGCGACACCGGGCTGTTGGCCTTCATGTAAGCGTTCAGCGCATCGACATCGTAGACGCCGACCAGCGGCTCCCGGCCCTCTTTCAATACCGTGAAGCCATCGCCGCCGACGGCCAGAAAGCCGTTCACGGTGACGCGATAATTGGCCGTGGGATCGATCACCTTGCCATCCAGCATCATGCGCTCGGGCGGGACGCGCTGACCCGCCGCCGCCGTGTTATCCCACGCGTAGCTGAAGCCTTTCGACACCTGCAGGATGCGGGGCCGGCTCGGCGTGATCCATTGCTGCTCGAGCATCGCCTTGATCTGCGCGCCTGTGAGCGTCAGCGTCACCAACTGATTGCGGAACGGCTGCGCTGCGAAGACGTCGCCATAGGTCACGCTGCCGTCTGCCGATTTGGTGATGTCGGCGCGGATGCCGCCGGGATTGGTGAAGGCGATCACGGCGGCGCCGAGATTGCCGGCCGATGTCGCGGCGAGATGTGCGTCGGCGATGATATCGCCCAGCGGGCTTTCGCCGGTCGTCATGTCGGGCATGCGCGACAGCGTTGCGGTGACCGATCCGGCAGGGCGACTGGCAATGGGCGCGGCAACCTTGTCATAGGCGGCAAGCAAGGCCGTCTGGGTGGGATCTGCGGCATAGGTTGCCGTCCGCACGATGACGTTGTCGGCCTTCGCGCTGATGACATCGCGCGTCGTGCGGTCGAGCTTGAGATCGATGGTGGTGACCAGCGTGCCGTATTTGTCGCCCGAGGTGACGAGGCGCCCGTCGATCTGGCAGGTATAGGCGCGGTGGGTGTGACCACTGACCACGACATCGACCGCCTTGTCGAACTTCTTCACGATATCGACGATTGGTCCGGAAATACCCGGACATTCATTGTAGTCGCCGGTGGGGAAGCCGCCTTCGTGGATCAGCACCACGATGGCTTCGACACCTTTGGCCTTCAGTTCGGGCACCAGTGCGTTGACGGTGTCGGCTTCGTCCCTGAATTCGAGGCCGGCAATGCCGGGCGGCGCGACGAGGCCGGGCGTACCTTTCAGCGTGAGCCCGATGAAGGCGACGGGAATGTCGTCGAATGTCTTGATCTGATAGGACGGCAGCAGTGGCTTGCCGGTCTTGGTATCAATGGTGGAGGCGGCGAGATAGTTGAACGTCGCGCCGGCAAAGGGATGCGGACCCTGGCAGCCATCGACGGGATGGCAGCCGCCGTTCTGCATACGCAGCAGCTCCTCGCGCCCTTCGTCGAATTCGTGATTGCCGACCGAGGCGATCTCAAGGCCCATCATCGACAGTGCTTCGATGGTCGGTTCGTCATGGAACAGCGCGGAGAGAAATGGGCTGGCGCCGATCAGGTCGCCGGCAGCGACGAACACGCTGTTCGCCTTGCCAGCGCGGAGCTGCTTGACCAGCGTCGCCATATGCTCCGCGCCGCCCGCGGGCACGGTGATCTTCTTCGTCCTATCGGCGGGATCGTCGATGGTGATGCCGCCGGGGGCAGGGCGCAGATTGCCGTGGAAGTCGTTGATGGCAAGGACGGTGATGTCGACGGGAGATGCGGGGGTCTGGGCGTGGGCGGCCGGCGCTACACACAATAGTGCGCCAGCTAGAACAGTGCACGCAGCGAGCGCTGCATTCTTAACCTCTCCCCGTGCTTTACGGGGAGAGGTCGGATCGCTCTTGCGATCCGGGTGAGGGGCGGCGCAAGGGCATTGCCATTCGGGAGAGCTATCGGGTCGCATGATTTTGAGCATCTTGTATCGATGATTGAGGACTTTGGCGTCTCAGTGCGACAGCGATGTGATCCGCGAGATCTCCATCGATGCTGGCATGGTGCCATGCCCCTCACCCGCCGCGAAGACGCGGTGACCTCTCCCCGCCTAGCGAAGCTGCGCTTCGCACGGGAGCGGGGAGAGGTTAAGAGAAGCCAGCACCTACGCCTTCTTGCGCGCGAAGAACGCCTTGAACGCCGCGCTCGCCTCCTGCGACTTCATGCGCTCGCCGAACAGATGGCTCTCCTGATCGATGCGCCGCGTGAGATCCTCGGGCGGGAGCTTCAGCAGCCGGCGCGAGATTGCCACGGCTTCCACCGGCAGGGCGCAAATTTCGCGGGCGACCTTGCGCGCCTCGACTTCGGTGTGACCGGGCGGCACGATTTCGTTGATGAAACCGGCGGCTTGGCCATCTTCCGCCGTCATCGTGCGGCCCATCACCAGCGCGGCGAAGGCCCGCTGATGACCCATGGTGCGCGGGAACAGCAGGCTGGAAGCGGCTTCCGGCACCAGGCCGAGATGGATGAACGGCGTTGAGAAGGTTGCGGTGGTCGAGGCTAGCACATAGTCGCAGTGGAACAGCATGGTCGTGCCGATGCCGATGGCAATGCCATCCACCGCGGCGATGATCGGCTTGGTGTTCTGCGCCAGCGAATACAGAAATTTCACGGCGTTCGACGCGCGTGGGGCCTCGGCCTTTTCGGCGCTGTCCTTCAGAAAATCCTGCAGGTCGTTGCCCGCGGTGAAGGCGCCGGAGCCGCCGGTGATGATCATGCAGCGGATATCGGGATTGTTCTGCGCGGTGTCGATCGCGTCCGACATGGCGTGATACATGTCCTGCGTCAGCGCGTTCTTCTTTTCAGGCCGGCGCAGCGTGATCACGCGCGTGGCCTCTTCGTCGGTCACGATCAGATGTTCGGTCATGTCAATTCCCTGGCATAGCCCAAGCGCCCCGCAAAAAGCGCGGCTGCCGCGTTTCCTCTGCCGGATATTACATCAATCCGCTGCGGCCGATATGGTGGGCGACGGTTTATGCCAGCAAAACGGCATCGGCCGACATCACGGATTCACTGGAGTCCATCACGGTGCGTTCAAGCGAACCAGCCTGCACTGCAACATTCTCGGCGAAGAACCGCGCCAGTGTGACATAACGCGTCGCATCGCTGCCGCCGTCGATGTCGCGCGCTGCAAGCGCCTCGTTAGCCAGCATGCAGCCGCCGAGCGCGGAGCCGAACAGCCGCAGATAGGGCGTGGCGCCGGACAGTGCGTCGTTCGGCGCCGAGGCCAGCTTCTCCAGCAGCCACTTGCTCGAACGCTCCAGCGAGCCGAGCGCGTCGCGGAGTTTTGCGCCGGTGGTGCCGAAACCGGGATCGTTGGAGGCCTCGACGCGGCTGACGATGCCGGAGAGCTCCTCGATCAACGCCCAGACCGCTTCGCCGCCTGATGCCGCGAGTTTTCGCGTGACGAGATCGATCGACTGGATACCGTTGGTGCCTTCATAGATCGCGGTGATGCGCGCATCGCGGTAGTGCTGTGCCGCGCCGGTCTCCTCGATGAAGCCCATGCCGCCATGGATCTGCACGCCCAATGACGTCACTTCATTGCCGATATCCGTGGAGAAGGCCTTGGCGATTGGCGTCAGCAGGGCGCCGCGTGCCGCCGCTTCGGTGCGCACCTTGGCGTCGGGCGAACGCGCGGCCACGTCGAGCGCCACGGCGGTGGCGTAGCAGATGGTGCGCGCAGCGGCGGTGAGCGAGCGCATCTGCATCAGCATGCGCTTGACGTCGGGATGCACGATGATCGGGTCCATGCCGGCGGTCTTGCTACCGATGCCGCGGCCTTGTTTACGCTCCTGCGCAAAAGCCAGCGCCTGCTGATAGGCGCGGTCGGCAATGCCGACGCCTTCAAGGCCGACGCCGAGCCGGGCCTGGTTCATCATCGTGAACATGCACAGCATGCCGCGATTTTCCTCGCCGATCAGGTAGCCAATGGCGCCGCCCTTGTCGCCCATGGTCATGGTGCAGGTGGGCGAGGCGTGCATGCCGAGCTTGTGCTCGACGCCTGACGCATGGATGTCGTTACGTTCGCCGAGCGAGCCGTCGGCATTGACGAGAAATTTTGGAATCAGGAATAGCGAGATGCCCTTGGTACCGGCGGGGGCATCGGGCAATCGCGCAAGCACGAAATGCACGATGTTATCGGTCATGTCGTGATCGCCATAGGTAATGAAGATCTTGGTGCCGGAGATGCGATAGCTGCCGTCCGCCTGGCGCTCGGCACGCGAGCGCAGCGCGCCAACATCGGAGCCGGCCTGCGGCTCGGTGAGCTGCATGGTGCCGGTCCATTCGCCGGTGACCAGCTTCTCCAGATAGATCTTTTTCAGCTCGTCGCTGCCATGGGCATCGAGTGCTTCGATGGCCGACAGCGTCAGCAGCGGGCAGAGGCCGAAGGCGATATTCGACGCGCTCCAGATTTCGGTGCAGACGGCATTGACGGCCAGCGGCAGGCCCTGTCCGCCGAAGGCCTCGGGACCGGAGACGCCGTTCCAGCCGGCGGCGGTCCAGCGCGCATAGGCATCCGGCCAGCCGGGGGCGGTGGTGACTTTGTTATCTGCGAGCTTGATGCCGTTCTTGTCGCCCACCGTATTGAGCGGCGCCAGAACGTCACTGGCAAAGCGGCCGGCCTCTTCGAGCACCGCAGCGGTCATATCGGCGTCGAAATCGCCATAATGCCCGGCTTTCAGGGCCGCCTGCAGGCCGGCGCCGTGATTGAGGGCCAGCAGCATGTCGTTGATCGGTGCTCGGTAGGTCATGGCATCTTGCTCCCGGAAATTCTTTCAGCTTTCCGCCGTCTTCCCACGAAACGGGCGGCCCCTCAACACGCCAAAGGGCGCATCCGGGGCTGGCTGTGGCTGGGGCAGGAAGATCCGGGCCTCCGTAGGGGGAAGCAAGATCCGTCAACTTCTCCAGCATTATCAATGACTATCCTGAAGGTGACTTGTGCGATACGACGCATTCATGTTGACGCGGATCAAAAGCTGGGCACGACAGATCAAGACGGACACGCATGCCGTCTATCTCGCCGCGCGCGATCCGCGGGTGCCATGGTTTGCGAAAGTTCTCGCGATCGCTGTCGCCGCCTATGCGCTGTCGCCGATCGATCTCATTCCGGACTTCGTGCCGGTCCTTGGCTATCTCGACGACCTGATCATCGTGCCGCTGGGCATCTGGCTCGTGGTGGCGCTGGTCCCAAGCGAGGTGATGGCGGAGTACCGGATCAAGGCGCGCGAGGCTGCAGAACGCCCGACCAGCAGATCGGGCATGATCGCCATCATCGTGTTGTGGCTTGCGAGCGCACTCCTGCTCGGGTGGCTCGGCTATCGCTACTGGACGCGGGCCTGATCGCCCAGGTCCGTCAGAACCTGACCTTCACACCGGCATAGAAGGCGCGCGGCCGCGCCGGGCTGACCGAACGTGCGTCCGTGAACTGAGCGCCGCCATTGGCAAAATTCGGCACCGAGTCGGTCTCGAAGAAAGTCCCGTAGGTCGAATAGCGCCGGTCGAGGACGTTGTCGACGCGGGCGAAGACCTGCACGGATTTGTCGATCTGATACGACGCATGGGCATTGAACACGGTATAGGCTTCAAGTTTCGGCGCCTGGTTGGAATCGTCACCGACGAAATACTGGCTGCTGACGAACAGCGCATCAGCCCCGACCTTGAAAGCGTCAGTCACCGCATAGTCGAACCCGGCCTTGACGCGGTGACGCGGGATCGCCGGGATCTGGTTGCCGGGCAGGATCTGGACGTTGCCGTTGTCATCCTTGAACGGGCTGTTCGATCCGATGGCGAGCGCATCAAGGAAACGCGCATCGACGAAGGCATAGCTGGCATAGAGCTGCAGGGTCGGCGCACGCAGCGTGACTTCCGCTTCGATGCCCTGCCGGCGCGTCGAGCCCACATTCTGGAAATAGCCGTAGCCTTGCAGCACCGGGCTCGGGATCGCGAGAATGTCGTCGTTGTTGGTGGCGCGGAACGCGCCGAGCTTCCAGCCCAGCGTGCCGGCATTCAGCTCCTTGGTGCCACGCAGACCGGCTTCTATCGTATGCGAAACCACCTGCTTGAGCGGCGGATCGGAGATCAGGAAGGCGCCGACGATGCAGGGATTGGCGGGGTCGGCGCAGCCGAGTTCCAGCGGGGTCGGCGCGCGGTTGGCTTCCGAATAGCCGGCATAGGCGGTCAGCTCAGGCGTGATCTTGTAGGTGCCGCCGATGATCGGATTGAAGCGATTGAACGTGTGGTCACCGTTGAGCGCGGTGCCGATCTGATCCTCGAGCACGATCTGCGCGGTGTTGAAGCGACCGCCGCCGGTAATCGAAAAGGCATTGGTCACATCGAACGTGTCGAGCGCGTAAATGCCGCCATAGCGATTGGTGGTGCGCAGCGACACCGGGCCGATCGCGATCGGATCGCCGGACTGACCGAGGGAAATCCCGCTGCCGGTGACGATGTAATCCGGGCCGATCGTGCCGAGTTCGGCGCTGGCCGTGAACTGGCTGACGCTGGACGAATAGCTGGCGCCGACGACGAAGCGGTTGTCATGACCGAAGAGCTGATCGGTATTGGTCGCCTGCAGGGAGCCGCCCACCGTGGTCGAGCGCGTCGAGGTGCGATCATTCTCGCCAAGAACCGCGCCGGGCGCGAAGGGATTGGCGAGTTGCGCGCCGTTCAGGCCATTGGCCGGCGTGTCATCATTGCCGAAACACAGAAGGGTCGGATCTTCGCAGGGCTGGGTGCCGGTCGGATTGCCATCCTGGGTCTTGTTGCGGAAGAAGCGAAGATGCGCTGCCGCCTCCACCGTCCAGGTCGGCGTCGCCTCGACCTTTCCAGTGAAATTGAGATAGCCGACGCGGTTGTTCGCGGTCTGCGGCGTCGTATAGGTGGCGCCGTAATTCTGCTGCAGCAGCTCGACCGGAACAGTGGCCGAGGCGCCGAATTTGTTGTTGGCGACGCCCATATTGAGGTGAAATTCGCTGCTGTCGCTGCGATAGCCGACATCGCCGTAAAAGCGTCGGACGTCCGATGTCGCGAAGTTGCGGAAGCCCTTTTCATGCAGGCCTTCGAGCGCGCCATAGACGGCGAATCCCTCGACCTGCTTGCCCCATTGCGCCGAGCCCTGGATGCGGCCGAACGAGCCGCCCATCGTGCTGAGCTCGGCTCCCTGATAGTTGAAGCCGTCCTTCATCTGGATGTTGACCGCGCCGCCCAGCGCGTTGAGGCCGAAGGCGGGATTGTTGGTGACCACGCTGACCGAGCGGATTGCCGCTGTCGGGATCAGGTCCCAATTGACGGTGTCGCCGAAGGCTTCGTTGATGCGCACGCCATTCTGATACACCGCGAGCCCCTGCGGCGTACCAGCCACCGGCGAGGCCACGAAACCGCGAAATTGCAGGTCGGGCTGGAAGGGATTGCCCGCGACTTCGTTGATCAGAATGCCGGGCACTTGCTGTTGCA
The DNA here is from genome assembly GCF_032401055.1 of Tardiphaga sp. 709. Lineage (NCBI taxonomy): Bacteria > Pseudomonadati > Pseudomonadota > Alphaproteobacteria > Hyphomicrobiales > Nitrobacteraceae > Tardiphaga > Tardiphaga sp. 709. The sequence goes on along the minus strand of NZ_CP135529.1, from coordinate 2,557,642 downwards.
GCGCATCCGTGACGTTCAGGGAATTGGCGCGTTCGATCGCGCGGGCATCGACATAATTGATACTTGCTGTGACCTTGTCGACGTCGATGCCGGAACGCGATGTCGGCGTGGTCGGATAGACATAGACCGTGCGGGGCCGCTCGGTGGTGACCCGCTGGGTCGTCTGACGCCGGGGGCCGCGTTTGCTGGCGACGGCAGGGGCGGACACCACCACCGGCGGCAGCACTTGCGGTTCTCCAGGAGGACTTTGCGCAAAAACCGTTTCGGAAACCGGTAGAAGACCCGTCGACAGCGAAGCAACGACCAGCACTCTCACGCGCATCTGTTCCACCCCATTCCCATTCCGCGTCGGCGCTCTGATGGCACCGTCCGGTAGCGTGATACTAGCGAGTGAGGAGGACTGCGCTATCTGCAAAGTGTCGAAATCCGGTTCAGTTATTTTCCCGATAAAGTCGGGACAAATTCCCGATCTCGCGTCACAGGAGCATTTGGCAGTGAATCAGTCACGGGAATGATAGCCTCGACAGTCACACCGTCCACATCAGATCTGACTATGAGCGTCCCGCCCAGGGCCCAGACCCGCTCTCTCATGCCAATGAGGCCAAAGCCGCCATTGTGATCGGGATCGAGGCCGAGGCCATTGTCGCGCACGCGGACCAGTACGTTGTCACGCTCAGGCGTCGCCGCCGCTCCCGTCACCGGTTCGATGACCACGCTCACGGCTGAGGCTTGCGCGTGGCGGAATACATTGGTGAGTGCCTCCTGCACGACACGATAGGCGGTCAGTTCGGCGATCTCGCCAAGGGGAGCAAGCGCTGGCGATACCCGGCTCTCGATCATGACCTCGGGATGGGATTCGCGCCAGAGACGCAGCAAGACCGTGATAGCACCGGACAAGCCGAGATCCGTCAGCCCGACCGGCCGCAATCGCTCGAGAATGCGGCGATTGAACTGCTGCAAGACATCGACCTGCGCCAGAATGGCAGTGCCGTGCCGCGACAAGGCGCCTGTGCCCGACGGATCGTGATCGGCGAGGCGCATCACTGCGCCTGCATGGGCGCGCAGGGCAAAGAGATATGGCCCGAACTCATCATGCAGTTCGCGTGCGATATCTTTGCGTTCAATATCCTGCAGCGAGACGGCCCGTTGGGCCAGACGCCGCCGGTCTTCCAGCACATCGCCCAATGTGGCAGCGAGATGATTGAGCCGGATGCAGAGTGCGGCGAGTTCCGGCGCGCCCGCGGGGGCGACGCGTGCCTGATAGTTTCCCGCTTCGATATCGACCATGGCCTGCGACAATGCATCGAGCGGCGCCAGCGCCCGCCTGACGACCAGACTCGTGACGACGAACAGCACCATTGCAACGATCAGGCTGACTGCGAGCTGGGTGACGATGCCATCCCATATCTCCCGCATCTCGTCATCCGGATGTGAGGTGATCAGCAGCGTCTGCCGCTTCTCGCCAACCATCACCGATACCGACTCCGATATCCGCTCCGGGTGAATCAAGGATACGAACCACGATGGCGGAGAGCCTGCATCATCGCTTCGACCCTGACCGTCACTCTTCGGGGACGGCATGATCCCGTCGCCTTGCCTGACGATACTGACATGTCGCAATCGATTCAGATCGGCGACAATTTTATCGAGCCGCGCATTCGGATCCTGCGCTTCGCTCAGGCCAGCTCCGATACTTTCGATGACTTCACGCGTCAGCCGGATCACGCTCTGGTCCTCAGCCTGGACGCGCGGGCCAGCTTCCAGCGCGAGCCGCGCGACATTGGCGACCAGGCCAAGAGCGAGTACGAGCGCTACCAGGAGATTGATCCGCGCGCGCAGCGAAAGATTCTGCCACATGACCATGCTTTCACTCGCATCTCGCCTGCATGCCGCGACTATGAACTTGACAGCGAAATTCGACGGCGATCATATCGGATCGAGGCGACCTTCGATTGTCAATCATTTCACTCCAAAGGCGCGCGGCTGATGCAGCGCAGCAATCGAGGAGCAGGCCTGGACCTGCCGACAGAGTTTACGGGGTTAACCCATGCGCGTTCTGATCGTCGATGATCACCCCATCGTCACATCGGGCTGCCGCGCGGTGTTCGCGGACGATCCGGAGATCGAACTGCTGGAAGCGTCCGATGCCGCCAGTGGGGAGCAGGTTTTCCTGACCGGCGACCCCGATATCTGCATCATCGATATCAATCTGCCGACAGTGTCCGGATATGAACTGGCGCGGCGCATCCTGCTGCGCGACGACACGATGCGCATCATCATGTTCAGCATGAATGACGACCCGATCTTCGCAGCCCGTGCGATCGAGAGTGGCGCCAAGGGCTATGTCTCCAAGACCGGCGACCCACACGATCTCCTGGAGGCCGTCTATGAGGTTGCGCGTGGCGGCGTCTATCTCCCACCGGCGATGGCGCGAAGCCTTGCTTTTGCCGGACCTGCGCTGACCCAAAGCCCGCTGTCGAAGCTGAATTCGCGCGAGATGGAGATCCTGCGACTGCTCGGTGCCGGCAAGAGCCTCGCCGAGATTGCATGGATGGTTCACGCCTCCTACAAGACGGTGGCCAATACATCGTCACTCATGCGGCAAAAGCTCGGCGTCCGCAGCTCGGTCGAATTGGTGCGCTTCGCCATCGAGCGTGGCATCGCCTGACCGGGCGTCCCTGATTAGACATCACTTGTTTCGGCGATGTCGCATCGCTGCCGCACCCAACCTGTAAAGTCATGACCATGCAGACAGTTTCGCTCAATCGATCATATGGCGGCACACAGGGTGTCTACAAACACGCCAGCCGCGCGACCGGAACTGACATGACATTCTCGGTCTATGTGCCGCCGCATCAGGATGGCGTCAGGCTGCCCGTGGTCTGGTATCTCTCGGGCCTCACCTGCACCCACGCCAATGTCACCGAAAAGGGCGACTTTCGCGCCGCATGCGCCGAACTGGGGCTGATCTTCATTGCGCCGGACACCAGCCCGCGCGGTGCCGATGTTCCCGGTGACGCCAACAATGCCTATGACTTCGGCCTTGGCGCCGGCTTTTACGTCGATGCCACCCAGGAGCCCTATGCGCGCAACTATCGCATGTGGAGTTATGTGACCGAGGAGCTGCCGCAGCTCGTAGCCGACCAATTCCCCATCGATAGCAGCCGTCAGTCGATTTTCGGCCATTCCATGGGCGGGCATGGCGCGCTGACCATTGCGCTGCGTCATCCCGATCGCTACCGCGCGGCCAGCGCGTTCGCTCCGATCGTGGCGCCGTCGCTGGTGCCGTGGGGAATCAAGGCGCTGGGAGGCTATCTCGGCGACGACAAAGCGGCGTGGCGAAAGCACGATGCGGTTGCCCTGATCGAGGACGGCGCGCGATTCCCCGAATTGCTGGTCGATCAGGGTGACGCCGACAATTTTCTGGCCGAACAATTGCGGCCTGAACTGCTGCAGAGCGCTTGCACAAAGGCGGGCATTCCGCTGACGCTACGCCACCAGCCCGGCTACGATCACAGCTACTATTTCATCTCGACCTTCATGGCGGATCATCTGCGCTGGCACGCGGCGCGGCTCAAAGGGTGAGTTGCGGCCCGCATTACTGCGGCTGCGGGGCACCGTAATTCGGAGCGAGCAGGCGGTTGCGAACCAGATAGCTCGTCGCGCGCGACCAGCTTTCATCGGTATTGCCGCGCAGGTCAGCGCTCATTGTGGCGACCAGCCGCCCGGTGTGAACATTTCGCAGGGTGATGTTCATATTGAGGATCAGGTTCGAGACCTTCTGTACGAGCCCCGTAATGACAAGGTCAGCGCCGATCTGCTGCGCGAGTTGTACGTCACAGCCGCCGCATGCCTGCAGGTTCCGGCCTTGCGCCGCAACATTGAGGGATGACATATCCAGCAGCTCGAAACGGCCGGACTGCTTCATCTCCTCGCGAAGCTGGTCGGCAGCATGGAGCAGTCTTGCCTGCTCGTCGCTGCGGCGTCCCTTCACCTCGCCTTCGAGGCTCGTATCCAGCCATTCGAAATTGAACACCGCCACTTTAGGCGCTGCGGCGTGAGCCGTCGCTGTCATCATCAGTAACAGCACGGTGATCGATAGGGCTCTCATCGCGGACCTCGCATCATTAAAATGCAACGCGTCGGCAGAATCCGAGGTTGCAAGCTACGATAATTGGTTCATGTTTCAAGCCACGAGACCCTTCACCGGCGCCAAGCCGGGAAGGAGTAGCCGGAGGGAACATGATACGGTGGTTGATCGGCGCGATCAGTCTATGCGCCGTGACGTCGTCTGCGCTGGCGGCCGAACCGCTGATGATCAGCATCGGTTATCTCGGTCAGGCCGGCATCAAGGCAACTCTTTCGCTGGTCGAATTACCGTCCGAGAACGATGGCATCGCCGGGGCGCGGCTCGCCATCGAGGACAACAACACCACGGGCAGGTTCCTGAAGCAGCAGTTCGGGCTGGAAGAGGTCCGTGTGAAGGAGGGCGACGATGTCGCCGGAGCCGCGCGCAATCTCGCTGGCCGTAATAGTTTCATCATTACCGACCTGCCGCCTGATGCATTGCTGCAGGCGGCGGACGCGGTGCGTGACCGCGGCGGCATCCTGTTCAATGTGGGGGCCGCCGACGATCGGCTGCGCGAGGCGGACTGCCGTGCCAATGTGATCCATATTGCGCCGACGCGATCGATGCTGGCGGATGCACTGGCGCAATATCTGGTGTGGAAGCAGTGGAAACGCTGGCTGCTCGTGGTCGGCTCGCATGACGACGATCGGCTTGAAGCCGACGCCTATCGTCGTGCCGCCGCCCGGTTCGGCGCAAAGATCGTGCAGGAACGTGTCTTCGAGGACACCGGCGGCGCGCGGCGCACCGATAGCGGCGTTACATTGATCCAGCGCCAGATCCCGGTCTTCACGCAACAGGCACCGGCCTATGACGTCATGATCGCCGCCGACGAGAGCGAAGTCTTCGCATCCTATTTGCCATATCGCACCTGGGATCCGCGACCGGTCGCGGGATCGGCGGGTCTGGTGCCGACCAGTTGGCATGCCGCACAGGATCAATGGGGTGCCGTGCAGATCCAGAACCGCTTCACCAAGCTGAACGCGCGCCGCATGACAGCGCGCGACATGCAGGCCTGGCTCGCGACCCGCATGATCGGCGAAGCCGCGTCCCGCACGCGTTCGGGCGACGGCAAAGCCATTCTGGCGTTTCTGAAGTCGCCCGATTTCTCCATCGCCGGCTTCAAGGGTCAGCGGCTCACGATCCGTGACTGGAACCTGCAGCTACGCCAGCCCATCCTGCTGGTCGACGGGCGCATGGTGGTTTCGGTATCGCCGCAGGACGGCTTCCTGCATCAGGTCTCTGAGCTCGACACGCTCGGTATAGATCGTCCGGAAAGCAAATGCAGGCTGCAATGATAATGAAGAGATCAAAGATGCTGTGCCGTGTCTGGTTGTGTGGAGCGGCGACGTGGCTTGCAACGGCAGTACCTGCATCGGCCTTTCTCGCTTATGTGTCGAACGAGAAGAGCAACACCGTTTCGGTGATCGACACCGATAGCTGGACCGTCACCGCGACCATCAAGGTTGGTCAGCGTCCGCGCGGCATCGAACTGACGCGCGATGGCAAATCGGTACTTGTCGCGGTCGGCGACGACGACACCATCCAGATCATCGACGTCGCCAGCCAGAAGGTGGTCGACTCGCTGCCATCGGGTCCCGACCCCGAGCTTTTCACCCAGGATGCCGCCGGCAAGATTCTCTATGTCGCCAATGAGAACGACAACACGGTGACCGTACTCGATCTCGAAAAGCGCGTGCGCATCGGCGACGTGCAGGTCGGTGTCGAGCCCGAAGGCATGGCGATCAGCCCTGATGGCAAGATCCTGATCAACACGTCCGAAACCACCAATATGGCGCATTTCATCGACACCGCGACGCGCGAGATCGTGGCCAATGTCCTGGTCGATGCGCGCCCGCGCTTTGCCGAATTCAAGCGCGACGGCTCGGAACTGTGGGTGTCCTCCGAAATCGGTGGCACCGTGTCCGTGATCGATCCCGCCAAGCGGGTCGTGACCGACAAGATCGAGTTCAATATTCCCGGTCTGCGGCGCGAAGCCATTCAGCCGGTCGGCATCGGCATGACCCGGGATGCCAAAACCGCTTTCATCGCGCTCGGCCCCGCCAACCGGATCGCCATCGTCGATGCGGCGACCCACAAAGTGATCAAGTATCTGCTGGTGGGCCAGCGGGTCTGGCACATGGCGTTTACCCCCGATGAGAAATATCTGCTGGTCACCAATGGCGTCTCCAACGATGTCTCGGTCATCGACGTCGTGGCGCAGAAAGTCATCAAGACCATTCAGGTCGGCGAATTGCCCTGGGGCGTCGCCATGGCACGGCCATGACCACAATCGAGACATCCCGCCCTGACCAGATCGCGCACGACGCGCCCGAGCCATTTGACGCGCCGGCGGTCACACCCGCTCTGTCGGTCGCAGGCATCAGCCATTGCTATGGTCGTCGGCAGGCGCTGTCGGATGTCTCCTTCAATGTCGCACCGGCGAGTTTCACGGCTCTGCTCGGCCTCAATGGCGCGGGCAAGAGTACGCTGATTGCGCTGATCACCCGGCTGTTCGGCATTCAAACTGGACGGATCAGCGTCTTCGGCCACGACATCAGCGACACGCCGAGCGAAGCCTTGCGGCTGCTCGGCGTGGTGTTTCAGCCACGTACGCTCGATCTCGATCTGTCTGTCATGCAGAACCTGCTCTATCATGCGGCGCTGCAGGGCATTGCACGGCGCGAGGCTCGCGTGCGCGGCGACGAGGTGATTGCGCGCATCGGCCTTGCCGACCGGGTGAACAGCCGGGTGCGAGATCTCTCCGGCGGACAGATGCGACGCCTCGAGATCGCCAGGGCACTGCTGCACCGGCCGCGGCTGCTGTTGCTGGACGAAGCGACCGTTGGCCTCGACGTGCAGGCGCGCGCCGATATTCTTGCGCATGTCCGGATGCTGGTCGCGGAACAAGGCATTGGCGTGCTGTGGGCAACCCATCTGTTTGACGAGATTGCCGCCAGCGACGATCTCGTCGTGTTGCATCACGGTCATGTGCTCGCACGCGGTCCCGTGACGCAGATCCTGGGCGAAACCGGCGCTGCCAATTTCGACATGGCTTTCCGGGGCATGACCGAGGCGGCCGACCGGGGCGGGAGGTCATCGTGAGTACAACATTTGTCACGCATGAGCGTCGCAAGCTGGGTTTCGGCAATTATGTCACCTGCCTCAACGGCATCCTGTGGCGCGAGGCGTTGCGCTTCCTGCATCAGCGCGAACGCTTCGTCTCGGCGCTGGTGCGTCCGCTGGTATGGCTGTTCATTTTCGCCGCCGGCTTTCGGCAGGTGCTCGGTATCTCGATCATCCCGCCTTACGAGACCTATATTCTCTATGAGGTCTATATCGCGCCGGGCCTTATCGCGATGATCCAGTTGTTCAATGGCATGCAGTCCTCGTTGTCGATGGTCTATGACCGCGAGATGGGGAATATGCGGACGCTTCTGGTCAGCCCGCTGCCGCGCTGGTTCCTGTTGGTCTGCAAACTGCTGGCCGGGACGGTGGTCTCCCTGCTGCAGGTCTATGCGTTTCTCCTGATCGCGTGGTTCTGGGACATCGCTCCGCCGCTCATTGGCTATCTCACCGTTCTACCGGCACTGATCCTGTCCGGATTGATGCTGGGATCGCTGGGCATGCTGATCTCGTCGCGCATCAAGCAACTGGAGAATTTTGCGGGGGTCATGAACTTCGTGATCTTCCCGATGTTCTTTGCGTCGTCCGCGCTCTATCCTTTGTGGCGCGTGCAGGAGGGCAGCCCGATGCTCTATTATCTCTGCCTGTTCAATCCCTTCACGCATGCGGTCGAACTGATTCGCTTCGCGCTCTATGACAAGGTCAACTGGCTCTCCCTTGCCGTTGTCGCGGGCTGTACTGCCGTCTTCATGATCGGTGCAATCATTGCTTACGATCCCGGCCGCGGCCTTGCCCGCCGGGCACCAGCCGGGGGCGAGACATGAACAGACCGATCGGCATCATCACGGCACTCTTGTTGATCTGGTCGGGCACTGCGCGGGCCGCCGATCCGCGTTATCCCGACTGGCCGTGCGTTCAGGCCAAGGTGCCGGAAATCTCGCTGGCTGCCGTCTGGGCCGGACCGCCGATCGACGATGTCGCCAGCGTCTGGAAGGACGATGCCCAGGTCAGCTCGCTTGTCGAACGTCTGGCGACACGGCGCGTGCCCGTTGAGGAAGCGCAGAAGGCGATCACGGATTTTCTCTCGCGATCGCCGGACAAGGCCAGGTCAGGCAAACTGATCTTCGCCGGGTTGTTCGACAGTTTGAACGCGCAGCGCGCGACGGTGTTGGCCGGTCTCGAACGCGTCACGCGCAAACAGCGCGAAGCGGCGGATCGCGTCCGCGCCGACACGGCCATGCTGCAGACACTGCAGAACGCGTCGCCACCCGATCAGGCGAAGATCGACGAACTCAACAACAAGCTGCTATGGGAAGCCCGCATCTTCGACGACCGCCGCCGCGTCGTCACCTTCGTCTGCGAGGTGCCGACGCTGATCGACCAGCGCCTGTTCGCGCTCAGCCGCACCATCCAGCAGGAGATGGAATAGTATCGCGCGCCAGGGCGTGTACCCATATGTCCAGCAAGCTTCAAAAGCCTGCGGCGACGATGGCGCGCAGCAGCTTCGCGTTGCTGAAGCCAATATCTTCACGCGTTAATCCCATGCGCAAGATCACCAATTTGCGCGAGGGAATGACCGCGATCACCTGACGGAGGTGGCCTTGCAACATAAACGTGTCGGCAGGGAGATCGAATCCTTGGCCCCGGGCCAACCAAAGCTGTCCACGACCATAGACGGGGCCTTGGCCCTCATCGGACGCTGGCGCAGGTGAGCGCATATAGTCGACAAAGCCCGCCGGCAAAAGCTGTTGGCCGTTCCATTCCCCGCGCAATCGCAAAAACTCGCCGAAGCGCGCCCAATCGTGTGCGTTGGCGTAGAGGAAGCCTTCGCCGAGAAACGTGCCGGCCTCGTCGGCTTCGATAACGGCGCTATTCATGCCCAAAGGGTTGAACAGCCGCTCGCGCGGATAAGACAGAGCCCCCTCGCCAATCGCGTTCTGCCACAGTCGCGTCAGCAGGACGGACTCGCCGGACGAATAGTGGAATTTGGTTCCCGGTGAGGCGACGAGCCTTCGATCCCTCGCGAAAGCCGCCGCATCCCGCACGAGATACTCCATGCGCCCCGGGTCGGTGTGTCGCCCCTGATCTTCGTTCCATTCCAGTCCGCCAGACATGGCCATCAGATCGGCGACCGAGATGTCCGAGCGGGCGTCCCCCGCCCATTGCGGAAACAACTTCTTCTGATCGAGCGAAAGCTTGCCGTCCTTGATGGCCAGGCCGACCAGAGCCGCCGTGACGCTCTTGGTCATCGACCAACCCAGCAAGGGTGTTGAAGCGGTGAAACCCTGGCCATAGGTTTCGGCGACGATGCGCCCGTCGTGAACGACAACGATGGCGCGCATGCCGGGACCTTGAAAAACCGGATTGTTCACCGCCGCCTGCAAACGTGTGTTGTCGGATAATTGCGCCTTCTCGCCGGTCGGCCAAAGCTTGTCGGCGTCTTTCGTAGACGAGAGTCGCAGTGCGGCAGGGCGGTCCCAAGATTGGTCGTTCAGGACGTTGGTGCAGCCCCGTCCCTCGACATATTGGGCGTGACGTTTGGCGAAAAAACCGAAAAGACTGGCGTCGACGCTGTGGTCGGCGGCGCTGACGTCGATTTTCATGAGGCGGAAGATCGGATGTCCGAGGGCCAGCAGGTCGGTACGCAAGATCGCATCCGCTTCGCGCTTGGCCATGAATACGTTCGAGCAGATGGTCTTCGCCGCAGCAGCGGAGGCGAGCCGTAATTCGTCCTGATGGGCGATGACGATCCAACCGCCGAGCCCGAGTATCGCCAAGGCCAAAACACCGACGACGAAACCGAAAAGCCTGAGCGCCCAATGCATGATGTCTTAATCCCAGCCAAGGGGAGTCTTTTACTATGGCGCGGAAGATGGTTCCAAGCGCGCCCTAGTTTGCCGGCGGCCGCGGTTCAGGCTGCGCATCCGCCAGCGGTAGATCCTCCAGCTCCCAACCGTCGGTGCCTTCCGGATACCAGACGACATTGCTGTAGCCATAGGACACCGCGCGCTTTGCGGCATTCCACGACATCCAGCAATCGGCCTGACAGTAGATCACCAGAAGCGCAGCACGGTTGCCGGCCGATGCGCGCGCGAGACCATCCCGCAGATAGGCCTCGGTCTCGGTGGCCAGCCTGCCGTAGCCGGTGTCGGGCAGCCACAGGCTGCCCGGAATGTTGTGCCGCGGCTTGTCGCGCCAGACCGTTTCCGGCGGCAAATTGGCCGGTTTCGGCGGACGCGGCATGACATCAATGAAAGCGCCTCGTTTGCCGCGCCAGATCGCCTCGGCGTCTTTCGTCGTGATGACGCGTCCGCCTTTCAGCGTCGCCGGCACCGGCGTGCGATAATTGTCGGTGCGATAGTCGTCGGGCTCGGGGACGATATCCTGTGCCCGGGCCGTCGTGACCATCACCAGTGCCATCGCGAGAAGGATGGCGTAACGCATGGTCACGGCGACTTGGCTGCCGCCTCCGGCCCGATCGGACGATTGTTCTCATCGAGAATGGGAACGCCGAAATCGAGCAGGACCTTGTTGATGGCCGGTTGGTTTTCCTGAATCAGCCGGTTGAGCTGCCGCTTCCAGTTCTGATCTGCGGAGCGCACGCCCATGCCGATGCGATAGACGAGGCGCGGCCCGGTGGTTTCCTTGACCAGCGGCGTGACATGAAGCGGAGGATTGGCGTTCTTGGCGTAGAAGCCCGCCATAGGCCCCCACAGGATCGCTGCGTCGATATCGCCAGATGTGAGATCCTTGATCATGGCCAGTGCTGATGAATCAATGCGGGTATCGATCACCAACGGATAGGGCTTCGCATTCACCATCAGGCCGTTGACCGCCATATTGGTGGCCGGCGGCGTCCCCGCCACGATGCCGATATGCTTGCTCTTCAACCTGGCGTCATCCAGCGTCGTGACGTCATCGAGACCGGCGCCGGTCTTCGAGACCAGCGCATAGGCCGTCCGGTAATAGGGATTGGTGCCCTGGACGAGGTCGTCGCCCTGCGGGAAGCCCATGATGACATCGCAACGATGCGCGCCGAGAGTCATGCGAACGAAGCCCGTCGCCTGCGGGAAATAGACGTAATCGAGCTTCTTCTGCAGTTTGGCTGCGAACAGCTCGGCGAGCTTGTTCTCCAGACCCTCGCCCTTCTCATTCGAGAACGGCATGTTGCGCGGATCGGCGCAAACACGCAGGACCTGCGGATCGACCAGTTCGATCGAGAGATCGTCGGTCGCAGCAGTCTGGGCAAGCGCGGTGCATATGCCCTCAAGCAACAGCGCACTCGCGAACAGCGATGTGAGTAGCGCGCGACGTGTTCCGGATCGTTCCGCTCGGTGCTGCATGCGCTACCTGCCGTTCACATTTGATGGGTGACACGACAAAAACCTAGGCCTCTCGTTTTAAGCGTGCAAGATGCAATGGGGCGCTTCCGATGTTGCGCCGCACTTTCCGGGCAATTGCAGAGTCGCTGCTTCCCCGGGGTGATATGGAGATGCAAATGACATCTCGCTTTGCGATGCATGCAGCGCTCATCATGCTGGCAATGCTCGCATCCGCTCGCGCGCAACAGCAGACCTTGGCGATCAGTGAAATCGCACCGGGTGTCTTCATGCATCAGGGACGCATTGCCTTGATGTCGTCGGACAATGACGGCGCCATCGCCAATATCGGCGTCGTGATCGGCGAGCAGGCTGTTGCGGTGATCGACACCGGCGGCAGCGTGCGGGAGGGGCGGCAACTACTGGCCGCCATTCGCGCACATACAGACAAGCCCATTCGCTACGTCATCAATACCCATGGCCATCCCGACCATATGTTCGGTAACGCCGCTTTCGTCGCTGACGGAACCGAGTTCGTCGGCCATATCAGGCTGCCGCAGGCACTGGCTGTACGCGGACAGTATTATCTCGACGCATTCAGGCGCAGCATGGGCGACGCGCTGATCGATGACGTCCGTATCGTACCGCCAACCCGGCTCGTCGATGGTGAGCTCGTCCTCGATCTTGGCGGGCGCACACTTGTCGTGAAAGCCTGGCCCACCGCCCATAGCGATAGCGACGTCACGGTATTCGACTCGGCGACGAAGACGTTGTTCGCTGGAGATCTGGTCTTTCTCCGCCATATCCCGGTGCTCGATGGCAGCATCCAGGCGTGGCTCAAGCTGCTGGACGATCTCGCGGCGCTGCCGGCCGAACGCGTCGTTCCCGGCCATGGTCCAGTGAGCGATTGGCCGCAAGCCCTCGCCGCCGAACGCCGGTATCTCGAAACACTCGCGTCCGGTATCCGCAAGGACGTCATCGACGGCAAACCGATCGCGGCAGCTACGAAACACGCGGCAGAAGCCGAACGCGGCAAATGGGAGCTTTTTGACGACTATAACGTCCGCAACGCAACTGCAGCATACTCACAATTTGAATGGGAATGACCGCCGGTTGGGTTAGTATCAAGTGCGTCGCTTCTTCCCTTGCGAGGGCCACTCCATGCCGGAATTTGCAATCCGCAGCGTCTGTGCCGCCATCCTGCTGAGCGCCTTACTCAGTCCGCATTCTGTGTCCGCGGCTGGTCCGGAGCCTTACGATCCATGGCCGGGGCTGGTGCAGGACATTTTCGACAGCCGACCGATGGAAGACGGCAGCAACCTGATTGCACTCGAGATGCCGACGCGCGCGGAGGATGCCGCCATCGTGCCGGTGACGTTGCGCCTTAAGCCGACGTCGGACGCACGCTCGCGGGTGGTGACGATCACGCTGGTGATCGACCAGAACCCGGCGCCCATGGCCGCGAAATTCAAGCTCGGGGCCGACGCAAATGTCTCGGAGATTTCAACGCGTGTCCGAATCAACAACTACACCAACGTCCATGCCGTCGCGGAGACCAGTGACGGCAAGCTCCATGTGGTGCAAACCTATGTGAAGGCATCCGGTGGCTGCTCTGCGCCTGCGGCGAAGAATGCCGAAGAGGCCAAGGGCCGGTTGGGCCAGATGCGCTACAGGGAGTTTGCTGGAGCGCAAAACGAGGAAAAAAGCGGTACGCGCGAGGCGCAGGTCATGATCGGCCACCCCAATAATTCCGGCCTGCAGATGGATCAGGTCACGCAACTCTATATTCCGGCCCTCTATGTCGACCGGCTCCAGCTTTGGCAGGACAACAGCCCGGTCCTGTCGGTGGAGGGCGGCATCTCGATCTCCGAAGACCCGAATATTCGATTCACTTATGTCTCAAATGGCGCAAAGACGTTCCGTGCCGAAGCCAAGGACACTGACGGGCATCAGTTCAAGCATGAGTGGAAGGTCAATGGCTCCGGCATGTAACGCAGCGCATCATGCAGGCGATCGCGCTAGAAGCAGCGCACTTCAGCCTCGGCTTGGGCGCGCCTGACGTCATTGATGGCGCTGTTGGCCTGCTCCGAGGTCCGAAACTGGGCGCTCAGATTGCCGCGCACCTGCGACATGCTCAGCGCCGTTTCCGCCGTGATATAGCGGGTATAGGGCACAATCGACGCCACCACATCGATGGAGCACGAACATTGCTCGATCGACTGCCGGGTCTCGCCATTTGCCTTCATGCAGCCGAAGACATATTCGGCACGCGCGGAGGTCGGATAGTCATTGATCTCCGCTGCCTGTGCTGACCCCGACAAAAGGGCAATGATCGCAAACGGGGCGAGATATCCTGTCATTCGATCGGGTCCCACGAAAGCCCCAGCAAAGCTGGCGAAGACGACTGGCAAACTATACTAAGAAAACGAAACGGCTCAATAAGCCGAACAGATATGGAGGGGACATGTCGCGCGCATCTCTATCGATGGCTGTCATACTGCTGCTCATCGCAGGCAACGCTCATGCTCAAGGCAAAGCCGGCAAGGGCATCCGGCTCTGGAATCTGACGACGTCGACCATTACCGGGTTCCAGCTATCCCCGGCCGGAAAGCAGCAATGGAGCGCCAACCTGACACTGGCGGACAAGGATAAGGAAGTCGATCACGACGAGCGGCTGCGCATCACGGGGATAGAGCCCGGCAGTTACGATGCCAAGGTCAGCTATTCCGAGGCGCGCCAATGCGTGGTCAGGAATATCGAGATCAAGGCCGATGCCGTCTTCTCGATTGCAGACAGGGATCTACAGGATTGCAACAAATAGCGCCGGGTCGTTTGGTCAGCCGGCCTTTGTTCCCTGCGCAGTATCGGCCTTGTCATGGCTATGCGGATATTCGCAGCGCCACTTCACCGCGGTCCATTTCGGATGTTCGCCGATCCACTGGGCGATGTAGGGCGGCGCTGCCATGGCACATTGATGCAGCGAGAAGTCCGCCGTAAACGACAGGTTTCGCTCTTCGCAGGTGTTTGGCGACATCACCGCGCAGACTGTCAGGACCAGATTGATCATATTCATGTCGGCATCCCTGATCGTTCACCGGACGATAGCATCTGAAATACGCGCCCGTCAGCGCGAAGTTTCGGCGATTTCCAGGCTAAAAATTGATCCCATAAACGAGACGGGCCTGGTGACGTTCGAAATTGACCAGATCCAGCGTCGATCCTGGCACCTCCGAACGGCCCCATAATTGGGTGCTCCAGCTTGCAGTCAGCCGTGATCGGTCAGAAAGCTGGAAATAGGCGGTTGGCCCGACGAACAGCGCCTGACCAGCCAGTTCGCCAAGGCCGATCCCTTCATATCGGCGCATATAGCGCGCCTCGCCTCCGAGAAGGATGCCGGGACGCACCTGCATCATGACGCCGAGCGCCGCTCCGATGCTCGCCTCGCGTTCCCGCGTTCCGGTATCGACATAGCGCGTCCATTCCGGCTGATAGATCAGATTGAGCGCCGCAACGGCGACGTCAGGGACGATCTCGCGATCGAAGGCCAGCGTGAGCCCCGTGCCGTAGCTCCTGACCCGCGCTGCGCTCGTTTCGTCGATCCCGTTGAACTGCGCGTCGATCGCGAGCGTCATGCCGACGGGGGCCGTTTCGCGATCGAGAAATCTGTAGCGGAAATCCAGCGATACCCCCTGCCAGGCGAGCGTGCGCTGATCGGCGAATCCGGGAACGCCAGTGATCCGATGGGCTGAGAAGCTGCTGCCGATCTCGATGCGAATGTCCTTGGCGGGAACGAACTCCAGTTCGAATTCCTGCTCGCCCGCGCGATAGCGACCGCCGGATTTGCCGAATCGCCCGGTCGTCTCGCTCTGGAATTCTCGCTCGCCCACCCGGCCGACGTCACTGCCGATCATGAAGCCGAAAATATGCTCGGTATCGATGTTACCGGCCTGCACGCGTGGCACGGCCAGCGTGCTGAATGCAAGAATCGCCGCGTAGACTGTCCTGACGCCGCGCTGCACCTGCATCCAATCCTGTCATCGAAGAGAGACGTATATAAAGATAACGTGCCGCGCGAGCCTAGTCGAAATTGGCCCAGCCGCGAAGACGTCTCTGCGATTGACTTGAACATCGCACCAGGATCGGTTGCTATACACATGCGGCGCGCCGTTAGTGCCAATAGTCAGGGAAGGATATGTCTATGGCGAGACTCCTGGTCCTCTACAAAACACCGAAGAAGCCCGCAGCCTTCGACAAATACTATCAATCTGTACATATCCCGCTGGCAAAGAAGATTCCGGGGCTGAGACACTATGGTGTCAGCACAGGGGGCGTCACAACGCCGACGGGTGACAGCGATATTCATCTGGTCGCCGCGCTGGATTTTGAAACGGTTGCAGCGCTCAAACTGGGCCTCGCCTCGCCGGAAGGGCAGGCCGCAGCAGGCGATCTCGCGAATTTTGCGGATGGCGGCGTAGATCTTCTGATCTTCGACACGAAGGACGTCTGACAGCCGCAACGCGCGTTCAGCGGCCTCTGCCCGGCTCACAAACCGTAGTCTGCGAGCCGGGAGAGATCGATCAAGACGATCAATCTGTCACTTACGGGCCGCGCAGGCGTACATGTTGATTTCCATGCCGACCTGCACTTCCACGATCTTCGGAGTCTTCCAGCTCATCTTGGTCTCCTCAGAGTTTGCGCGATGATTGCGCCGCCGCACGATAAGCAGTGAGGCGACGTCTTTCAACTTAACTCCTCAGGTTGCGGCGCAAAATGTGCAGGCAACCGAAGTGTAACTACACTTCCGCGGTGAGGGCAGGCCGCTGATGGCCGTGATGCGCTCTGTGAATCGCGGACGGAGCCACGCCAAAATACTTCCGGAACACGCGACTGAAGTGCGAAGAACTTGAGAAGCCCCAGGAAAACGCGACGTCCGTGATCGTCTTTCCGTTCTGCGCTTCCAGTTCCTGCCGGCAATTCTGCAGCCGCGCCTGCCAGATATAGTCGCTGACAGTTATCCCGCGGTCGCTGAACAGCATATGCAGATAACGTTTGGTGCAATGCAATGCAGACGAAATCTGATCGATGCTGAGCTCGGGGTCACGCAAATGTTCCCGAATGAAACCCTGCGCACGGACATACATGGCTTCCGGCCCGACACGATCAAGCGTCATGTCGACTTCCCGCAGCGGCAACAGCAACAGATCAATCAGTGAATCGGCAACACCGATGGCACTGTTTGGCGACAGTCTGGTCGCTTCGTGAAAGGCGGCCTGTACAAATTCGTGCGCGATGCGCCCGGTGCCGGCGCGCGCCGACAGTTTGCAGGCGGCCAGATTTCCCGCACCGAGGCCGCGCTCATGCAGCAATTCCTTGGGCACGATCACGACGTCATGGCGTGTAAAGGCCGGGCTGACGATGGTGTGCGGACACGACACGTCATAGACGAGGCAATCGCCGGGCCCGATATCGATCCGGCGACTATCCTGTTCGAAATGCGAGACGCCATAAGTTTGGAACACGATCTTCACGTATGGATGATCGCTTTGCCTAATTCGCGGGGCCGCATGGCCGATTCGATGCTGACTCGCCTCGATATGACACAATTTCAGCCGCGAAACCGATGTGCAGCTGATCAGCGCATCGAATGTGGATGCTTCCAGCGGATCGATGTCAAATCGCCCGCACAGATCGGTCAGGGCATCTGACCAAACCTGGATCTGCCTTGTCGGCGTCAATCCGGATGTGCTGAGAGAACTAAGCGTATCGGACATGAACAATTCACCGATCAAAGACCATCACGTAACAATAGGTCGCGCGACGGAACTATACTTACAGAACGAAGCACATATCGAACGCAGCACATATGGAAGAATGTGCAAAACAATATGTAAAGGCGCAGCCCGCAGCTCGTGAATCGTGGTCAGAGTAACTCACTTCTCCTTGTCGATCCTCTGACTCGATACCAGCCCCGTCAAGTGAAACATCACCCTTAGGTCGCAGTGCGGCGATCCGTGTGCAGTGCGAAAGGCGCGGACTTTCCAGATACCTTTCAGGTTTTTCGTCAATGTACGAGAAAATTATCTTGCACGGGTTCTCTGTCGAGCAAGCCTGCTTCGCTCTTGGGCAAGTATGCAGCAGCGGATCTTGCTACTCATAGATACCAAAATGAAGCTGGGCCGCTTGACGAGACCCGGCATTATGTCTGGGAGGACATCACGATGCGAAAGGTGCTGCTTGCGACCTGTCTTGGCACAATGGCGGCCTCTGCCGCGAGTGTTGCCATCGCCAATGATGAACTGACAAAGATGGCGCAGAACCCGAAAGACTGGGTAATGCCAGCGGGCGACTACGCCAATACGCGCTATTCGAAGCTGAACCAGATCACGGCGGCTAATGTCGGCAAGCTGCAGGTGGCTTGGACCTTCTCTACCGGTGTTCTGCGCGGCCACGAAGGCGGTCCGCTGATCATCGGCAACATGATGTATGTGCATACGCCGTTCCCGAACAAGGTCTACGCAATGGACCTGTCGCAGGACAACAAGATCGTCTGGAAGTATGAACCGAAGCAGGATCCGAACGTCATTCCGGTGATGTGCTGCGACACCGTCAATCGCGGCGTTGCCTATGCGGACGGCAAGATCTTCCTGCACCAAGCCGATACCACGCTGGTCGCACTCGACGCCAAGACCGGCAAGGAAGTTTGGACCGTCAAGAACGGCGACCCTGGCAAGGGTGCAACGGGCACGTCGTCCCCGCTCGTGGTCAAGGATAAGGTCCTGATCGGCATCTCGGGCGGCGAATTCGGCGTCCAGTGCCACATGACTGCCTATGACCTGAAGACTGGCAAGCTCGCTTGGCGCGCCTTCTCGGAAGGACCGGACGACCAGATCATGGTGGATCCGGAGAAGACCACCGCGCTCGGCAAGCCCGTCGGCAAGGATTCCAGCATCAAGACGTGGCAAGGCGATCAGTGGAAGATCGGCGGCGGCTGCACCTGGGGCTGGACCTCCTACGATCCGGAGCTGAATCTCGTTTATTACGGCTCGGGCAATCCCTCGACCTGGAATCCGAAGCAGCGGCCGGGCGACAACAAGTGGTCAATGACCATCTTCGCGCGCGATGCCGACACAGGCATGGCCAAGTGGGTCTATCAGATGACGCCGCATGACGAATGGGACTATGACGGCGTCAACGAAATGATCCTCAGTGATCAGCAGATGAACGGCCAAAACCGCAAGCTGCTGACACATTTCGATCGTAACGGCCTCGCTTACACCATGGACCGTGTCACCGGCGAATTGCTGGTTGCCGAAAAATACGATCCGAAGGTGAACTGGACCACCGGTGTCGACATGAACAAGTCGTCTCCGACCTATGGCCGCCCGAAAGTGGTCGATCAGTACTCGACCGAGAAGCAAGGTGAAGACGTCAACACCAAGGGCGTATGCCCGGCGGCACTCGGCACCAAGGATCAGCAACCCGGAGCCTATTCGCCGGATACCCAGCTGTTCTATGTGCCGACCAACCATGTCTGCATGGACTATGAGCCGTTCAAGGTGAACTACACCGCCGGCCAGCCTTATGTGGGTGCGACGCTGTCGATGTACCCGCCTCCGGGCGAAACCCATATGGGTAACTTCATTGCCTGGGACAACAAGACCGGCAAGATCGTCTGGTCCAACAAGGAACAGTTCTCGGTCTGGTCGGGAGCGCTCGCCACTGCCGGTGGCGTGGTGTTCTACGGGACGCTGGAAGGCTACCTGAAGGCGGTCGATGCCAAGACGGGTAAGGAACTCTACAAGTTCAAGACTCCGTCCGGCATCATCGGCAACGTCACCACCTACGAAAACAATGGCCGGCAATATATCGCCGTCCTGTCGGGCGTCGGCGGCTGGGCCGGCATTGGTCTCGCAGCGGGTCTGACGGATCCGACTGCCGGTCTCGGTGCCGTCGGTGGTTACGCAGCCCTGACCAACTATACCGCACTCGGCGGCGCGCTGACGGTCTTTGCACTCCCACAGTGAACTGACGCATCAGTCACCGGCGCATGGTTCGTCCATGCGCCGGTCTTTTCTGAAATCGCATGCCGAGGACAAGCTATTGCGTCACATCTGGTCTGTCATTGCCACGATTGTTGTCGTGGCCTCTGGGAATACGAGCTTCGCCGAGAATGCCGGCGATCCGAAAGCCGTCAAATCCGAGGACGGCAAGTATCTGGACAAGGAGGGCAATCCGACCTTCAACGTTGCCGCCGATGGCACCATCGACTGGTACACATATTCGGGTTACCGGCGCTATCACTCGGAATGCCACGTTTGTCATGGCCCCGATGGGATGGGATCGACCTACGCACCGGCACTGAAGGACTCGCTGAAAACGATGAGCTATGGCGACTTCCTCGGTGTTGTCGCCAGCGGCCGCAAGAATGTCAGCACGTCGCAGGAAAGCGTCATGCCGGCCTTTGGCGATAACACCAATGTCGCCTGCTACATGGACGATCTCTACATCTATCTGCGTGCGCGCGCCAATGATGCGGTCGGCCGCGTCCGCCCGGGCAAGCGCGAGGAAAAGCCCGCAGCCTATACGGAGGCCGAGAGCGCCTGCATGGGAAAACCGCACTGATGCGGATCACGAGCGAGCCGCTGACCTGCAATCCCGGATGACGCAGACTCGGACAGTACAGGACCGGATGACGCAAGATCAAATGACCGAGGGAGTTGAGAATGAAGACCCGCGCCGCAGTCGCCTTCGAAGCAAAGAAGCCGCTTGAGATCGTCGAAGTCGATCTCGAAGGGCCGAAGGCAGGCGAAGTTCTGGTCGAGATCAAGGCGACCGGCATTTGCCACACCGATGCCTATACGCTCGATGGTTTCGACAGCGAAGGCATCTTTCCTTCCATCCTCGGCCATGAAGGGGCCGGCATCGTGCGTGAGGTCGGTCCCGGAGTCACCTCGGTCAAGCCCGGCGATCATGTCATTCCGCTCTACACGCCGGAATGCCGGCAATGCAAAAGCTGCTTGAGCCAGAAGACCAATCTCTGCACCGCGATCCGCGCCACCCAGGGCAAGGGCGTGATGCCGGACGGGACTTCGCGCTTCAGCTATAAGGGCAAGCCGATCTACCACTACATGGGCTGCTCGACCTTTTCGAACTTCACGGTGCTGCCGGAGATCGCGGTGGCGAAGATCCGCGACGACGCGCCGTTCGACAAAAGCTGCTATATCGGCTGCGGCGTCACCACCGGCGTCGGTGCCGTGGTCAATACGGCGAAGGTCACGCCGGGCTCCAATGTCGTGGTGTTCGGCCTTGGCGGCATCGGCCTCAACGTCATTCAGGGCGCACGGATGGTCGGAGCCGACAAGATCGTCGGCGTCGACATCAATGACGACAAGGAAGAATGGGGCCGCCGCTTCGGCATGACCCATTTCGTCAATCCGAAGAAGGTCGATGGCGACATTGTTCAGCATCTGGTGGGGCTGACCGATGGCGGCGCCGATTACACCTTCGACTGCACCGGCAATACCACGGTCATGCGCCAGGCGCTCGAAGCCTGCCACCGCGGCTGGGGTGTCTCCGTTGTCATTGGCGTCGCGGAGTCCGGAAAAGAGATCGCGACCCGGCCATTCCAGCTCGTCACAGGTCGCGTCTGGAAAGGCACAGCCTTCGGCGGCGCGCGCGGTCGTACCGACGTTCCCAAGATCGTCGACTGGTACATGAACGGAAAGATCGAGATCGATCCGATGATTACGCATGTGCTCAAGCTGGAAGAGATCAACAGGGGATTCGATCTGATGCACGAAGGAAAATCGATCCGATCGGTGGTCGTGTTCTGAATGCGAGCTGCAACACCAAAGTGCCAACACAACAATGCTTCACACAAGTGACGCATCATACCAGGAGGATAGACTGATGACTGTTCATATCCACCCGTCCGTTGACGGCGGTGTCAAACAAGGTTCAGGCCATTTTGCCGGCGGAACGCTGGTCTGCAAATGCAGCGACAAGCCGGTCAAGGTTGGCGTCAAAGGCGACGTCGCTCATAACCACGCCTGCGGCTGCACCAAATGCTGGAAGCCAGATGGGGCAACCTTTGCGGTGATCGCAGTTGTTCCGCGCGAAAATGTCACCGTACTGCAAAACGGCGACAAGCTGCGCATCGTCGATCAGGCCGCAACCATCCAGCGCCATGCCTGCACCGGATGCGGCACCCACATGTTCGGCCGCATCGAGAACAAGGGACATGCGTTCTATGGCCTCGACTTCATTCATCCTGAATTGTTCGAAGAATCCGGCTCGGCCGCACCGGGCTTCGCCGCCTTCGTCTCGTCGGTGATTGAATCCGGCGTGAAGCCGAGCGACATGACCGCAATACGGTCGCGCCTCAAGGAACTGGGACTCGAACCTTATGATTGCCTTTCGCCTGCGCTGATGGATGTCCTCGCCAATCACGTGGCAACGGCCAAAGCGGCCTGAGTTAACACAGCATATGAGCATCCGCCGGTGGCGACATGTCGCCACCGGCGTTGCTATCGGTAGATTCGCTCCGGCAAGGCGCTTCGACCGAGTGGGTTACCCGAATAATCGCGCTTCGGCCTCGCTGCGATCGGCCCGCTGCTTTGTGCGACACTCACAGCATTGACTGCACGAAGAAGGAGAGCCCGCAAGCGCTCGTCATGCCCTTTCGCTTTCGCGCGGCACAGCGTGCGGACATCCATGCGGTCTGACCGCGTGAATCTCAAATATCACGGTCAAGCCCAGATTATGCCTTAGCGAAAGTCAGCAGTCGTTGTCGGCGGTTTTGCCCGGTGCAGCCGTTGCTCCCTCGGCCTGCTGCGCTGCAGTGGGCCGTCCTTGCATCTGTTTCTGAGCATCCTCGGACGACGCTGGAGTATTGCCGGCCTGCTGGTTCATGGCGCTCGTCGGTGGGTGCTGACCAGTGTTGGAATTTGCACTGCCTACCGTCGTTCCGGTGTTTCCCGGCGTCGGGCCAGAGCCCGCGTCACGCATTTCTGCCGATTTGTCAGTGGTGCAGGGCCCCGCATACGCTGTAGCGCCACTAAGCCCCAGTGCGATGGCGCACGCGAGAATCAGTCGAGTCATTTTCATCTGTCTCTCCCTTGGGTAACGCAAGCAAGCTATGCATCTGCGTGCATGCAGCATTTCCAACAAATCGTCGGGAGACGCTTAGGTTCCGTGCGTCGGTGGTAAATCAGCCCCTGAATGCGCGATCCGTGGCTCCACGCATTCTACGTTGCCGACGCAGGAACACTCTGAAGTAAAATAATTACCGGATCTGGGCGGCCACCGGTCCGTATCATTATCAGAACCGGGAAGGCGAGGCCGATGACCATTCCGGCCAACGCCCTTTTATCCCGAAACCCTACCTTGCCGGGGCCTTGGTGTCCGCAATGCGGACATTCGAGAATATGCGTTAAGCGGCTTCGGGCTGATTACACTCGACGTGATGCTCGGCAATCAGGTCCATGGCCTTGTGCCGCCACATCTCGGCGTCGGCAAGATGCTTCCAGCTTTCTTCGGGGAAGTGCGCGGCTCGCTGACGGCAAAGGCTTTCCATCGCGCGATAGGTCTGAAGCTCTTTCATACCGACCTCCCGTTTTGTTTATCCTATCTCCGGTTTGATGGCGGGCTCAAGAAGATTCAAAGCAGATGTTTTGCAAGGATGCTCTCCGACGCGATCCTTGTCCGCCGGTTGCATCTGGCCCTTTCGTCCTGCCGCATTTCTTGGTCTTTCATGATCATCTCCTTTTCAGAGGAACACTTTGAACAATCGCAGGTTTCTCAATTCATCATCAGGAGATATCGGTGCCCGAATACTCAGAAGAGCAGATCCGGAAATATGCCCATCAACTCTGGGAGAGGGATGGTAAGCCCGAAGGCAAGCCAGAGGACTTCTGGCACCGAGCCAAGGGTGAATTGGAGAGACCCAATCCTGACGATCCGAAACCGATGCCTGAGTAACGCATGAGAAGCGCAGGCAGTGCGTCAGAACGCCAAGCCACAGGTCAGGGTCTGTGTAGCTAAAGTATTTTGGGCGCGCATGATTGAGCACAACGCGCCCGCTGAATCACGTCGACCAACGACGCCTGTTAAGGGATGTGTGCTGGCACGGGCGTTTTGGAGGAGGCCGAGTGCAAATTGACGCAGGGCCGGTGCAGCAGGGACTACTTCAAGAATGGACCAAGGGAGCTGTCAAACGGCACCGTTCCGAGCTGTCTCTAGCGCATTGCTCAGCTCGTGAAGCTCATAGGGTTTGCGCAACAGCGGAAATTCCAAACCGGACTTCCGCGAGGCATCACTATAGCCCGATGCGAGAACCACCGGTATGTGCGGGTGACTTTGTTTGAGATGGCGAGCGAGACCAAGACCGTCCATTTTTCCCGGCATCACAACATCACTGAACACAATGTCGATGCCGTTACGCTCGACTTCGCGCAAGGCGGAATCTGCGTCGGCTACCCATTTCACGCGGTATCCTAGCTCCTCCAAAAGGAGGGCGCTGGAGGTTGCAACATCGGGATTGTCTTCAACAAGAAGAACGGTGCCCGCTCCTTCGGCCAGAACCTCTGCTTCGTGCGCGCCAGCATGGCCTTCTCCGCGCGGAAGGCGAATGACGATTTCGGTGCCGGCGCCGAGGCAGCTTTTGATCCCGACATTGCCGCCGGCCTGATTAACAAAGCCATGAACTTGCGAGAGCCCCAATCCCGTTCCCTTGCCAACAGGTTTGGTCGTGAAAAACGGGTCGAACACCCGCGCAATGACATCGTCGGGAATACCAGTGCCAGTATCGATCACCTTGATGCTCACATACTCGCCTCTATCATCTCCATCAGCGACACAGTAATTCTCGGCCGCAATCGTCAAGGTGCCGCCGTCGGGCATGGCATCACGCGCGTTTATGCCCAGATTGATAAGTGCGGTCTCAAGTTCGGTTTGATCCGCAAATACCGGCCAGAGTCCGGCGGGTACAGAGATTTCGAGCTGTATCGCGCTGCCCAAAATCGTTACCAAAACCTCGCGCACAGCCTGTACTGTCTCTCCAACGTCAAGCAATACCGGATCGACCTGTTGGCGGCGCGCAAACGTGAGCAGCTGGCGGGTAAGTGATGCACCGCGACGAACGCTGGCCTCGATCGCTTCTGCTGCCTTGACCACGCGAGGATCGATGGCGTGGCGCTTGATCAGCCGAGTGTTGCCGGTAACCGCCATAAGTAAGTTGTTAAAGTCGTGGGCGACTCCGCCGGTCAGCTGTCCGAGCGCATCCATCTTCTGCGATTCCGCTAGCTGCTTTTGCATACGTTCAAGCTGCTGCGCCGCTTGACGTCGTTCTGTGATATCGCGCGTTATCTTGGCAAAGCCAATCAATTCGCCTGCATTGTTGCGAACGGGATCAATGACCACGCTCGCCCAAAAAAACGAACCATCTTTGCGAACGCGTAAGCCTTCCTCCTCGTAGCGGCCCTTCTCACGCGCAATTGCTAGCGCACGCGCCGGTTTTCCCGCGTCCCGGTCACCGGGGGTGTAAAAGCGCGAAAAGTGCTGGCCGATAATTTCCTCGGGAAGATAGCCTTTGATCCGCTGACCGCCCAGGTTCCAGCTGGTGACCCGACCTTCCGGATCAAGCATGTACAGGGCGTAGTCTGTGACATTCTCCACCAGCAGCCGAAAATAACTTTCGCTTTCGTTCAATGCGGAGCGTGCCTGCATCCGCTCGGTAATGTCGCGCGTGATTTTCGCGAAGCCGACAAGAACATCATTTTCATAGATGGCATCAATGACGACGGAAGCGAAAAATCGCGAACCGTCTTTGCGCATCCGCCAACCTTCCGCTTCGAAGCGCTTATTCCGACGCGCGGCCTCTAATGCGGCGGCCGGAAGCCCGGCTTCGCGGTCTTCCGGGGGATAGAAAATAGAAAAGTGCTGGCCCACGATCTCATCCGCGCCATATCCTTTAATCGTCTCGGCACCCGCATTCCAATTCGATACGATGCCGTTCAGGTCCAGCAGATAGATTGCGTAATCCGTAACGCCCTGTACGAGGAGCCGAAATGCACGCTCGCTTTCGAAGAGGCTACGCTCGGAGTTATTATTCTCAGTCATTAGTCACTTCCCTCGAAGCTTAATTAACGCGCGCCTGGGTTATTGGCTGGTTATCGCCGGCTAGGACTAAACCTTACAGCTGTTGCCGACGAAACGCTCTACTCGACGGTCAGGTCTTCAAGTTCTTCAGTAACGCTTAAACAGTTCACACACTCGAACGTTCGCAGTGGGTTGCCCGCGAGAAGATACTCGCATTCGCGTCAATGCTCCGAAGAGAAGGCAGCCGGGGATCAAGCGCACGGATAGCAGCTTTCATCTCCCGTGTGCCGGCCGGCGAAATGCCGCGCCTGGCCATTCTAGCGACCGATGGGGTTCGGCGGTTCAGGGCGGCGGGAGCCCGAACAGTCGACGCGCCCTCAAGGGAGAGCTGTCTTAGCCGAGCAATGTCGTTCTCTGTCCAGCTTCGACTGGTGGGATGGGGCATGCACTTACCTTTCAGGAGGCCGTAGGCCAGGAGAATTGGCCCAAATGTGAAGGTTGGCGTACCTCGGGCAGGCTTGCTCAAGCAGCCGATCCCGCTCCACGCCGGCGGGCATTCGCATTGCGCGGGCGCGCAACGCCTTCGCCTGATCAACCAGGATCTGCTGGGGATCGTTGTCTCTGAAAAAGTGACGCGGTTTCATGCACGCCTCCCTTCCATTGGAGGGGCGGGAGCGCGAATGGCGTTCTCATCACGGATAAAAGCCGAGAGCCACGCGGTGACGACGACCAATGATCTGGGCTCGCATTGGTTCCGCCCGAGGGAACTCGTGGCGAGGCATCATTAAAGCCGTTCTTGCTGGAGAGCAGATGGCCGGCGTGTAGAAGGAGTTTGCGTGCAATCTCTCGACAACGCGAATTGCTGCGGGTTAACCGGAAACTTTCGGGAATTGGACAGCTATTTGCGCCGATTTCGCCAGCCAGAGACTGTTCCGTTCGGGGGAAAAGCGCGAATTGCGGGCCATTCTCGAAACATCAGGGAAAATAGACGTCCGACGGGACTGGTCTGGCTGGGGCGGGAGTGCTGTTCGCACCTGTCTCTAAGCCAATTCCCTGCAAACAGGGAATTTTACAGGGAACTCATCCGCTTCGACAGGAGCGACCGTCTCGTGGGGCAGTTCCTGGGACAATTAAACAGGGAATTTGTTTTCGAAAGCAGGGAAGCTTCTGGGTCGATCAGAGATGAGAAAGTCATCCTCGCGATCAAAAGCGGACATCAATATTTTTAAGCCCAGAACGCGGCTTGCGCCATCTCGTGCTTTAGTTGACCGCGCTACCGCTTTATTCGTCGGCAAGGAACACCAATTTCTTCTCACATGTCGGCGCGACTTTTGCTCCGTGTCAGGCTGCCCATTCTGAGGTTGGAGGCGTCCGTCATGAGCACCTGAAGATATGGATCGTAACTTGGCGGACCAGTTTGGTTGCCTTCCTCAGGGACGTACCCATGCACTGCGCGGTTCGTGAGTACACTCCCATCGGTCGACGGCCTACAGCTTATCGTTGTCGTGCGAGGACATCTTGCGACGGTTCGGCTCAGACGAAGGTCATCACTCACCAACTCTGCCTGTTGGTCCGAAGAATGGCGTGTCGGCCGAGACGGACGACATTGCACGAGCACTCTTGAGCGGCTCGTCGCCGATCCGCCGCCCATTAATGTGGCAGCTCTGCCCAAATCATGGGAGCGGACGATCCAAATTATTGTACGTCCCGGGACAAGCTTTCTGCGGACATGCGCCCGTAGGCTTCTTCGAGGTTAGGAACATGGTTCAGGCCATGACAACGTCGAAGGAGCGATCGAATGGTCAAGTTGCATTTTGCTGACATCCGTAGGCTTTGGCCTGAAACGGGCGCGATGATCGGATGGCGTGCGGCGGCAGTGGGCGCGCTATTGGCGGTCGGTACCTTTGTTCCGATGTCGGCGCAGGCGGCCGTGCCGGCGGCTTGCGCCGAGTTGCAGGCGAAGTATCCGGACTGGAAAGGCAAGACGCTCGTCAACGCCATTAATCCGCATACACCGGGCTATGAATCGATCGATCCCAAGGATCCCAACAAATATATCGGTTTCGATATCGATCTCGGTGAGCAGATCGGCGAATGCCTTGGCTTCAAGCTGACCTACAAGGCTGTGACCTTCGCAGCCTTGCTGACCACGCTGGCATCGGGCCAGGCCGACATCGTGATATCCGACATCTATGCCACCGAGGAGCGCGCCAAGGCGGCCGATTTCATCACCTATTCCAAGGTGTTCGACGGCGTGCTGGTCGCCAAGGGCAATCCGAAGAAGATTACCGGCATCAACACCTCGCTGTGCGGCACGGCTGCGGCGGAAAACACCGGCTATGTCGAAGTGCCGCTGATCCAGGCGCTGGGGCCGGAATGCAAGAAGGAAGGCAAGGCGGAGCCGACCATCCAGCTCTATGACAACAATGCCAACTGCATCCAGGCGATCCTTGCCGGTCGCGCTGACACCTATATCAACGACGTCAACACTGTCGACAACGCGGTGAAAGCCTATCCGGACAAGCTCGAAAAGGCGGTTGCGGTGACGATCCCCTATCAGGTCGGCATCGCCGTGCCGAAGGACAAGCCCAAGTTTCGCGATGCAGTGAAGGCCGCACTCACCGAGATCTACAAGTCCGGTGATCAACTGGCACTGCTGAAGAAGTGGAAACTCGATCCGGAAAACCTGATGGAGCCCGGCCTGCTGACGGTGAAGTAACGCCGGCCCGCAAGCAAGGATACTCTCACGTAAGGGCTTTCCGCCTCCATGGAGCTGTTCCTCCACTATCTCAGCATGCCGTATATGATCGAGGGCATCCAGGCGACCTTGCAGGTCACCGCCCTCGGTCTGTGCGGCGGGCTGATCCTCGGCCTGATCCTGGCATGGATGCAGCTCAGCAGGTTCAAGCCGCTGGCATCCTTCGCCCGGGTCTATGCCGTGATCTTTCGCGGCACCCCGCTGATCCTGCAGATGGTGTTTGCCTATAACGCCCTGCCGCAGATCGGCATCAAGCTTCCCGCCATTCTCGCCGCCGGCCTGGCACTGGCTTGTAACGAGGCGCCATTCATCGCCGAAATGCTGCGCTCCGGCGTACTCGGTGTCGATCGCGGTCAGGTGGTGGCCGGCCAGGCGCTCGGCATGACCCCGGGCGTCCTGATGCGCCGGATCATCGCGCCGCAGGCGATCCGCTCGATGATCCCGGCTTTCGGCAATGAAGCGGTCAGCGCGCTGAAGAACTCGTCGCTGGCCTCCGTCATCGCCGTGCAGGAGCTGACGTTGCGCTCGACGCAGCTGGCATCCTCGACTTTCGATTTCTTTTCGATCTTCTTCGCGTCGGGTCTGATCTATCTGCTGCTCACAGCGGCGATCGCCGGCATCCAGCTGCTTCTGGAATGGAAGTTCGACCTCGATCGTACGACCAGGCAGAACCAGTTCATGCGCTTCATGCCGTGGTATCGCGCGCCTGGCAGCGACGATCCGCTGGCGCCGCAGGCGGACATGCTGCCGGAAATCCTGCCCGACGGCGGCATTGCGGAATTACCGCCGCCGCGGATGCGGCCGGAACGCGCCGATCGCGCCAAACGCGCGGAGATGCTGGCGCGCAACAATGTCGCCGTCGAGGTCTCCGATCTCCGCAAGAGCTACGACAGGAACGTGGTGCTCGACGGCGTCGACATCACGGTGCGGATCGGTGAAGTGATCGCGCTGCTCGGACCAAGTGGCTCCGGCAAAAGCACGCTGCTCCGCTGTATCAACAATCTCGAACTGTGGAACGGCGGCGCCATCAAGGTCGCCGGCCGCCAGCTCGGCTTCAACGCGCACGGTAAGCCGCTGTCGCCACGTTTGCTGGCGAATGCCCGCGCCGAGGTCGGCGTCGGCATGGTGTTCCAGCAGTTCAACCTGTTCGGCCACCTCACGGCCAAGGAGAACATCGCCGGCCCGCTGCGTTGGGTGCACGGTGTCGCGCGCGCCGCTGCTGAGCGCCGCGCCGATGAACTCCTGGCGCGCGTCGGTCTCAGCCACCGCGCCGATGCGCTGCCGCGGCATCTGTCAGGCGGTCAGCAGCAGCGCGTCGCCATTGCCCGCGCGATCGCGCCCAATCCAAGCGTGCTGTTGCTGGACGAGCCGACGTCGGCGCTCGATCCCGAACTGGTCAATGAAGTGCTCGAAGTGATCCGCCGCCTCGCGGTCGAGGACGGTCTGACCATGATCATCTCGACGCATCAGCTCCGCTTTGCCAGCGAAGTGGCCGACCGTGTGGTGCTGCTCGCCGGAGGCGCGATCATCGAGGAAGGCCCAGCCAGTGAAGTCCTGACCAATCCGCGCAATCCCGTCGCGCAGCGTTTTCTCAATGCGATGGAGGCGGAAGTCTCGTGATCATCGCGCCTGTGAAGTTCGTCCATTTGCTACCGAGGGCCTCAGCATGAAGCATCATCTTCTTCCGGTGTCGCCGAAGACCGTTCACTGGGGCTATTTCAGCAAGGTGGTCACGCCGGCGCTGACGCTGAAGTCGGGCGACCGCGCTACCATCGAAACGCTGACGCATCATGCCAATGACGATTACGAGCGCATGATCGAAGGCGATCCCGGCGCCGAAAGCGTGTTCAAATGGACCCGCGAGCACAAGGCCGTCGTCCGCCGCGGCTCCGGTCCGACGGAAGGTCCGTTCGTCCGCGGCTCAGGCGAAGGCGTCGGCGTGCATCTGCTCACCGGGCCGGTGGCGATCGAAGGCGCGGAGCCGGGCGATGTGCTGGAAGTGCGTATTCTCGACGTGCGCCCGCGGCCGGCCTGCAAGGCCTGCTATGCCGGCAAGTGCTTTGGTTCTAACGTCGCGGCCAATTGGGGATTCCACTATCACGACCTGATCGAGGAACCGAAGCCGCGCGAGGTCGTGACGATCTTCGAGCTCGATACGTCGGGCGAGCCGTTTGCCAAGGCGGTCTATAATTATGTCTGGACGCCGCAGACCGACCCCGATGGTATCCTGCATCCAACCATCGACTATCCCGGCGTACGCGTCGATCACGCGACCATCAGGAAACGCGAAAGCATCCTGCCCAATGTCAGGGTGCCGGCACGGCTGCATTTCGGCACCATGGGCCTCGCGCCATCTGAGGAGGATTTCGTGTCGTCGATCCCGCCGAGCTACACAGGCGGCAATATCGATGACTGGCGCGTCGGCAAGGGCGCCAAGATGTTCTATCCCGTAGCGGTGGCTGGTGCGTTCTTCTCGGTCGGCGATCCCCATGCCGCGCAGGGCGACAGCGAGCTCGGCGGCACGGCCATCGAGACCTCGCTGACCGGCGATTTCGAGTTCATCCTGCACAAGCATCGCGACCTTGGCGGTACGCCCCTTGAAGGCCTGACGCATCCGATGCTGGAAACGCCCGACGCCTGGTCGGTCTACGGCTTCACCTTCCCGAATTATCTCGCCGAGCTCGGCGCCAATGCGCAGCTCGACGTCGCCAATCATTCCAGCCTCGATCGGGCCATGCGCGATGCGTTCCGCAAGCTCAGGCGTTTCCTGATGACGGTGCACAAGATGAGCGAAGACGAGGCGATCTCGCTGATGTCGGTCGGTGCGGATTTCGGGGTGACGCAGGTGGTCGATGCCAATTGGGGCGTCCACGGCACAATCCGCAAGAACGTCTTCCGCTGTGACTAAGCGGATGAAATTGCACTGAATTCGGCTATGAGGATGATGGCGCGGTGATCGGGGAAGTTGCAGGGCAGGGCGCTGCGTCCTTCGGGATGGCACGGAGGTTGCTTCGCTTCGGCTATGAAGGTCGATGCATGAGCCTCCGTCCGTTCACCAGTGAATCCTACTCTGAAGACGACCGCCCCGAAGCATGGCGCGACGTCCTGAGTTCGATTGGCCTGCAGCCGACGGCTGCGACGACCACGCATCACGGACATGCCACCGCAGTTCGTCGGACCTTCGAAGGTATTGCACTGGCTAAATTGTCTGCCGGCGCACAGGCGATCTCGCCATTGTCGGATCTCGCCAGCGACCATCCGCTGGTGTTGCTGCCGCTCGAGGACGGTGTTGCACTGAAGACCGCCGCCGGACATCAGATCGTCGCCGTCGGGCATCTGCTTTTGCTGCCCCGCAAAGGGTACTGGAGCGTCGCATTCCAGCGCGACATGCGCGCGGTGGTGCTCTCGGTGACGTCCGATCCGCTGCACAGCCGCCGCGCCAGTGCTCCCGCCATCGCTGATGTCCAGGTCGTAGGCCCCGGCGGCTTCGGCGACGTGTTCGCGCGTATGATGGAACAGGCGGCCCGCAACCTCGAAACATTGTCCGATGCCGAATGGTCGGCGATCGCACAAAGTCTTGCCGATCTGTTGCCGACCTTTACACGTCAACTGGCCGAGCCGACGGCCGATCTCAACAGCGGCACGGCGACCAAGGCTGCGACCTTGCATCGGCTGTGCCAGACCATCGAGCGACGCCTCGACGATGCGGATCTGACGCCGGCCAAGGTGGCGCAGGCCGAGGGCATCTCCGAACGTTATCTGCAGAAACTGTTCGAAGGCACCGGCAGCAGTTTTACACATTATCTCCGCGAGCGCCGGCTGCAGCGCACCTGGGCCGATCTGTCGAATCCGTCCGAGGCGCATCACTCGATTTCCGAGATCGCCTTTCGTGCCGGCTTCAATGACTCCGCGCATTTCAGCCGCACGTTCCGTCACCGCTTCGGCCTGTCGCCGCGCGAATTCCGCCAGAACGAAGCCGAGCGCTTGACGGCGTCGGCGACGGCGGCGGGACAACGCGGATGGCCGCAGGAAGCGCTGGCTCAGTTGCGCAGCCAGCACGGGCCGTCGATCACAGGGAAGATTGCGCAGCCGGAGCCGGCCGCGACGATCATGCAGGGCATCGCGGATGCTTCGAAGAATCAGCGGCACCATCATCTCGCCGCCGATGCATCTCGCGTGCACTGGGGCTATTTCAGCCGCTCGTTGCCGCCGCAGATCGAGATCAATTCCGGCGACACGATCACCATCGAAACACTGACGCAGCACGCATCCGACGATCCCGAGCGGATGATCAAGGGCGATATCGGCGCTGAGAGCGTGTTCTGCTGGACGCGCGATCAGAAGAATGTCGATCGCCGCGGTGCCGGTCCGATGGACGCCTCGATCTATGGCCGCGGTGCCGGCGAGGGCTTTGGCGTCCACATTTGCACCGGGCCGGTGGCGATCAGGGACGCGCAGCCCGGCGACGTGCTGGAAATCCGTATCCTCGACATCGTGCCGCGCGCCAGTCGCAATCCGGATTTCGACGGTCAGGTTTTCGGCAGTAGCGTCGCGGCGTGGTGGGGCTATCACTACAAGGAATTTCTCGCCGAGCAGAATGCGCGCGAGGCGGTAACGATCTACGAAATTCTCGATCACGACGACGTGCCATATGCGCGCGCGCTCTATTCGTATCGCTGGGAGCCGCAGACCGATCCGTTCGGCACCGTGCACAACACCTACGACTATCCGGGCATTCCGATTACGCCAGCCTCGGTGCGGCGTCGGCATGACGTGCTCGACGGCATTCGCATTCCCTTGCGCCCGCATTTCGGTGTCATTGCCGTGGCGCCGCGCGAGGCCGATCTCGTCGATTCAGTGCCGCCAGCCTATTTTGGCGGTAATCTCGACAATTGGCGGCTCGGCAAGGGATCGACGGTCTATCTACCGGTCTCGGTGCCCGGCGCATTGCTGTCGGTCGGCGATCCCCATGCTGCGCAGGGCGACGGCGAACTCGGCGGCACGGCGATCGAATGTTCGATGACCGGAACCTTCCAGGTGGTCTTGCACAAGAAGGGCAATCTCGCCGGCCAGGCATTCGCCGATCTCACTTATCCGCTGATCGAGACCGAGAGTGACTGGGTGCTGATGGGCTTCAGCCATCCGAACTATCTCGCCGAATTCGGCGCCAAGGGGCAGAGCGAGGTCTATGCGACCTCGTCGCTCGATCTCGCGATGAAGGACGCCTTTCGCAAGATGCGGCGTTTCCTGATGAACATCAAAGGTCTCACCGAGGATGAGGCGATCGCGTTGATGTCAGTCGCGGTCGACTTTGGCGTGACGCAGGTGGTCGACGGCAATTGGGGAGTCCATGCCATTCTGAGCAAGCGGGTGTTCGACCACACGTCAAAATCATAAAGTCCAGGAGACGCGCTGTTGCGATTTCACATGATCTCCGGCGGCCCGAAGCCGGTCGCGCCGTTCAGCCATGCTGTGGAGACCGACGGCTTCGTGTTCGTCACTGGGCAGATGCCGGACACGCCGGCAATGCCGGGCGTGCTGCCTGATGGCATCGTGGCGCAGACCGAAGCGGTGATGGAAAATCTGCGCGTGGTGCTCGCGGGGCTTGAGCTCGGCTTCGAGCACATCACCATGACGCGGATCTATCTTACCGAGTTCAAGCGCGACTACGTGGCGATGAACGAAACCTATCGCAGCTATTTTCCGCCGGATCGCCTGCCGGCGCGGACCTGTGTCGGCGTCACGGGCCTCGCTTATGACGCTCTGATCGAAATCGACCTGGTTTGTCGACGGCCCACATAATGGTCGGTGCGAAGAGATGGAAAACCTAGTTCGCCTTTTCGATCAGGCTTTCCAGCAGGCGCTTCAGGTCGGCCGTTGCCTTGTTGCCGTAGTTCTCGGCGATATGGGCTTCCTGGCTCAGCGCCAGCGAGTTCAGCCGCAGGGTCAGTGTCTTGCCGCGGTCGGAAATGAACATCACCACCTTGCGGCGGTCGTCGGGGTCCTGCACCCGGTAAACCAGCGCATCAGACACCATGCGATCGACCATCTTGGTCAGGGTCGGATGATTCAGCAGAACCGCATCGGCGAGGTCGCCCATGGAGTGGCCCTTGCCGTCGGACAACACTTTCAGAATGCGCCACTGTTCGACCGGCACGCCTTCCTTCTTGAAGCGCGCATCGAGCTGGCGATTAATTTCCCGGTTCGCCTGCGCCAGCAGATAAGCGAGGTGTTCGGTGATGGGCGTGCTCGGCGTTCTGGCCACGGTTGGGAAACTTTACTGGAATGGGTGATGAATATTAAGCGACTTTGCCTGATCCATATGCACGGGAATCGTTGAATATTCAATATTTTCCTCTACGATATTTTCTTTCGCACGATTTTACTGACGATCAATTGATGCCGCACCGCCGCTGACAACGTCGAAAGGAGAGCGACATGCTCTCGTCACTGCAGATTGCAACGACCGGCGCGCTGCCGATGCCGGCGCCATGGTTGCTGAAGGGCTTTCATGACAGCGGGGGAGGCCGTGACGCGATTGCACGTCCCGATCTGTTTCCGCGGCGTCGCAATCGCGAAAAGCTGCGCGTCGTCAATTTTATCGGCTTGTCCGGTCCGGCCGGGATCTGGGGCCTGGCGGGCACCAATAGCATGATGCTCGCGGCTTCGGAGATCAATCGGCGTGGCGGCATTCTCGGGCGCGAGATCGAGCCGGTGTTTCATGACGCCGGCGGCGATATCGATGGCGTTGCTCGCACGGCAACCGACATGATCGCGGCTGGCGATGTCGATGTCATTATGGGCTCGCATATCAGCGCGGTCCGCGTCGCGCTGCGCAAGGTGATCGCCGGGCGCGTGCCCTATATCTACACGCCGGTCTATGAGGGCGGCGAACGAACGCCCGGCGTGATGGCGATCGGCGAGACGCCGCGCGATCAGTCGCGGCCGGCCATCGAATGGCTGGCGAATGAAAAGAAAGCGAAGCGCTGGTATCTGATCGGCAGCGATTACGTCTGGCCGTGGCTGGCCCACAAGGCCACCAAGACATACATCGCCGGCGCCGGAGGGCGTGTGGTGGGTGAGGAATTCGTTGCGCTTGGCGAGCAGAATCACGATGCCCAGATCGCCCGTATCCGGGCCGCCAAGCCGGATGTGGTGGTCATCTCGCTGATCGGCACCGACAGTATCGTGTTTAACCGCGCCTTCGCCGAACATGGTCTCTCGTCGAAGGTTCTCCGACTGGCGGGGGCCATGGATGAAACGCTGCTGCTCGGCATGGGCGCGGATAGCTCCGAGGGGCTCTATTGTGCATCGGGCTATTTCGTCGACCGTGCGTCGGCGGCGAATGATGCATTCCGTGCGCAATATGAAGCATCGTTCGGGCGCTGTGCGCCTGTGCCGGGATCGGTCGCGCAGTCGAACTACGAGGGGCTTCGGTTTCTCGAATCCGTGGCGACCAAGGCGGGCTCATTCGACGTCCGGTCGATGCTGAACGCGGCGTCCAGCGTGGCCTATCACGGCGCCCGCGGCGAGGTCAGCATACGCGGCGGGCGGGCGAAAATGCCGATCTATCTTGCCGAAGCAGACGGTCTGGATTTCAGGCTCATCCGGACATTCTAGGTCAGTCGCAGACCCGATTCAGGACGACCGCGAAAAATAATACTTGAAAAGGAAAATATTTCTCTTTCTAATGATGCGCGAAAGGCGACACCGTCGTCGCCTTGACGGCGTGGGCATCCCGAAGAAATGCCGCGCCGGTTGCATCGTGGATATCAGGAGAAATCATCGTGGCCGTTTCACTTCCCACTCCCGATCAACTCCTCGCCGTCGCCGATCAGTGCGGCCTCGCGCTGTCCGATGAGGACGTCACCTCGTTCCGCGCGCTGATGCAGGGATCCGTCGATGCCTACAACGTCGTGGCGGCGATGCCCGACGAAGTGCCCGAAGTGAAATATCCGCGTACGCCTGGCTATCGGCCCGCGCCGGAAGAGAACACGCGCAACGCCTGGTATCGCAAGTCGGTGGTGAAAGGTGCGCCCAGCGGCAAGCTCAAGGGCAAGACCGTCGCGCTGAAGGACAACATCATGCTGGCCGGCGTGCCGATGATGAACGGCTCGTCCACGCTGGAAGGCTATGTGCCGGATTTCGACGCCACCATCGTCACACGCATGCTCGATGCCGGCGCCGAGATCATGGGCAAGGTGCATTGCGAGATCCTTCTGCATGTCCGGCGGCAGCCACACCAATTCGACGGGCAACGTGCATAACCCGCACAAGATGGGCTATTCCGCCGGCGGGTCGTCGTCCGGCAGTGCCGTTGTCGTGGCGCTTGGCGAAGTCGACATGGCAATCGGTGGCGATCAGGGCGGCTCCATCCGCATGCCGTCGTCCTTCTCGGGCACCTATGGCATGAAGCCGACCTGGGGCCTGGTGCCCTATACGGGCATCATGCCGATCGAGATATTCGTCGATCACACCGGTCCGATGACATCCAATGTCGCCGACAACGCGCTGCTGCTGGAAGTGCTTGCCGGCGATGACGGCTATGATCCGCGGATCAAGTCGCCGGAAGTGCCGGAATACACCAAGGCGCTCGGCGCCGGCGTCAAGGGCATGAAGATCGCCATCGTCAAGGAAGGTTTTGAGCAGCTCGGCGCCGAGGACGCGGTCAACCGCAGCGTCCGCGAAGCCGCCAGGCGCTTCGCCGATCTGGGCGCGACAGTGGAGACGATCTCGATCCCGATGCATCTCACCGCGGCGGCGGTGTGGACCCCGATCGGCACCGAAGGCATGACCCAGACCATGATGGTGGGCGACGGCTATGGCCTCAGCCGGTCGGATCTCTATTCGACCTCGCTGATGGATGCCCATCGCGGCTGGCGCGGGCAGGCGGATTCGCTGTCCGAAACCACGAAGCTGCTGCTGCTGTTCGGCAC
The DNA here is from genome assembly GCF_032401055.1 of Tardiphaga sp. 709. Classification (NCBI taxonomy): domain Bacteria; kingdom Pseudomonadati; phylum Pseudomonadota; class Alphaproteobacteria; order Hyphomicrobiales; family Nitrobacteraceae; genus Tardiphaga; species Tardiphaga sp. 709. The sequence goes on along the minus strand of NZ_CP135529.1, from coordinate 2,520,280 downwards.
CTATATCAACAATAGTTTCGGACCGCGCTTCTACGGCAAGGCGCTGAACATCTCGCGTCGCGTCACGGCTGCCTATGACAAGGCGCTGGCGAGCTATGATCTGTTGCTAATGCCGACCACACCGATGAAGGCGACACCGCTGCCGGCGCCCGGCGCGCCGCGTGAAGAAGTCGTCGGCCGCGCCTTCGAGATGATCTCCAACACCTCGCCGTTCGATATCTCGCATCATCCGGCGATGTCGATTCCCTGCGGCATGGTCGATGGCCTGCCCGTCGGGTTGATGTTGGTCGGCAAGCATTTCGACGAGATGACCATCTATCGCGCGGCTCATGCCTTCGAGCAGTCCGCTGATTGGAAGACGATGTGAGGAATCCATGCAGAAGCGGGGATCGGTGATCGCGCATGGATAATCTGATCATGGCGATCTTCGAGATCGCCAGTTTCGGGGCGATCGTCGTGCTGGTCGTGCTGGGGCTGGGGATCATCGCCAGCATGATGGGCATCTTCAATTTCGCGCAGGGCGAGTTCGTTCTGCTCGGGGCCTATGTCACCTATATCGTCCATTCCGCCGGCGCGCCGGTGTGGCTGGGCATGATCGCCGCACCCTTTGTGGTTGGTGCTTTAGGTTTCGTACTGGAGCGGCTGATCGTCCGGCGCTTCTATGCTGCGCCGATCGTCGCCATGCTCGGTACCTATGCGCTCGGGCTGATCATTCGCGAGATCGTGCGCGGCCTGATCGGTGGGCTGTATCTCTCGGTACCGGAGCCCATCGGCGGCTCGGTGGCCATCGGCGGCATGCATTTCTCAACCTGGCGTCTGGTGATCATCGTGATCACCGCACTGGTAATGGCAGGGAGCTATCTGCTGCTGGCGCGCACCGCGTTCGGCCTGCGCATCCGCGCTTCGCTGGAGAACCCGGCGCTGGCGCGAGCCTCCGGCATTTCGACCAACGCAATCTATGGCGCAACCTTCGCCTTCGGCGCCGCGCTCGCAGGTCTGGCCGGCGCGCTGATCGTGCCGGTGTTCACGCTGTTCGCCGATCTCGGCATTCGCTTTCTGATTCAGGGCTTCGTCGCCGTCATGGTCGGCGGCATCGGCTCCTTTGCCGGACCGGTGGCTGGCGCCGGATTGATCGGCACGCTGAGCGCGGCGCTGCCCTGGGTCATCTCGCCCGTTATCGCCGATGTCGCCGTATTCGTGCTCGCCATCATCTTCATCAAATTCCGGCCGCAGGGCCTCGTTGCAGGAAAAGGGGTTTAGTCCGATGTCTCATGACGCCAACACTCTCAGCCGCCGCCGCTTTCTCGGCAATGCGGCGCTGTTCGGTACGGCCGTCGCCACCGGTGTCGGCAGCTGGGTCATCCCCGCTGGCTGGGCCAATGCGGCTGCCGGACCGATCAAGGTCGGTGTCGGTACCGATCTGACCGGGCCGATGGGCTATGCCGGCAATGCCGACGCCAATGTGGCCAGGATGGTGATCAAGGACATCAACGATGCCGGCGGTCTGCTTGGCCGGCCGCTGGAACTGTATATCGAGGACACTGCGTCCAATGAATCCGTCGCGGTCGGCAATGTCCGTAAGCTGATCCAGCGCGAAAAGGTTGATCTGGTCATCGGCGGCATCACCTCGTCGATGCGCAACGCCATCAAGGACGTCATCGTCTCCCGCGGCAAGACGCTCTATATCTATCCGCAGCTCTATGAAGGCAAGGAATGCACGCCCTATCTGTTCTGCACCGGGCCGACGCCGGCGCAGCAATGTGATGAATTCATCCCCTGGCTGATCAAGAATGGCGGCAAGAAGTTTGCGCTGCCCAGTGCCAATTATGTCTGGCCGCATACGCTGAACGTCTATGCCCGCAAGGTGATCGAGGCCAATGGCGGCGAGGTCGTGTTCGAGGAGTATTACCCGCTCGACCAGATCGATTTTTCGTCGACCGTGAACCGCATCATTTCGAACAAGGTCGATGTTGTCTTCAACACCGTCATTCCGCCAGGTGTCGGGCCGTTCTTCAAGCAGCTCTCTGAAGCGGGCTTCCTCAAGAATGGCGGGCGGCTCGCTTGCGTCTACTATGACGAGAACACGCTCAGCATCAATCAGCCGGCCGAGATCGAGGGCCTCGCAAGCTGCCTCGATTACTTCAAGGCGCTGACGCCGGAAGATCCGTTCAGTGCCAAGCTCCAGGCGGCCTACGAAAAACAGTTCCCGGGCAATTTCCTGTTCGCGGCTGGCAGTGCCGCGACCGGCACCTATCGCGGCCTGAAACTGTGGGAGGCGGCCGTCAAGGAAGCCGGCAGTGTCGATCGTGATGCAGTTGCCAAGGCGCTCGACCATGCCAAGATCGCCGAAGGCCCGGGCGGCCCGGCCGAGATGGTCCCCGGTCAGCGGCACTGCAAGATGAAAATGTACACGGCGGTGGCGAAGGGCGGAAAATATGAGGTCGTCGCGCGCAGCGCCGGTCTCGTCGATCCCAAGGAATGCTGAGCCGATAATCCGAACCTCGCGGGAGTGACCGATATCACTCCCGCTTCTCTTTCTCTCATGTCGGCGACCTAATGACCGAGACGACGCCACTCTCTGCCGTATCTCTGACGCGAGGCATCAGCGCATCGCGCCAATGGCGCGTGCTGCCGATGATCGAAATTGCGGTGCTGGTCATTGGCTTGCTGCTGCCGCTGGTGCTGCAGGACTATCTCACCGTCTATGCCACGCGCGTGCTGATCCTCTGCCTGTTCGCGCTGTCATTCGACCTGGTCTGGGGCTATGCCGGCATCATGAGTTTCGGCCAGGCCGTGTTTTTCGGCTCGGCCGGCTATGGCGTGGCGCTACTGGCGCGCGATCTCGGCATTACGTCCATCCTTCTCGTGCTGCCCGCTGGTCTTCTGATCGGCTTCGCCTTCGCGCTGCTGCTCGGCGGCTTTCTGCTGCTTGGTCGCCATCCCGCCAGCGTCATCTTCGTGGCGCTGGGCACGCTAACCGGCTCCTATGCCTGCGATCGTCTGGCGCGGGGCTGGTATTATCTCGGCGGTCAGAACGGCATTCCCTCGATCCCGCCGATGACAATCGGCAGCTATGAGTTCACAGAGGGGCCTTCCTATTACTACATGGCCATCGGCTTCCTGATCGTAGTCTATCTGCTCTGTCGTTTTTTAATGCGCTCGCAATTCGGCCTCGCGCTGGCCGGCCTGCGCGAGAACGAACAGCGCATCGCCTTCTTCGGCTACAAGGTGCAGCACCTCAAGGCGATCATCTTCTCGCTGAGCGGGGCTATCGCTGGGCTCGCCGGCAGTCTCTATGCGTTTCACGAAGGCTTCGTCTGGCCGAACATGCTGGGCGTCGTGATTTCCACCCAGGTGGTGCTCTATGTGTTGTTCGGCGGTTCCGGCACGCTGATCGGCGCCGTGATCGGCACGGTCGTCATCGAGGCCGTCAGCTTCTGGCTGTCGAACAGTTATCAGGACATCTGGCCGATCATCCTCGGCGTATTGCTGCTGCTGGTCATCCTGTTCCGGCCCGCAGGACTGGTCAGTCTGTTGTTGTCAGAGCGCGAGCGCGTCGGCAGCTTCGGCCGGCCGGGGAAGCGATAGTCATGGCGCTTCTCGAAGCAAAAGGCCTCATCAAGATCTTCGGCAAGCTCACGGCGCTGAACGGTGCCGATCTCACCATCGCTGCCAATGAATTCCATGGCCTGATTGGACCCAACGGCTCCGGCAAGAGCACGTTGATGAAATGTATCGCCGGCGCCGAGACACCGACGCAAGGCACGGTCACTTTCGGCGGTCACGATATCACGCAGGCTTCGCCAGCTGAGCGCGCCCGTGCCGGCATGAGCCTGAAATTCCAGATTACCAGCGTGCTGCCGGCGCTGACGCTCTACGACAACATCCTGCTGGCGCTGCAGGCACAGACATCGCTGCTCAACCTGGCGCTGTCGCGCACCCGCGGCGTGCTGCATGACAAGGTTATGGCGATGCTCGAACAGTTTCGTCTCGTCGATCGCGCCCACGAGCCGGCATCCGCGCTGTCGCACGGGCAGCAGCAATGGCTTGAGATCGCCATGGCGCTGGCGCCCGAGCCGAAGCTCCTGCTGCTCGATGAGCCGACCGGCGGCATGAGCCTGGAAGAACGCCGCGTCACCGGCGAATTGCTGCAGCCGATCAAGGCGCGCTGTTCGCTCGTCATCGTCGAGCACGATCTCGATTTCATCCGCGATATCTGCGACCGCCTCACGGTACTGGATCAGGGCCAGATCCTGCAGACCGGCTCGGTGCAGCATGTGCAGTCGTGCCCGAGGGTCCAGGAGGTCTATCTCCGCCGTGCCTGACGATAAATTCCTCGATATCCAGTCGCTGGATGCCGGTTACGGCCGCAGCCAGGTGCTGTTCGGCGTCACGCTCAGCGTGCCGTGGCGCGGCGGCGTCGCCATTCTCGGGCGCAACGGCGCCGGCAAGACCACGCTGATGAAGGCTGTTGTCGGCGAGTTGCCGGTGCTCGGCGGTGCGGTGAGCCTCGATGGCCGCGATGTCGGCAAACTCCCGACCGAGCAGCGCATTCGCCGCGGCGTCGGCTATGTCCCGCAGGAACATTCGGTGTTCGCCAAACTCTCGGTGCGGGACAATCTCGCCGTCGGCGCGCTGACCAATCGCGACAGTGGGGCAGTCAACCGCGTGCTGGAGATCTTCCCGAAGCTCGGCCAGCGGCTTGATCAGTTTGCCGGCACGCTGTCCGGCGGTGAGCGCAAGATGCTGGCGATCGGGCGCGCCATGCTGTCCGATCCCAAGATCTTGCTGCTGGATGAGCCGACTGAGGGCGTCTGGATCGGTGTCATCGAGGAAATCACCGAGCGCCTGATCCTGCTGGCGAAGGACATTGCCGTCGTCATCGTCGAGCAGCATCTCGATCTCGCGCTTCGGGTCGCGAGCCGCGCTTACGTGCTGGATCGCGGCCGGGTTGCGCTGACGGGTTCGGCCAGCGAAATTCGCGACGATCCGAGATTGTTGCAGTATTTGGCGCCTTAGAGCCAAGCGAGATCGGTGGCACGCGCCTTTGCAGCCTTTGCTTCAGGGTGAATAGTGTCCGCTTCTGGCAGTGGGCTCAATTGGTCGGTGCAACACTCTAATCTTGTAGCAAAGATGGAGTGCGGACATGAACCGGCGACAACGCATTAACTACTCGGCGGCGCAACGATCCGAGATCTGGGATCGTTGGCAAGCAGGCGAACCGATGAGTTCGATCGGACGCCGGTTTGACCGCGATTCCTCATTGGTATTCTCGATCATATCGCCGACTGGCGGTATCCGGCCGCCGGATCGGTGCCGTGCCAAGCGAGCGCTTAGTCTGTCTGAACGGGAGGAGATTTCTCGTTGGCTCAGCATGTGCCGCTCCTTGCGGTCGATCGCACGTCATTTGGGACGATCGGCTTCAACCATCAGCCGTGAAGTCCGACGCAATGGTGGGGCGGATCGCTATCGGGCAGCCCGGTCCGATCAGGCCGCCTGGGATCGATCGCGGCGACCCAAGCTCTGCAAGCTGGCTTGTCGTCCGTTCTTGAGGCGGACAGTATCGACCTTGTTGGGGAGGCACTGGTCGCCGGAACAGATTGCCGGCTGGCTGAAGCGGACGCACCCGGCGGAGCCCGAAAAGCAGGTGTCACACGAGACGATCTATCGCAGCCTGTTCATCCAGGCGCGCGGCGTCCTGAAAAAGGAGCTTCTTGAGCACCTGAGAGCAAAGCGTACGGTTCGTCGCTCCAGGCATGCGAGCATGAAACGGAACGGGCTCGGCCAGATCAAGAACGCCGTATCCATCAGTGAACGACCGCCTTCCGTCGATGATCGTGCGGTCCCTGGCCATTGGGAAGGCGATCTGATCGGTGGATCGAGGAATAGCTATATCGCAACGCTTGTTGAACGGCATTCGCGCTATGTGATGCTGATTAAAGTCGCGAACAAAGATACCGAAAGCGTTGTCTCGGCGTTGATCAAGCAATCGCGGCGGTTGCCCAGCGAACTTTACAGGTCCCTGACTTGGGACAGAGGTAAGGAGCTCGCCGACCATCAGCGACTGGCATTGGCCGCCGACGTCGATATCTATTTTTGTGACCCTCGCTCCCCATGGCAGCGCGGATCAAACGAGAACACCAACAGGTTGCTGCGCCAATATCTGCCGCGGGGCACCGATCTCTCCTTGCACAGCCAAGCCAGGCTCAGCGCCATTGCAAGGCAGCTCAATGAGCGACCACGGAAAACCTTGCTTTATCAGACGCCGGCTGAGAGGTTTGCCGAATGTGTTGCAGCGATCGGTTGAACTCACCGCGCAAAGCGGACAACGTCATAAAACGCTTCTGATCCGGAAGTCCGGCCTTACTGAGTGTTCGAGGTCGCCTTTCGGAATGCTGGATCCCAGGCGGTACATTTATTCAGAGGTTTAAAGTGACATCATAAATTCCGTGATCTTCTGTGTCTGCCATGACTTCGAAACCCAGCTCTCTGCACATTTGAAGCATGATCGTGTTTTCGCGCATGATTTGGCCAACGATCTGTTTAAGCCCTTCGGAGCGGGAATATTCAATAATCAACTGCATCAAAGCCCAACCGAGCCCTCTGCCTTTGAGGTCCGATTGAAGGAGGATGGCATATTCACCGGAAACGCCGTCATCTTTACGATGCATCCTGACGACGCCAAGCGGCTCCTGGCTCGCCTCATCGAACGCGATGAACGCCATGGCCCTAGCGTAATCAATCTGCGTCAAGCTTACGAGAAACGGGTGGGAGAATTCCTTGATGGCACCGAAGAAGCGAAGCCTGAGATCGCCCTTATTAACGCGGGAGAGAAGCGTCAGAACTAGAGGTTCATCCGCCGCCGTGATTGGCCGCGTAAAAATTCTCCAGTCAGAATTGAGAACGAGATGTCGCTCCCATTCGACCGGGTAAGGACGAGTTGATCCACCGACCGCGTTCATGTGTGTCTCGTGGCCTGATCCTATTAAAAACCGCCCTGCAGCTTGGCAGAGAGCACCTTCAGAATACCTTCGTAAGTGGTGATCATCTTCTTGTGCCAATCGATCGTCTCGGTCGTTATGTCCTGCCAATCGGCACCGTTGGCACGCTTGCCGATCTGCAGTTCGCCAGCTTCCATAGGCGACATGTGCTCGTGGCATTCGTCCAGAGCCTCCCTGATGCCATGTGCGTATGTTTCAAGATTTATCATGAGGACCTCGTTGGTTACATGGTACAGACGGGTAGCCCGTCGAATGTCTCTCGGTAGTTTGAAGCAGACGGTAGATCTCCTAGGCTGGATCAGAGATGCTATCAGCTAGGTTCCTTACGCAATAACGCGCGATGACCAACTCCTCGTTCGTCGGAATGATCCGGATTTCAACACTGCTATCCCAAGTGCTGATGCACGCGGATCCTGCATCGTTTGCGTCTGTATCGAGGGTGAGACCTAACCAGCTCATCCGCTCGCAAACGCGCCGGCGAATTTCCTGTGCGTGCTCGCCAACCCCGCCGGTAAAGATCAGACAATCCAGACCATGGAGACTGTTGACCATCATCGCCGACTCTCTGGCGATGGACGTCACGAACAGATCGATGGCTTCGGAGGCATGCGGGTCTTTACTGGCGAGCAGTGCTCGCATGTCGCCTGATAGTCCCGACACTCCAAGCAGCCCGGATTCTCGATAGAGCAGATTTTCGAGGTCGGTTGCCGACATTCCGAGCTCTTGCTGCAGATAGAGGAGCACGCCAGGATCAATGGCGCCGCAGCGGGTGGCCATCACGAGGCCGTCAAGTGGGGTAAAGCCCATCGTGGTGTCGATACTGGCACCGCCACGCATGGCGCATAGGCTGGCGCCGCTGCCCAGATGCGCAATAACGCACCGTTTTTCGGCGGCAGATGGTGAGAGTTCCTGGAGTCGTCCGGCAATGAACTCGAACGACAGTCCATGAAATCCATAGCGGCGGATGCCGGTGTCGTGGAGCTGGCGTGGAATGGCAAAGCGGGTGGCGGACGCGGGAAGTGAGTGGTGGAACGCCGTGTCGAAGCAGGCAATTTGGGGCAGTTCCGGGCGTTCGGTCATGATGGCACGTATCGGCGATAGACAGCGTGGCTGATGCACCGGCGCCATCGGTGTCAGCTTGGCAAGCTTATTGACGATCGATCCCGTCAATCGGACCGGCGCTGCGAAGGCCAGTCCGCCATGGACCACGCGATGACCAACTGCAATCAGATCATCACTGGCAAGATAGCCATCGACCCAGTTTAAAGCATCGAGCAGCAGTTCTTCTCCGTGTCCGTCTGCAACTTTGCGATGCTGATCATAGAGAACGGCACCGTCGGTCACTTTGATCGTCAGGCGCGGTTCGGCATCGTGTTCGTCCAGACTCCCACGGCAGAGCAATCTCGGCTCTCTATCCGATGCGATTTCGAATAGCGCAAGTTTGATGCTTGAAGAGCCGGAGTTCACGACAAGGACGGCATCTGGCATTGTTTGTCCTCAGTCGGCCGTGTGCTTGGTGAAGCGGTCTGGCCAGCTCCAATCGCGAATCTGCGGCATGTCTTCGCCATGGGCGCGCACATAAGTTGTGTGTTCAAGCAGCTTGTCGCGAAACTGCTGCTTGATCGCCGGTGCTGTGACGCCGAGGCGAGGAACACGTTCGATGACGTCGATGGCGAGATGGAAGCGGTCGAGCCGGTTCAGTACCACCATGTCGAACGGCGTAGTCGTCGTCCCTTCCTCCTCGAAGCCATGTACATGCATGCCGTCATGGTTGGCGCGGCTGTAGGTCAGGCGGTGGATAAGGTTGGGATAACCGTGAAAGGCGAAGATCACCGGCTTGTCCCGGGTGAACATGCCATCAAAGTCGCGGTCATCCAGTCCGTGCGGGTGCTGCGTCTTGGGTTGCAGCGTCATCAAATCGACGACGTTGACGACGCGGATCTTCAGGTCGGGTAGGGCTTGCCGAAGAAGGTCGACCGCGGCCATGGTTTCGAGGGTAGGCACGTCGCCACAACAGGCCATCACGACGTCTGGTTCGCTGCCCGTGTCTTCGGTGCCAGCCCAAGGCCAGATACCGATCCCAGCGTCGCAATGGGTCGCAGCTTCCTCAATGCCGAGCCATTGCGGCGAGGGTTGCTTGCCGGCAACGATGACGTTGATGCGGTCATACGTCCGAAGCACGTGATCAGTGATCCAGAGCAGTGTGTTGGCGTCCGGCGGGAAGTAGATCCGGACGATGTCGGCCTTCTTGTTAGCAACCAGGTCGACAAAGCCCGGATCCTGATGACTGAAGCCGTTGTGGTCCTGACGCCAGACATGGGATGTAAGGAGATAATTGAGAGAGGCAACGGGGCGTCGCCAGGGCAGCGCCCGGGACACTTTCAGCCATTTGGCATGCTGATTGAACATTGAATCGACGATGTGGATGAATGCCTCATAGCAGGACATCAGCCCGTGGCGTCCGGTCAGCAGATAGCCTTCCAGCCAGCCCTGACATAGATGCTCGCTAAGCACTTCCATCACCCGGCCGTCCTGGGCGAGATGGACATCGTACGGTTCGACGCCCTCCATCCAGACGCGCTCGGTCACGTCAAATACGGCGTCTAGCCGGTTCGACGCTGTTTCATCTGGACCCATGATGCGGAAGTTGCGCGCATCGGCGTTCAGCTTGATGACGTCGCGCAGGAACTGCCCCATCACGCGCGTTGCTTCGCCTTCTGTTCCGCCGGGATGGGGAACATCGATGGCATAGGCGCGGAAGTCAGGCAGCTTTAGCTCGCGCTTTAGCAAACCACCGTTGGCATGGGGATTCGCTCCCATGCGCCGGCGACCCTGCGGCGCCAGGGCCTGCAACTCAGGTAGCAGCCGGCCAGCTTTATCGAACAGATCGTCGATCCGGTAGCTGCGCATCCATTCTTCGAGCAGACTGAGATGTTCAGGATTGCCGCGCGGGTTGGCAATCGGCACCTGGTGAGCGCGCCAAAAACCCTCCACCTTCAAGCCGTCAACTTCCTTGGGTCCGGTCCAGCCCTTTGGACTGCGCATGACGATCATCGGCCATTTCGGCCGATCCACCGTTGCGCGACCGTCACGGGCCGAAGCCTGGATCGAACGAATCCTGTCAATCGCGCGCTCGAGCGTATGTGCCATCAGCGGGTGCATCATGGCGGGATCGCTGCCCTCGACGAACATCGGCTCATGACCGTAGCCATGAAACAGATGGCGTATTTCGTCGTCGCTCATCCGCCCCATCACGGTGGGACTGGCAATTTTGTAACCGTTGAGATGAAGAATGGGCAGTACCGCGCCGTCATGCTTCGGGCTCAAGAACTTGTTGGAGTGCCATGACGCGGCGAGGGGGCCGGTCTCCGCTTCGCCGTCTCCGACGACACAGGTGACGATCAGGTCGGGATTGTCGAAGGCCGCGCCGTAGGCGTGCACTAGCGCATAGCCGAGTTCGCCGCCTTCATGGATAGAACCGGGAGTTTCCGGAGCCGCATGACTAGGAATGCCTCCCGGAAACGAGAACTGTCGAAACAGTTTCTGCAGTCCGTCTTCGTCCCGGGTAATGTCCGGATAGACCTCGCTATAGGTGCCTTCCAGATATGTATTTGCGACCATGCCCGGGCCGCCATGGCCGGGGCCGCAGATATAGATCATGTCGAGGTCGTGGGCGCAAATAATGCGATTCAGATGCGCGTAGATGAAGTTTAGCCCAGGCGTGGTTCCCCAATGGCCGAGCAAGCGGGGCTTGATGTGGTCCTTGCGCAACGGCTCGCGCAGCAGGGCGTTGTCGAGCAGATATATCTGACCCACCGACAGGTAATTTGCGGCGCGCCAATAGCGATCAATCAATTGCACCTCGTCGGTGCTGAGGAAGGCCTCTCCATAGCGTGGCATATGCTGCACCTTGATCCAGTCGCTGCACGGCGGCAAATATCTTCCGCCAATATTCGCAATCGCTTTGTCGTAAATTTCAGCGGCTTGCGGGCGCGTCGCCGTGCAATATACCGATCTTGAAGTGTTTCTTGGCGTAAGCGACGATTTGACCATCGGTCGGATGGTCAGCGGCCTCGACGCCGACAATGCGGCTGCCGATGTGCGTGTGCTCTCGCAGATAGGTCGCCAGTTCGGTTTTCGCCTGCGCCGGACCAATGATCAGAATCTCACCGGCATCACTCACCGCGTCCGCCACGTCTTTCATCAGTCCCTTGTCTTCGTGGACGTGACCGCTTCCGATTTCGTTGGCCTTGTGATGAATGTGGCGTGTCTCGAATGTCGGATGGAGATCGAGTTGATCTGTCCCGGTGAGGCCGACATGGAATATCTTCGCTTCGCGATGGTCGATCCAAACGACCGCATGAAAATGATGCATCTTGTTTCCTTGTTTGCGATTTGCGCTCGCGTCTAACTTGCTCTTGCAGCGGTGTTATCTTCTGCAGAAGCGAGGTGCATGCTTGTTGTTGCGGAATATCGTCGCAGAACAGTACGGCAAACGGCGAGTGGCCATTTGACATACGTCAAACAGCTGTCACGTCAGAAACGTTTTAATTAAAGAAGACCACGAACACGCATCGATGATCGATTTCGATAGATCCAAACCGCCAGAGCGGCGGAAGTTCCGAATATAAGTTTCAGGCCGACGATAACGCTCGCTCCAGCAATCAGCGGAAGGAACTTCGTTGTATGATTTGAGGTGAATCCGTGTCACCCCACATGTGGCATCCGCTTGAACCCGCGCGCGTCGTCTGGCTGACGACGCTCGATGGCGCCTCCATTGGCCTCTTTGGCATCAGCGCAGGAGATCGTCGTGATGAATACACCTTTGCTCATTGCCAGGGCCAATGGCGATGCGCTGGAACTGTGCCCAACAGGAAGTTGGACCGTCGTCAATGCGGCAACTCTGGAGCAACTATCTGCCAGCATTGCGCCTCAGCTCGCGCGGGCACGGTCGGTAACCGTGAACATGTCCGGCGTCCGCGAGCTCGACACGTTGGGCGCTTGGCTTATCGAGCGAATATCGCGACATTTGGCCGGCGGCGGACAACGTGCGCACATTGTTGGTGCTGCAGAAGACTATATCGATCTGATCGAAGAATTGAGACAGGTCAATCGACGACGTAATCCGGGTCTCACCGAGCGTAAGTCCATCGCCGGCAGATTGGAAATGCTGGGTCGGGCGGCGCTGGCTGCAATTCTGGATCTGTCGGCTTTCCTTCAAATGCTCGGCGCGATTTGCCTGGCCGCTGTCGGTGTGCTTCGCCGCCCGAGATCGTTTCGGCTGACATCACTGGTTTACCAGATCTATCGGGTCGGCTGGCAGGCGCTTCCGATCGTGGTGCTGATTACATTTCTGATCGGCGCCATTATCGCGCAGCAAGGCATATTCCACTTCCGCAAGTTCGGCGCGGAGGCCTATGTGGTCGATATGGTCGGGATCCTGGTGTTGCGTGAACTGGGGGTTCTGATCGTTGCAATCATGGTCGCCGGAAGATCCGGAAGCGCCTACACCGCTGAACTGGGCTCCATGAAGATGCGCGAGGAGATTGATGCCCTATCGACGATGGGTCTTGATCCGGTCGATGTGCTGATCCTGCCTCGCGTCGTCGCGTTGATCGTCGCGTTACCGATCCTAGCCTTCGTAGGGGCGGTCGCGGCGCTTTACGGGGGAGGCCTCGTCGCATGGTTTTATGGGGGAATGTCGCCGGTAACATTCATAGCCCGGTTACATGAGGCGATTTCGGTGACGCATTTCGAAGTGGGTATCATCAAAGCGCCATTCATGGCGCTGGTGATCGGGATCGTCGCGTGTAGCGAGGGGCTTCGCGTGAAAGGTAGCGCTGAATCCCTAGGCAAACAAACAACGACATCTGTCGTGAAATCGATCTTCCTCGTCATCGTTCTCGACGGACTATTCGCCGTGTTTTTCGCATCGATAGGAATGTAGCGATGCAGGAGACAGGTACACATCTTGCCATTCATGTTGAGGACCTAGTTGTCGGTTTCGGCCGCCATATCGTCATCGATCATCTTTCACTCGATGTTCGACGGGGCGAAATCCTGGGGTTGGTCGGTGCCTCCGGTGGCGGGAAGTCCGTGCTGATGCGGACTGTGATTGGTTTGATTGAGCGGCAAAGCGGAAAGATCGAGGTGATGGGGAGCGATATCGGTCTGACGCCCGCGCGCCGGGCAAAGGGTGTCGCTGCAAAATGGGGAGTGCTGTTTCAGCAGGGGGCGCTGTTTTCGTCACTCACGGCATTGCAGAACGTTGAGTTTCCGCTTCGTGAAAATGCAACGCTCTCGGACGAACTCATGGCCGAGATTGCGAATGCCAAGCTTGAAATGGTGGGTCTCGCACCTGAGGACGGTGCCAAGTTTCCGTCGGAGCTTTCCGGCGGCATGACAAAGCGAGTCGCGCTTGCACGCGCATTGGCGCTGGATCCGGCCATTGTCTTTCTCGATGAACCGACTTCCGGCCTTGATCCTATCGCAGCTGGCGATTTCGACACGCTGATCAAGACGTTGCAGAAGACCCTGGGACTGACGGTCTTCATGGTCACGCACGATCTCGCCAGTCTGAACACCGTTTGTGATCGCGTTGCGGCCCTGGCTGATGGAAAAATCGTCACGATCGGACCGATGAGCGAGCTGCTTCGATCCGAGCATCCATGGGTTAAGGCTTATTTCCATGGCAAGCGCTCCCTCATGCTCCAACCAAAGGCGATCTGATATGGAAACGCGCGCTCCTTTCGTCATCGTCGGCGCATTCGTTCTCGCAGCTATCGCTGCGGTGTTCGGCTTTATATTCTGGCTGCATAGCACCGGAAATTCAGGTCCGCGGACGGCCTATCAAATCCAATTCGACGGCTCTGTGCCGGGTCTGCTGGTGGGTGCCGCGGTACTCTTTAACGGCATTCGCGTAGGGGAGGTGACGCGTCTCGATTTGGCGGCCGATAGCCCCAGTCGCGTCACTGCAAGCATCTCGGTTGTGAACACCACTCCCGTTCGCAGTGACACAAAGGTGGGATTGGACTTCCAGGGACTGACGGGGGTGCCGGTAATCGCATTGGAGGGAGGTAAATTGTTGACGAATTCCGCTCCCGTGACGATGCTGGTAGCCGAACCCGGCGCTGGCCGCAGTATGACACAAGCGGCACGCGATGCCCTTGGGCGGGTCGACGGCGTTCTGGCGGACAATGCCGCGCCGCTCAAAAGCACGATCACCAATCTTCAAGTTTTCTCAGAAGGACTCGCTCGCAACACTGGAAAGCTCGACGGAATTGTCAGCGGTCTGGAGCGAATGACGGGCGGCGGCGTTTCTCCGGTATCTAAGGTGACCTATAATCTTCGCGCTGCTGTCGACTTCCCGGCACCAACCAAAATACTTAAGGGGCAGTTCGCGATACCCGAGCCAACAGCTGTCGTCCTTTTGCAGACGCAACGATTCTTGTTTTCGCAGCCCAAGGACATGGCGGCCTTCCCCGACGCGCAGTGGGCAGACAGCATTCCCAAGCTCGTCCAGGCGAAGATCTTGGAGAGTTTCGAAAACTACGACGTAACACATGCACCTACGCGGCCACTGGACGGCGTTCAGCCCGATTATCAGCTTTTGATGGTGAGTTCAACCGATCGCTGCAACACATTCGGCAAACCTCTCAGCCGGCGTCTGATAAAGCAAGGTTTTCCGTGGTCGCTCATTGAGCTGCCTTGCAATGGCGCTGAGCCTGGCTTGGCTGTGCAAGGAGAGATCGGTGCCCCGCGGCAGATATTGGCGCAGCAACCTGTTGGTGTTCTCGTTTGATCCGCGCTGCCATGGGGAGCGAGGGTCACAAAAATAGATATCGACGTCGGCGGCCAATGCCAGTCGCTGATGGTCGGCGAGCTCCTTACCTCTGTCCCAAGTCAGGGACCTGTAAAGTTCGCTGGGCAACCGCCGCGATTGCTTGATCAACGCCGAGACAACGCTTTCGGTATCTTTGTTCGCGACTTTAATCAGCATCACATAGCGCGAATGCCGTTCAACAAGCGTTGCGATATAGCTATTCCTCGATCCACCGATCAGATCGCCTTCCCAATGGCCAGGGACCGCACGATCATCGACGGAAGGCGGTCGTTCACTGATGGATACGGCGTTCTTGATCTGGCCGAGCCCGTTCCGTTTCATGCTCGCATGCCTGGAGCGACGAACCGTACGCTTTGCTCTCAGGTGCTCAAGAAGCTCCTTTTTCAGGACGCCGCGCGCCTGGATGAACAGGCTGCGATAGATCGTCTCGTGTGACACCTGCTTTTCGGGCTCCGCCGGGTGCGTCCGCTTCAGCCAGCCGGCAATCTGTTCCGGCGACCAGTGCCTCCCCAACAAGGTCGATACTGTCCGCCTCAAGAACGGACGACAAGCCAGCTTGCAGAGCTTGGGTCGCCGCGATCGATCCCAGGCGGCCTGATCGGACCGGGCTGCCCGATAGCGATCCGCCCCACCATTGCGTCGGACTTCACGGCTGATGGTTGAAGCCGATCGTCCCAAATGACGTGCGATCGACCGCAAGGAGCGGCACATGCTGAGCCAACGAGAAATCTCCTCCCGTTCAGACAGACTAAGCGCTCGCTTGGCACGGCACCGATCCGGCGGCCGGATACCGCCAGTCGGCGATATGATCGAGAATACCAATGAGGAATCGCGGTCAAACCGGCGTCCGATCGAACTCATCGGTTCGCCTGCTTGCCAACGATCCCAGATCTCGGATCGTTGCGCCGCCGAGTAGTTAATGCGTTGTCGCCGGTTCATGTCCGCACTCCATCTTTGCTACAAGATTAGAGTGTTGCACCGACCAATTGAGCCCACTATCGATATCAGACGATTTGACGTTGGGCCTGATGAAACGCCAGCGGCAGAAATTGAGTTGTCTACAAAGATTCTGGATAAGGATGGAAAGGTCATCGCTTCCCGAATATTTCGCCAAAGCCAGAGGATCGAAAAGCTGGATGCACCAGGAACCGTTCGGGCTTTCGACTCCGCTTTCTCAAACCTTGCCAAAGAGCTCGTCTCTTGGACTACCCAGAGTTTCTGACTTCGGAATCAGCAATGGTTGGGTTGTTCGCTTTTGGCGCAAAGCGGACCTTCATTCGTAAATCCGAGCCCTTGTGGAGGGGTGCCGTTGGTGCAGGCCGTGATTGCAGATCGCTGATACGCCCGATTCCTCCAGGCTCCGGATATCTTCGAAGGACTTGAGGCAGAGGTCCGGATTTCGCGCATTGCGAGGGCCGGTATTGCGATCGAGATTTTAGCACGCTGGAAGCGTCTTAGCTCCGATCTCAAACCGTGTGCAGGGCGCCTGGCAAGCTCCGCTATTTAGGCCATACGGTGCAATGTGGACGTCCAGCCTTCCGTGCTGCTACTTGTTCAGTCACATTCATCTCGATCGTTTGTCCGGGCCTCGTTTCGCATGCAGAATTCCACTGGCCAGAGGAGACGGATGTCATTGGCGGGCATCCGTCTTGACCGGGCTTCGTCAGTGGCATTGCCCCAGCAAATTGCGGCGCAGATGCGCGACGGGATTCTGCAGGGGATGCTGCCGGCGGGCACCCAGTTTCTCGGTTCGCGGGAGATTGCGCGCGAACTCGGTTGCTCGCGCATGGTGGTGTTGAGTGCCTGGGACATCCTCTACGCCGAAGGCTATCTGGAATCGATGCCGCGCGGCGGTGTCTCGGTCGCCGCGGTCAGCCGCAACGCAGCATCGCCGGCGGGCGCGTCTGCGGATATCTCGCGCATCGCCGGTCCCATCTCTCAGCGCTGGCAGTTGCTGATTGGCTTCACCTACGAGACCAATTGGGCGTCGGATTTCAGCCCCGGTGCGCCCGATATCTCGACCTTTCCGTTCGGCGATTGGGCTCGGTTGCTGCGCCAGACGTCGCTGCAACCTGACAAGGAGGAATGCCTCGATTTGTCCCCCGCCGGCCTTCCGGAGCTTCGGCGCGAGATCGCGGACTTCCTTGGCGCGGTACGTGGTCTCGTCTGCACGCCTGAGCAGATCGTCGTTACCTCGGGCACTTCCAGCGCGCTGGACCTGTGTAGCCGCATGATCCTCGATCATGGCGACGAAGTTTGGGTGGAGGAGCCGGGCTTCGTCGAGGCGCAGTGGTCGCTGACGGCGGCCGGCGGTAAATTGGTGCCGATACCGGTGGACGACAAGGGGCTATGCGTCACCGAGGGCATTCGCCGCGCGCCGAATGCGAAGCTGATCGTGGTGACGCCGTCGCATCAATATCCGCTCGGCGTCAGCATGGGGCTGGAGCGGAGGCTCGAATTGCTCGACTGGGCCAATCGCAACGACGTCTGGATTGTCGAGGACGACTACAATTCCGAGTTCCGGCATCAGGACAGCATGATCGCGTCGCTGAAGTCGCTCGACCGCGAGCAGCGCGTGATCTATCTCGGCACCTTCTCCAAGATCATGATGCCGAGCTTGCGCTTGGGCTACATCGTCGCGCCGGAGCGCTTCGTCGAGATCTTCACCAAGGGCCGCGCGCGCATCGACGTGCACAGTTCCGGCATCGGCCAGCGCGCGCTCGCCGAATTCATGCGCGAGGGCCATCTGCTGCGCCATCTCCGCCGCATGCGAAAAGTCTATGCGGAACGGCAGCAGGCCTTAATGGATGCGATCCGTCAGTATTTGCCTGATGATCTCACTGTCGCTCCCTGTGCAACCGGTCTTCATCTCGTCGCTCTGTTCACCGAGCGCCTGAAGGCGCGGATGAGCGATGTGGAGGCGGCACGGCTGTTGAAGCAAGGGGGTCTCCACGTGCAGCCGCTATCGCAGAATCATCTGGAGACGCCGATCTATGCCGGCCTCGTATTGGGCTATGGCCGCCTCAAGCCCACCGATGCGCCGCGCCTGATCGCGAAAATGGCGCAGCTTCTCGGTGTGGAGCCATCTGCAGCAAAAAAATAATCCGATCCGCCATATGCGTTTCCCGGCAGTGGCCACGCGCCTGCAAATTGCTCAATCTTCGGCGGGTAGCTCCCCTTGCCGCCGCGTAGGCGCGATCTCGTCGAGCCATCGACGGCGCGACAACTGCCGCACATCCTGCATCTGAATAAATCAGCGCGCTGATGGGATCGTTGCTGCATTTGCGTGCAGCGCTTGCACTGTAACTAAGCACCTTAGCGCCTCGCTAGCGCATTACCCTGCGTCCGGCAATCTGGCCTAGTCGTTTCCAGCGAGTCTGGCTCTATCCGGATGCGCGCGATGCGCCAAGATTTTGCAGAACGAGGTTCGACAGGGGACGGTGGCAGATGATGGCTGATCGCGGGCGTTTGTTGAGATTGACGGGCAGCGTGGTGCTGATGGCGCTCACACCAGCGGCGGCACAGGCGCAGACGCGGGCCGAGACCCTGCGCCAGGTGACCGGCAACAATATCCCGACGCTGGACCCCACCACGCCGGGTGCGACACGTGAGGCCTTTGGCGTCTCGACCAGCATCTATGACCGCCTTGTGGCCTTCGACCGCAAGCGCGACGAGAACGGCGTCTGGGTATTTGATCGCAGCAAGATCCGCGGCGAATTGGCCGAGAGCTATGAGGTCAGCCCGGACGGGCTGAAGATCACCTTCAAGCTGCGCGATACCAAGTGGCACGATGGCACGCCCGTCACCGCAGAAGACGTGAAATGGTCGCTCGATCGTGCCGTCACTGCCAAATCCATTGCCGCAGGGCAAATGGGCACGGGATCGCTGACCAAGGCCGAGCAATTCGCGATTGTCGACGAGCGCACGATCACCGTAACACTACCCAAAGCGGATCGTCTGGCGCTGGCCAATCTCGCCACGCCGCTGGCGCCGATCTTCAACAGCAAGCTCGCGAAACAGCATGCGACCGCCGAAGACCCCTGGGCGCAGGAATGGCTGAAGACCAATACCGCTGGCTCGGGCGCCTATACGGTCGAGATGTTCAAGCCGGGCGAGCAGTTGATCCTGAAGCGCAACGACAACTGGAAGAGCGGCCGTGACGGCAAGCTGCCTTACTTCAAGCGCGTCATCGAACAGACCATCGGCGATCCCGCCACGCGCGCCAATCTGATCGAGAAGGGCGATGCCGACATCGCCATCGATCTGCAGGCCAGCGACGTGCCGTCGCTGCAGCAGCGCGGCAAGGTCAAAGTGGAATCGACGCCGCAGACCAACGGCTTCACCATGATTGCCTTCAATACGCAAATGGCGCCGTTCGACAATCTCAAGGTCCGTCAGGCCATCGCCATGGCGCTGCCCTATAACGACATGTTCAGCGCAGCGATCTTCAAACGCGGCTTCCCGCTGTTCGGCGCGTCGTGGACGTCGCCACCAAATGGTGATTTCCCGCAGCCGATGCCGGCGAAGATCGATATGGCCAAGGCCAAGCAGCTTCTGGCTGAAGCTGGTTTCGAGAAGGGCTTCAAGACCACTTTCAGCATCAATGTCGGCTCCGCAGCTGTTACGGAGCCCATGGCGGCGCTGCTGAAGGAGGCGCTGGCGAAGCTCAATATCGAGGTCGATGTGCAGAAGCTGCCGGACTCGCAGATGTCGACGCAGATCACCGAGAAGAAACTGCCGTTCTTCACCGAAGGCTCCACCGCCTGGCTGCCGACTACGGATTACTTCTTCCGCAACTTCTTCACCGGTAACCAGCGCTGGAACTATAGCTCCTGGAATGACGAGCTGGTGGTGAAACTGGCCAATCAGGCTCGGTTCGAGCAGGATCAGGCCAAGTATGACGAGATGGGCAAGCAGATGATCGCGGAATACGTCAAGGAAGTTCCGCTGGTGCTCTTGTGGCAGTCCAACCAGGACGCCGTGATGATCCCGCAGCTTGATGGCTACACCTACTGGTTTCACCGCCAGGTCGATTTCCGCGATCTCGCCCGCAAGTAAGCGAAGACGAACGACCCGGCGATGTAGTCCTTGTGCTGCATCGCCGGCCCTGAACGAAAGCGGGACCAACGCGCGTGACGAATATCTGGGAAATCGGAACCGACATCGGTGGTACCTTCACCGACATCATCGCCATTCGGCGCGACACGTCAGAGACGCGGATCGCCAAGGTGCCGTCGCGCCCGCACGCGCCGGTGCAGGCGATGCTCGAAGCCATCGAGGCTGTTGGTCTGCGCAAGAGCGACGTGAAGCGCTTCATTCACGGCACCACCCGGATCACCAATGCGATTGTCGAAGAGCGCCTGCCCAGGATCGCGCTGATCGCGACGAAGGGTTTCGAAGATGTTCTGGAGATCGCGCGCTATCGCCGCCGCGACCTCTATCGCCTGGATATCGCGCCAAAGGCCAAGGCGTTGGTGCCGCGTGAATTGTGTTTCGCGCTCGATGAGCGCCTTGATCACGAGGGCCAGGTGCTGAGGCCATTGGCCGAAGCCGAAATCAAGCGCCTGATCGCCTGGCTGAAGGAGACCGGCGTGGAAAGCGTCGCCGTCTCGCTGCTGCATGCCTATGCCAATCCCGTCCATGAACAGATTCTAGCCGAGCGGTTGAAGGCCATTGTGCCGCATGTCTCGCTGTCGCATGAGATCAATCCCGAAGCGCGCGAATATGAGCGCACGTCATCGACGGCGTTCAATGCAGCGGCAATGCCGATTGCGGTGGAATATCTGAGCGAGCTTGAAGAACGTCTGCCCATCGGTCCGGGCCTGCAGGTGTTTCATTCAGCCGGCGCGATGATCCCGATCTCGGCCGTCAAGCGCCGCCCGCTGGTGATGGCGATGTCCGGCCCGGCCGCCGGCGTCGCGGCCTCGGTCAGCATCGCGCGCCAGCTCAAGAAATCCCGCGTGCTCACTTTCGATATGGGCGGCACAACGACCGACGTCTGCCTGATCGTCGATGGTCAGGCGGAGATGGCCGACGGCAAGATGCTTGGCGATCGCCCGCTGCGTCAGCCGATGCTCGCGGTGCATTCCATCGGCGCCGGCGGTGGCTCTATCGTACGCGCCGGCGCCGGCGGTCTGACCGTCGGGCCGGAAAGTGCCGGCTCGGAGCCTGGCCCGGCCTGCTATGGCCGTGGCGGCACCAGGCCGACCATCACCGATGCCAACGCGCTGCTCGGCTATCTCAACCCCGAAACCAAGCTCGGCGACCGCATCGGCATCGATGTCGATGCCGCAGCCCGCGTGATCGAGCCGATCGCGCAAGGACTTGGACTGAGCCTTACCGAAACCGCACTTGGCATCATCCGCGTGGCGAATGCCACCATGGCTCGCGCGCTGCGCCGCGTGACGGTGGAGCGCGGGATCGATGGCCGCGACTGTACGCTGCTGGCGTTCGGCGGCGGCGGCCCGATGCATGCGGCGGGTCTCGCCGAACTCTACGGGATCACAGAGATCGTGGTGCCCGCCGCGTCCAGCGCCTTTTCCGCGCTGGGATGTCTGACCGCCGATTTCAGCTTCCTGCAGCAGCAGACTCTGCGCGTCGCGTTGGACGGGATCGATCTCGCCAAGGTCACGCAGCGTATCGACGTGCTGGTCGAGCAGACCCTTGTGCCTTTGCTCGCCAATGCGATCCCGCGCGACTCCATCCAGACCGAACTGGTCGCGCTGATGCGCTATGCCGCGCAGGCCGATGCGATCCCCGTGCCGTTCACGATGCCGCTCGATGTCGATAGACTTCGGCAGGACTTTCTCGTCAAGCATCGCGAGTTGTTCGGCTACGCGACCAACGAAAGCTGCGTGATCGAATCCGTGCGTGCGCAGGCACGGCAACCCTCGACCACCGAAGTGAGCCGTCCGACGACAGTTTTGCACGCCGAAGCTGCTCCGAAACGCCGTTGCTCGTTCGATGGCGCGCTGGACGTCATGACCGATGTGGTCGATCGCAGCGCCATGACTTCCGTCGTGACCGGTCCGGCGATCATCGAAGACGCGTGGTCCACCGTAGTCCTGCCGCCGCAATGGCAGGCGACGCCGGACAGCAACGGCAATCTCTATCTCGCGAAGGTGGCATCATGAAGCTCGACCCCTTTGCCGTCGAAGTGATCCGCCATGGCCTGTCGGCCGCAGCGGAAGAGATGAGTCTGGTGATGACACGCTCGGCGCGCTCGCCGCTGCTGCGCGAGGCCGGCGATCTGTCCTCGGCGATTACCGATGCGCAGGGCGAACTGGTCGGGCAGGGCCGCGACATCCCGGTCCATCTCGGCGCCATGGCCTATACGATCCGCGAATTGCTGAAGGTCGTGCCGGCTGCGACACTGAGCGAAGGCGATGTGTTGATCTATAATCTCGGCGCGCTCGGCGGCAATCACCTCAACGACGTCAAGGTCGTTCGCCCGGTGTTCTTCCAGGGTGACATCGTTGCCTTCGCCGTCAGCCTGGCGCATTGGCCTGATATCGGCGGCACATGGCCGGGCAGCTATCTCGCCAAGGCCATCGACACCTTTCAGGAAGCACTGCGGATTCCGCCGATCAAGATTGTCACGGCGGCGGGTGTCAGCGATGCCATCGTCCAGTTCCTCAAGGTCAATGTCCGCGATCCGGAATCCTGCGAGGGCGATTTGCTCGGCCAGATCGCCTGCACGCTGGCCGGCGAAAAGCGCATCGTCGAATTGTGCAAGCAGCACGGCAAGGCAATGTTCGTGGCGGCGCTATCGCGGCTGCACGATCTCTCCGAAGCCGAGATGCGCGAAGCCATTCTCGGGTTACCTGACGGCGTCTATGAAGGCGAGGATTTCCTCGACGACGGCGGCCCCAATGACGAGCCGGCGCGTATCCATGTCAAGATCACCATCAAGGGCGACGAAGCGACGTTCGATCTATCCGGCAGTTGCGACCGGGTCTCGAATTTCTGTAACACCACGTCCTTCATCGCGAAATCCGCGGTGGCCTATAGCGCGCGCATCATGAGCGGGCGCGACATGCAGCAGAATGGCGGCGCGTTACGTCCGCTCACTATCATCACCCGACCGGGCTCGATCTTCGAACCCGGTCTCACCGCGCCGGTGGCGGCCGGCAATCACGAGACATCGCTGCGCATCGTCGATGCGATCTTCCTCGCCATGCAAAACGTGATTCCGGAGCGGCTGTCGTCGGGCGGCGCCACCACGTCCGGCATGCTCTCTTTCGCCGAGCCGCGGCAGGATGGCTCCTGGAAGATGCTGTACGAGGTCCATGCCGGCGGCGAGGGCGCGCGACACAACCGCGCCGGCTGCGCCGCGACCCGCGTGCACTTGACCAACACCTCCAACACGCCGGCCGAGGCCATCGAGGCCAACTACAATATCCGCGTCGAGCAGCAGGCGATCCGCTGGGGCTCCGGCGGGGCAGGCGCCTATCCGGGCGGCGACGGTGTCGTGCGCAGCTACCGCATCCTTGCCCCCAGCATGCATCTGACCAGTTGTGTCGAGCGCAAGATTATTCCCCCGTTTGGCCTGAAGGGCGGCGCACCCGGCAAGACCGCACGCCTCACGCTCACGCGGGGCGGCGAGGTAATCGACGTCGAGGGCAAGTCGAACCTCGTGCTGCAACGGGACGATGTCATCACCATCGAGATGTGCGGCGGCGGCGGCTATGGCCGCGCGTGATGCACCTCCGCAAGGATAAAAAGGATAATCGATGAGCAGACTTTTGCGGACGGGCCTCAATGCCGGCGACAGCGCCCCTCTGACCGTGGTCGGTGGCGAAGGCGTCTATTTCCATCTGCAAGATGGGCGCCGCCTGATCGACGGCAGCAACACCGGCGGCGGGCTCGGTCATCGCCACCCGAAAATGGTGGAAGCCATTCGTGCAGCCGCGGATACGCCGGTCGTCAACGAGGGCTGGACCTGGATCGGCCGCGAGAAAGCTGCGGACGATCTGATCAGCACCGCCTTCGCGGGCGAGGAGGACTGGGTCGGCGGGGTACGCTTCTGCATCAGCGGCTCCGAGGCCAACGACATGGCACTGTCGCTCTGTCAGGCTCTGTCGCAAAAGTCAGCGCTGGCGACGCGCGAGCGCGCCTATCACGGTCTCGTCGGTCTGTCGCGCAGCATGACTGTGCAGCCGCACTGGCATGGTGGGCTCGCCGTGCAGGCCGGCGGCTCGCGTCTGCCGGCCCCGATGGCGCCGGTGAAGATCCTGCCTGCACCTGACGGGGCGATCTACGGCGCGCCGCTCAGCAACCAGCCGGTCAAAGACGTGCTCGCCGATGCTGGCACTGTTCTGGCAGATACGGCGGCGACCATCATCGACTACACGCAGGGCGGCAATTACTACGACGGCGACTATCAAGACGAAGTCGCCGATCACGCCGCCAAAGCAAATTCGATCTGGATCGCCGACGAAGTCGTCACCGGCGCCGGCCGTTCTGGCCGCTGGTTCGCGTTCCAGGGCGCCAAGAGCCGTCCGGATATCGTCACCATGGGCAAGTCGCTCGGCGGTGGTGCTGCAGCGGTGGCCGCAGTGGTGGTCTCGAAGAAGATCGTTGAGCAGCTCAAGGGATCGAGCTGGCAGAACTACGGCACGCTACGTGGCCATCCGATCAGCATGGCCGCCATCAGTGCCTATCTCAATGTGGTGACGGAAGAGGACATTCTGGCGCGCGTGCGCGCCATGGAAGTGTTCTTCACGAAGCGCCTGCTCGAACTCGCCCGTAACCATCCGAGCGTCAGCCGCGTTGCAGGCCAGGGCCTGCATTGGACCGTCGAACTGCACGGGCCCGACTGGCGTTCATGGGCTGCTGACACCAAGGAAAATCCGATCGCTTCACGCGTCGCCGCACGGGCGATGGAAGCAGGCGCAGTGATCGGCACATCAGGCGAGCAGACCTCGCTATTCCTGGCGCCGCCGCTGATCATCAGCGAGCAGGATGCCGAGCGGCTGCTCGCAGCGCTCGACCACGGACTTGAACTTGCCGATGAGGAACATGCGCGTTCCGGCGGCCTCAACTGATACACGACAACAGAGACTTGAAGATGCAAGACGAACAGGACATCCGCGCCGTCATCGTCGGCTATTTCGAAGCGCTGTATGACGGTGATGTCGCCGGTTTCCGTTTCGCCTGAGTATCTGCATGAGGACCGCGTCAGGAGGCTTGCCGTGAGTGCCGTCTCTCCGTTCTGGCCGCCCGGCGAGCCGCACACGCTGCCGTTGCCCGAGGGTGTCCTGTACGATGCGCTGGTGCGGGCGGCGACGGCGCGGCCGGATCATCCGGCTACGCTGTTCTACGGCGGAGTGCTCACTTACGCGGAACTGTTGCGGCAGGTCGACGCGCTCGCCGGCTATCTGCAGAGCATCTGCGGCGTGAAGCGCGGTGATCGCGTCATGGTCGCGCTGCAGAATTCGCCGCAATATGTGATTTCGTATTACGCCGTCATGCGGGCCGACGCGGTCGTGGTGCCGATCAACCCGATGAACAAGACCGCCGAACTCGACCATATCGCGTCCGACAGCGGCGCTGGCGTGGCAATCGTCGGCGGCGATCTCGTCGATGTCTTCACGCCCCTGCTGAGGCATGCCGTCAACAATATCATCGTCGCGCACTATCACGACTATGTGCCCGAGCCATCGCCTTACACGCTGCCCGCCTGCGTGACGCAAAACGGATCGTGCCCCACCGCGCCGGGCTGGCGCGCCTGGGACTCTGTGATCGCGCGCAACGAGACGCCGTCGCCGATGACCGCGACGCTAACCGATCTCTGCCTGTTCCCTTACACATCCGGCACGACAGGCAAGCCGAAGGCCTGTATGCATCTGCACTCAAGCGTGCTGTTTACGGCGGTGTTGCAAGCGCGCTGGTACCGGCTCGGTGGCGATGACGTGCTGACTGGCGTGCAGCCGTTCTTTCATGTGGCGGGCATGCAGGGCTCGATGAATGCAGCGATCTCGGTCGGCGCGACGCTGATGCTGATGGCGCGCTGGGATAAGGACCTGATCCCTGGTCTGTTCGAGGCCCATGGCGTGACCTTCTGGAACGCGGCGCCGACCATGATCGTCGACGTGCTCTCCAGCCCGACATTCCGCGAAGAATGTTTTGCAAAGCTCAAGGTCATCACCGGAGGTGGCGCGGCGATGCCGGTGGCGGTGGCCGAGCGGCTGAAGACCCGCTTCAACCTCGAATTCGTCGAGGGCTACGGCATGACCGAGACCATGTCGCCGACCCACATCAATCCGATGGAAGCGCCAAGGCGCCAGTGCCTCGGCATCGCCGTGCACCAGACCGACGCGCGGATCATCGATCCCGACACGCTGACCGAGCTCGGCAATGACGCCATCGGCGAGATCGTCGTCAACGGCCCGCAGGTGCTGCAGAACTACTGGAACAAGCCCGAAGCGAACGAGACCTCTTTCGTCACGCTGGGCAGCAAGCGCTTTCTACGTACCGGCGATCTCGGCTATCGCGACCGCGACGGCTATTTCTTTGCTGTCGATCGGCTGAAGCGGATGATCAATGTCAGCGGCTTCAAGGTGTGGCCGGCGGAAGTCGAGTCCATCATGTATGGCCATCCCGCCATCAAGGAGTGCTGCATCATCTCGACGCCGGACAGCTATCGCGGCGAGTCGGTGAAGGCACTGGTGGTGCTGCATGATGCGGCCAAGGCGTCGACAACGGCAGACGACATCATCGGCTGGTCGCGTGGTGCCATGGCCAATTACAAGACGCCACGCTCGGTGGTGCTGGTCGATAGCCTGCCGCGCTCGGAAAGCAACAAGATCAGCTGGCGGTCGCTGCAGGAAGCGGAGTGGACATGACGACAGCAACCTCGCCAGCGGCCGAGCTTGGTCCCGAAGGACAGTTCTGGGCCCATCTGCGCGCCGGCAGACTGATGATCCAGCGTTCGCGCTCGACCGGCGAATATGTGTTCTATCCGCGCCTGATCGCGCCCTGCAGTGGCGCAGACGATCTCGAATTCGTCGAAATCAGTGGCTTCGGCACGGTCTATTCGACCACCATCATGCGGCGGCCCGCGAAGCATGGCGGCGACCACAATGCCTGCGTCGTCGAGCTCGACGAGGGCGTCCGCATGCTTAGCCGCGTCGTCGAATGCGCGCCGGATGAGGTTCATATCGGCATGCGCGTGCAGGCGGTGATCGCGCCGGTGGATTTCGGCACCTATGCCAATAGCGAACAGCCCATCGTGCTGTTTCGCCCCGTGGGAGCCGCGCCATGACCGCATCCTCGTTGCGTGGCAAGAGCGCCATCGTCGGTATCGGCACCTACGGCCTCGGCCGCGCGCCCGGTCTGTCCTCGATGGACCTGATGGCCGGCGCCACTGCCCGCGCCGTTGCGGACGCGGGTCTTCAGTTGAAGGACATCGATGGCATCTGCGGTGGCACGCTGTATCACATGTTCCCGACGCTCTCGATGGGTGAGTATCTCGGCATCCGTCCGAAATGGGCGTGTTCGGACATGACCGGCGGTTCGTCCTTCCTGTCGCATCTCCTGCAGGCGACAATGGCCATCGAGGCAGGGCTCTGCACCACGGTGCTGATCGCCTATGGCTCCAACCTCAAAGGGGTCGGCACCTTCGGCATCCACGAACTGCCGACCTTCGAGAAAGTCTACGGCCTGATGTCGCCGCTGCCCGGTTACGCGATGTGCGCCGCGCGGCACATGTATGAATATGGCACCACGCGCGCGCAGATGGCGGAAGTCGCCGTGGCCGCGCGGCAATGGGCACAGCTGCATCCCGATGCGACGATGAGGGCGCCGCTGACCATCGACGACGTGCTGGCATCGCCGCTGGTGGCCGATCCGCTCTCGCGGCTGGATTGCTGTCTGATGAGTGATGGTGGCGCTGCCGTCATCGTCACCAGTCCCGATCGTGCGAAAGCGCTGAAGCACAAGCCGGTCTATTTCCTCGGCGGCGCCGGCGCAAGCTGGAGCCGCGAGGTCTCGCAGATTCCGGATTTCTGTACGACGCCGACGGCGGAATGCGCGCCGCGCGCGTTCGAAATGGCGGGCATCACCACGGCTGATGTCGATGTGTTGCAGCTCTACGACGCCTTCACCATCAACGTCATCATGTTCCTGGAAGACATGAGCTTCTGCAAGAAAGGCGAGGGCGGCGCCTTCGTCTCCGGTGGTCGGATCGCGCCGGGTGGTGCTCTGCCGGTCAATACCAATGGTGGTGGATTGTCGTTTGCGCATCCAGGCATGTATGGGCTGTTCACGCTGATCGAAGCGACGGAGCAATTACGCGGCAATGCCGGCGCACGGCAGATCGCGGATCCTGAGATCGCGATCGCTCATGGCAATGGTTGCACCTTCTCGCATGAATTTACGGCCGTGCTTGGCGGCGCCAACACGCTGTAATGACAGATCTGTTGATGTCCTTCATCGGCTTGCGTCGCCGTCTGTTGAAACAGGTACAGGTTGCCGAAGCCCGGCGATGAATGGGTCATGTATGTATCGCGCCTCTACGGTGAAATGTTCCTAGCTTTGCTGGCAGAGGTCGCTTACCCGGCCGACGCAAACCTTCATCAGCGATCATTGCCGCCAGCCTTTGAACGGAAAGCGCATACGAGCCGAATGCGAGAGAAAAGCGCCCCTTTGCGGGCGCTCTTTTTTGGCCACTCCGAGGAACGCATTAGCAACGAGTTGTCAGGATGGGCAGGGGATGAGTTGTCAGAATGGATTCCGGTGAAAATCCATAACCATCTGATAATATTGTGAAATATTGGCTGGGGCGGGAGGGATCGAACCTCCGAATGGGGGAATCAAAATCCCCTGCCTTACCGCTTGGCTACGCCCCAACGGCCAAGGCGACAACAGGCGGGCTGGGCCCGCGGATCGCTTTGGCTCCGTGGGTCTATAGAGAGAGCTGCGCAATTTCAACCACCTGCCAGCGGTGTTCCCCGCTTCCGGATGCGACTGACTTTTGTGCAATTGGGGTGTCGGCTTCTGCCGGTGTGCGTGAGCCCCTGACGCCCTGAATTTTCCGATTTTCGCGGTCGCATATTAGACGACAAGGCCTGTGAGCTCGCCCAAGGCGACGTTCCCGAAGCCTGTCCGTAGGCGCGGGCTCTCGCCAGCACGCCATAGAATGTGTTCGGAACGACCGTTCTAGAGTTGTATATGCGGGACGTGCTTGAGCGAGACCTCATCGAGGGCCTCGCCATACCCGGCATCCGCGTAGCGGATGACGCCGAGGCCCGTGTCGTTGTCGAGGCTCATGGCGAGTCGTTCTGCCGCGGCGGCCGTGCCGTCGGCGATCAGGGTGACCCCGGCGCTGGTCATGTAGCCGGCATAACCTCCGCCGCCGGAGTGGACGGCGACGAGATCGGCCTGGGACGAACATAATGCCATGGCGTCGAGCAGTGGCCAGTCGGCGATGGCATCGGAGCCGTCGCGCATGTTCTCGGTCATGATGTTCGGATGCGCCATGCCGGCGGCATCGAGATGATCGCGCGAGAAGGCGACCGGTCCCCTGAGCGTGCCACTGGCGACGAGTTCATTCACGCCCAACGCCAGTTCGCTGCGCTCGCCATGGCCGAGCCAGGCGATGCGTGCCGGCAAGCCTTCGAAAGGCACGTATTGGCGCGCGAGCTTGATCCAGTTGGAGACGATCTGGTTGTCGCCGAACAGGCGCAGGACGAGATCGTCGATGGCACGGATATCGTCGGGATCGCCCGACAGCGCCATCCAGCGGAACGGACCGATGGCGCGTGCAAATAGCGGGCGCAGATAGGCTTCGGTGAAGATCGGGATATCGAAGGCATTTGTGACGCCGCCTTCCTTGGCGTGAGTGCGAATGAGATTGCCGTTGTCGAACACTTCCGCGCCGCGCGCCTGGAAGGTCAGCATCGCGCGCACATGGTCGACAATCGACGCGCGGCTCTCCTTCATCAATTGTTCTGGCGCTGTCTTGCGCATGACGCGCGCTTCCTCGAGTGAGCGCGTGCGCGGCACATAACCGTAGACGAGATCGTGGGCTGCGGTCTGGTCGGTCACTACATCGGGGATGACGCCGCGCCGGGCGATTTCCGGATAGATATCGGCGGCATTGCCGACAAGACCGACCGACAACGCGCGACGCTCCGCCTTCGCGGCGGCGATCATCTCCAGCGCTGAATCAAGGTCGGGGGCGATCACTTCGAGATAGCCGATCTCCTTGCGCTTGCGCGCCCGTTCCGGATCGATGTCGACGGTGAGGATCGCGGCGCCGGCCATGCGCCCGGCGAGCGGCTGCGAGCCGCCCATGCCGCCGAGCCCGGCGGTGAGGACGAAGCGCCCGGCGAGCGTGCCGCCGAAGCGACGTTCGGCGATGCGCATGAAGATCTCGTAGGTGCCCTGAATGACGCCCTGCGAGCCGATATATTGCCACGCGCCGGCCGTGAGTCCGCCCCAGCAGATCAGACCCTTGCGTTCGAGTTCGTAGAAGATCTCGGCCTTGGCCCATTGTCCTACGATGTTGCAATTCGCCATGATGACCAGCGGCGCCTTGGCGTGGGTGCGCAGCAGGCCGACCGGCTTGCCGGACTGAATGACCAGGGTCTGGTCTTCCTCCATGGTCGTCAGCGCCTGCACGATGGCCTTGTGTGCGGGCCAGTTACGGGCCGCGCGCCCCAGCGCCGCATAGACGACGAGATTCGACGGATCCTCACCGACCGCGAGCACGTTTTCCAGAAGCCGCAACAGACCTTCCTGCCGCCAGCCCTTGGCGCGCAGCGTTGGGCCGCCAGGAATCGGAAAATCGGGGTGCCGTGGATTCGCTGATGTCATGGCGGACTCCTGTCGTGTCTCAGGCCAGTGCGTAGCGTGCGATCTCGATGCCCATGGCGCGTTCGACAGAGGGATAGACCGCCGGATCCTTGACGCTGGAGGCGAGCGGAATGATCGTCTTTGGCACATGGAACAGATGCACGTTCATGCCGACTTCGAGATGGCCGACGCTCATCGGCTCCGCATCGTCGGACAGCGTCGCGATGATGTCGGGGAAGGTCGCGAGACGATTGCCCGATGCATCGACGATGGCCATGTATTCGTTCATCACATGCAGCGTGATGGCGCGGTCGCCTTCGCCGATGATCAGCGTGCCGATGTCGAAGGCTTCTGGCGTATAGACCACATTCTTCGCCGTGATCTTGCCGCTGCCGATGATCGCGCCGCCGGTGTCCTTGCAGATCGCGTCGATCACGGCAGACGGACCTTTGGACTCGGCGGCGAGGATGGCTTCGCCGAGGCGCAGCGCGAGCGAGATGCCGCCCAGAGCGGCGTTGTCGCGCACATAGGACGCGCGAACCGGATTGCGGCAGGATGCAATGAAACCGCCGGACATGTCGCCGGCGGTACGCAGGATCGGCGACACCTTGGCGGTGGCGCCCCGCACGGTGAGCTCGATATAGCGGTTCTCGGCGCGGTTGCCGCCGGCGGCTGTCTGGATCATCGGCTCGGGCGAGCCGGCAAGACCGATCGAGCCCATGTCGCCGGTCGGATGCGCGCGCATGTCGCCGACGGCATCGACCACCTTGGTGCCGAGCAGGGCCGATGGCAGCCACGCATTCATGGTGGACGACTTGCCATTCTGGCCGATGATGAGGCCTTTCAGCGGTTCACCCAGCGCATCCTGCAGCAGTTGCACCGCGCGGACGTAATCCTTGCCCTGCATCTCCCAGGCGGTGGTCGACGCCGGCGCGCCGATCGCGGCTGCAGTGGCCACCCAGTCGTCGTCGTCGAGTTCGTCGATCGACACGAGTTCGGGCTTGCCGACGAGAATGGCGGCGCGGCCGAGCATGCGCCCGTGATCCGCCCAGCCGCCGCCACCGGCAGCGTAGACACCGCCGCCGCGCACGGCGGCTTCAATATCGCGTTCGGTCAGAATACGTCCCATCGGAATGTCTCCTCGGCAGATGTTCTTGTGTTCGATATGTGGTCGGTGATCGGAACGGCGGGCGTCACGCCACCGGAAGTCGCTCTGGGAGAAGCAGCGGCGGCCGCACGAATTGTCCGCTGCCGGGCTCGGCGAGAACCTTGCTGCCGTCGAAGGCAAGCTGGCCGCGCACGTAGGTCGCAGCAACGGTCCATGGCAGCGTGATGCCGTTATAGGGCGACCAGCCGACGACGTTGTTGCCGCTCGCTGCGGCATCGTAGATGACGGGCTTGTCCACCAGCACGGTGATGTCGGCGTCGAGGCCGGGCGCCAGCGC
The DNA here is from genome assembly GCF_032401055.1 of Tardiphaga sp. 709. NCBI lineage: Bacteria > Pseudomonadati > Pseudomonadota > Alphaproteobacteria > Hyphomicrobiales > Nitrobacteraceae > Tardiphaga > Tardiphaga sp. 709. Next base: position 2,488,193 of record NZ_CP135529.1, on the reverse strand, counting down.
GCCCTTGCGATCGTCGATGCGGAAGTGCCGTGCCGGATTGAATGACATCAGCTTCGCGGCATGGGTCAGCGGCAATTCGCGTTCGACGAGGCCCTTTACCAGCAGCGGCACCATGGCCTCCAAGCCGGGGACGCCCGACGCGTTGGCGAGCATGTCCGGATTGATCTTGCGATCCTCCGACCAACTGACGTGATCGGTCGAGACCAGCGAGACGCGTCCGGCTGCAAGCTCTGCCCAGAGCGCCTCGACATCGGCACGCGGGCGCACCGGCGGATTGATCTTGGCCTTGCCGCCGAGGCGGGAGACGTCATTCTCCTCGTCGAGCACGAGATAGTGGATGCAGCATTCCACCGTGGCGTGATGACCCTCGGAGCGATACCACGCCGCAATATCGTAACCGCGCGCGACAGAACAATGCACCACATGGGCGGGACAACCGGTCTCGGCGCCGGTCTCATAGATCTGCAGCATCGCCAGAATTTCGGCGAGCGGCGGGCGCGACATGGCATGCGCGCGCCAGTCGGTGATGCCTTTTGCCTTCACCTTGGCGACGGCATCGCGGATGAATTCGTCGTCCTCGTTGTGCACGCCGGCGGCGAGGCCAGTCGGCGCAATGGCGGCGAAACAATCGGCGAGCAGCGGCGCGGGGATGCGCGGAAAGCGCTTCGGGTCAGTGCCGAAGGTGGAGAACTTGAAGGCGGCGACGCCGGCCTTGGCCTGTTCGACAATGCGCGCCGGACCCTCCTCGGGGTCGATAGTGCCATAGAGCGCGAAATCCACGCGCGCCTGTTTGCTCGCATGGGCAATCTTGCGCTCGACTGCAGCAGCCGAGCAGACCAGATCGCCTTCGTCATAGGGCATGTCGACGATGGTGGTCACGCCGCCGGCTGCGGCGGACCGCGTCGACCACACGAAGTCTTCCTGATTGCGCTGCGACAGCGAGTGGACCTGTGCGTCGATGGCGCCCGGCAGGATCATGCCGGACTTGAAATCCTGCCGCTCGCGTGCGGCGGGCGGCGTGCCTTCGCCGACGGCACCCACGCGCCCGTCGCGGACCGCGACCCAGCCGTTCTCGATGATGCTGTCGTGACCGATCACCTTGCCGGTGAGAACCAGATCGAAATCCATGTGCAACTCCACATTCGCCGCCGGTACGCCGGCTTGTCGTGATGGTCCCGCGGGACCGTATGTCCTAGAGCCTGTGTTCCAGCCGCGCGATCAGCCGCACGACCGGCAACAGCAGGAGCAGATAGATGATGGCCGCGAGGATCAGCGGCGATGAGTTGTAAGTGAGCGAGCGCGCCAGATTGGCGGAATGCAGCAGCTCCGGCACCGAGATGACGCTGGCCAGCGTCGTGAGCTTCACCAGCTCGACCGTGTTCGAGAGCAGATCGGGCAGCACGTTCCGGATCGCCTGCGGCAGCGTCACGTAAAGCAATGTCTGTGTGGCAGAGAGTCCGGTCGACCGCGCGGCCTCGCGCTGGCCCTTCGGCACGCTAACCATGCCTGCGCGATAGATCTCGCCGTAGTAGCTCGCCGAATTGATCAGGAAGGCGACGGCGACTGCCACCAGCGCGGGCACGCGCAGTCCAATGAAGGGCAGGCCCGCGTAAACGAAGACCAGCAGCACCAGCGGCGGAAAGGCACGGAAGAAGTCGACGGCGGCGATCGCCGGCCAGCGCAGCAGGCGATAGGGGCTGGTGGTCAGCAACATCACGAGGATACCGCTGACGAGGCCGATCGGGATCAGGAACGAGCACAGCAGAAGCGTCTGCAGCAGTCCCTGCAGCAGGAACGGCGCAACCTTCGCCATGACGTCGAGATTGAAGAATTCCTGCGTGAACTGCTCCATCAGTGCTCACCCCACCGATAGTTGCGTTCGAGTGTACGGGAGGCGATCACGAGCGGGATGAACACCAGCACATAGAGCAGGGCGCCCATGGTGAGCGGCGTCGCATTGGCGGACATCGACAGCGCGGAATTGGCGCGGCCAAGAATCTCGTTGACGCCGATGGCGCTGCCGAGTGCGAGGTTCTTGGTGATGGAGATGGCGCGATTGGTCAGCGGCGGAATGCCAAGGCGAACGGCCTGCGGCAGGATCACGTAACGCAGGGTTTGCGCGAAAGTGAGGCCCGTGGAGCGCGCGGCCAGCCATTGGCCCTTGGGTACCGAGGTGATGCCGGCCCAGAAGATCTCTTCGGCAAAGGCTGCAAGCACCGCGCCGAGGGACATCCACAGCACGATGAGGCTGGGCAGGACGATGCCGATATTGGGAAATCCGAAGAACAGGACCAGGATGATCGCCAATGGCGGCAGCGAGCGGAAGATATCGACGAACACGATGATGAGAAAATTGACCGGTTTCCAACCGATTGCACGCAAGGCGGCGAGGCAGAACCCAGCACCGATACCTGTGATGACCACTGCGAGGCCGGCAAGAATGGTAACGCCGGCGCCCTGCAAAATCTCCCAGCCATACTTCATCGCGATATCCGCGTTGAAGAAGGTGAAGACGAAGCGGTCCCAGTTGCTCATCGCGTCGGCGGCGGCCATGGCCTAGTGCCTGATCTGCGCGAGAAAACGTTTGGTACGTTCTTCCTGCGGCCGCAGGAAGATGTCTTCGGCACTGCCTTGCTCGATGACGAGACCGCCATCGAGGAATACGACCTTGTCGGCGGCTTCGCGGGCGAAATTCATCTCGTGGCTGGCGATAACCATGGTGATGCCGCGGTCGCGGAGGTCCTTCACGACAGCGAGCACGCTGCCGACCAGTTCCGGGTCGAGCGCCGAGGTCGGCTCGTCCATCAGGATGATCTTGGGATTGAGCGCGAGCGAACGCGCGATGCCGATGCGTTGCTGCTGTCCGCCGGAGAGTTGCGCAGGATAGGCGGCCGCCTTGTCGGGCAGGCCCACCAGCGCCAGCATCTCCGCGGCGCGAGTGTTGGCGTCAGTGGTGCTCATGCCGGCCACCTTGCGCAGGGCCAGCGTGATGTTCTTCTGCACGGTGAGGTGCGGATAGAGATTGAAGCTCTGGAATACCATGCCGATCTGTCGCCGCGCGGCATTGATATCGGTGCGCGGCGACAGCAGGTCGACATTGTCCATGATGATGGAGCCGCCATCCGGCTCCTCCAGACGATTGCAACAGCGCAGCAAGGTACTCTTGCCTGAGCCGGATGGGCCGATCAGAAAGACCAGCTTGCCCGGCTCGACCAAAAGATCGACGCCCTTCAGGACTTCTGTGGTGCCGAAGCTCTTCCGGACGCCGCGTGCTTCGAGCAGATAGCGGGGCACAGGCGCTGCTGCTGCCGAACTCATGAACAGGTCGGTTTCTGCTCGGCCGGGTCATAGCCGGCAACGCCCGGTGCGCCATAGCCGGGATAGATGGTGGTGGTCGCCGAACCGGCCTCCGGCTCGACACCGAACCACTTCACGTAGAGTTTCTTCAGCGTGCCATCCTGCTTCATGCAGACCAGCGCGTCTTCGAGCTTGTTACGCAATTCAGTATTGCCGTTGCGCAGCGGCATGCTCCAGACGAGGCCCGTCTTGTAGAGAAAGGCATTCTTCAGCCGCGGATTGTTCTTCACGATCCAGGCAACGACGGTGGCGGCCGAGATGTTGGCGTCCGCACGGCCGGCGAGCACGGCCTGCGCCGCGTCGGTGCTGGTGGCGAAGGATTCCGACTTCCAGCCATATTTGGCGGCATTGTCGTTGACCCATTTCTCGTAGATCGCGCCTTTCTGCACGGCGATGGTCTTGCCGGAGAGATCTTCGAGCTTGGTGATGGGAGGTGCCGAAGCCAGCGTCATGAAACGATAGTCGGCGTCGACGAAGCCTTCCATGAACAGCAACTGCTGCGCACGCTCGGGCGTGACGGTGACCACAGCGGCGAGGAAGTCGTAGGTGCCGGCCTGAAGCGCCGGAAGGAGACCGGCGAATTGCGCGCCTTCCACCGTGATCGGGCGCTTGATGCGCTTCGACATCTCATCGACGACGTCGATATTGAAGCCTTCGAGGCCGCCCGACAGTTTGGGCATCGCATGCGGCGCGAAGGTTGAGTCGATCGCAGACTTCAGCGGTTCCTGCGACTGCGCGAATGCGGGGCTGGCCAAAGCCAGAAGCCCGGCGGCAACGATCATTGCTTTCATCGAACACCTCCATTGGCGCGGCCAGGCCAAGCCGGCATCTGGCTTCCGCGGTCCCTGTTATGAAAGCTAACGCAATTGCGCATCGGGGGGATATCCCATTTGATGGACATCCTATACGCTCTCGCTGCAGCGCGGAAAAATCGACTACAGACCCGGATGACAATGGAATGGACATTGCGACCTTGGTGATGACCGCCGTGGTGCTTCGTTGCGGCAATGTGCGTGAGGCCGCGCGTCAACTTGGACGCGCACCCAGTACGCTCTCGGCAGCGGTGAAACGGTTCGAGCGCTCCATTGCGGCGCCACTGCTGAATCGCGTGGGTGCGGCGAGCTTTCTCACGCTCGAGGCACGGCGAATGCTGGATGAGATTGAAGCCGCCGCGGATATAGCGATGGGGATGATCGCGCCCGATAGGGCAGGCGATGTAGCACGGGCTTTCTGCGCCGAGTGTGATGTCAGTCTCACGGCCTTGCAGCGTGTCGCATTGGTTGCGGAAACCGGCAGCGTACGCCGTGCCGCACGCATCATTCGTCTCGGTCAGCCGCAGCTCGCGCGACAGATTGCACGCGTTGAAGATGAACTCGGCAGTGTGTTGTTTTATCGCTCCCGTATCGGTGTCACGCCGACGCCGGCATGCCAATTGCTGGTCACGTCGTTGGCTGAACTTGAAAAAGCCATGCAGCGACTGTCACGGCGTGCGCGTGAGCGTTTTCGTTCGACCAATGCCACGATCAGGCTCGGGGCGGTGATGCCGCTCGGTCACGAAAGCAATGTCGCGCGGCTGCTGGCCTTTCTCGTCGCAGCCTGGCAGCGGGATCGGCCGACGCAGCCGCTGTTCGTCACCAATGGTACGGCAGAGGATCTGCTCACCGGCTTGAAGGACAAGCGCTGCGATGTGGCGCTGATCGACAGCGATACGATCCCGGCAGATGTCTCGTCTCGCGCGCTGGTGCGATCGAAGCTTGTGGTCGTCGGCGCGCGCGCGGTGCTGGGTGACCAGCCCGATGTCGTGCAGGTGCTTCGGCAACAGCCGCTAGCGCTACCCAGCCGACGCACGGGACTCGGGCAAGCCGCGCACAAACTGCTGGCGCAATTGCTGCCTCAGGCAGAGATAGATGCGCTGACCATCACGGAAATCGACTCGATCCCGATCATCGCCAATCTGATGCTGGATTTCGGCTTCGTCTCGGTGCTCCCCGAAAGCGCGCTCGTCTCGTTCGATGCACGCCTCGTGGCGCTGCCGGTTGATCCCGGGCTTGAACTTATCCTGTCGCTGGTCTGGGTGCAGACCGAAGGCGCGCGGCGCGGCGCCCGCTCCATTCTTGCTGCCCTGCGCAACTATGCGCCGGCAACGCCAGCAGCCGCCATGATGGTCAACAGCGATTGATTTGAATGAGCTTGGCTACTCGTTGGCGTTGACTATGAATTATAATTCTTGATCTTTTCCAATTTCGTGCATTATGCTGCAGAGATGCGAACGCGAGGGCAATGCTCACGCCTGGCGTCAATCTGCATTGGTAGGCCGGATCAACCGGTCATCAATTATTCCGAGGGGAGACGAGCCGATGACCACCAAGGGGTTTCTGCGTCCGTTGACGCGGCGCGCCATGCTGTCCGGGACCGCCGGTGCAGCAACATTCATTGCGACGTCGCCGCTTCATAGCCCGGCCATCGCGCAGAACGCGCCGTTGAAGGTGGGGATGATGCTTCCCTACACCGGGACCTATGCGAAGCTCGGCCAATTCATCGATGATGGTTTCCGCCTCTATGTCGAACAGAAGGGCGGCAAGCTCGGCGGCCGCGATATTGCGTTCGTGCAGGTGGACGATGAATCGAAGCCGGAAGCAGCCACCGACAACATGAACCGGCTGGTCGGCCGCGAGAAGGCTGACGTCGTTGTCGGCACCGTTCATTCCGGCGTCGCCATGGCCATGGTCAAGGTCGCGCGCGACACCAAGACACTGCTGATCATTCCGAATGCCGGCGCCAATGACGCGACGGGTCCTGCTTGCGCGCCGAACATCTTCCGCACGTCGTTCTCGAACTGGCAGAGCACCTACCCGATGGGCAAGGTGATGGCCGATGCCGGCATCAAAAACGTGGTCACGATCACATGGCGTTACACGGCCGGTGCCGAGATGATCGGCGCCTTCGCTGAAAACTTCACCAAGAACGGCGGCAAGATCGTCGCGGACCTGACGGTGCCATTTCCAGAGGTGGAATTTCAGGCACTGATCACGCAGATCGCGCAGTTGAAGCCCGATGCCGTGTTCAGCTTCTTTGCAGGCGGTGGCGCGGTGAAGTTCGTCAAGGATTATGCGGCGGCGGGCCTGAACAAGACCATCCCGCTTTATGGCGCAGGCTTTCTGACCGACGGCACCATCGAAGCGCAGGGTGAAGCCGCCAAGGGTATCAGGACGACGCTGCATTACGCGGACAATCTCGATAATCCCGCCAATCTCGCCTTCCTCAAAGCCTTCAAGGCCAAGACAGGCAAGGACGGCGATATCTACGCCGTACAGGGCTACGATGGCGCGGCGCTGCTGGATATCGGGCTGACGGCTGTCGGCGGCGACTTCAATGCGCGCGACAAGATGATCGCGGCAATGGGAGCTGCGAAGATCGACAGCCCGCGCGGGTCGCTGTCCTTCAACAAGGCGCATAACCCGATCCAGAACATCTATCTGCGCGAGGTCCGCAACGGGCGTAACGAGATGATCTCGATCGCCCAGGCCGATGTCGACGATCCCGCGCGGGGCTGTAAGATGACCTGAAGCATCGTTGCGCGGTCTGTCGATGAAGATCGAATCGTCGAAGCCTGTTGCGCGCAAGGCCGTCCGTGACGGAGGTGTTACTGCGCAGGAAGGTACGCCCTCATGCTTGATTGCGCCGGCGACTGAAGGTGGCCCGCCGTGGTTGGATTGATCTGATGGACCTCATCACACTAGGCGTTCAGTTGCTGAATGCGGTTCAGTACGGCGCGGTCCTGTTCCTTGTCGCGAGCGGTCTGACACTGGTGTTCGGCATCCTGGGGGTCATCAATCTCGCCCATGGCGCGTTCTATATGCTCGGCGCCTATCTGGCTTACTGGATCACGTTGATGACTGGCAGTTTTGTTGTCGCCCTGCTTGTCGGCGTACTGGTTGCCTTTGTAGTCGGCATTCTGCTTGAGACCGTCTTCGTTCGTCTTCTCTATGGCCGGGATCATCTGGCACAGGTGCTGCTCAGCTTCGGCCTTATCCTGGTGATCGACGAAGTCAGGCAGTTGCTGTTCGGCAAGGACGTGCACGCGGTCGCCCCACCCGCGTGGTTGTCGGGGTCGATCCAGCTGACTGACAACCTGTCCTATCCGCTTTACCGGCTGGCGATCTGTGTGTTCTGCCTAATAGTGGCACTCGTCATCTTCTTCGTGATCGCGCGCACAAAAATCGGCATGATCGTGCGGGCAGGTTCGGAAAATCGCGAGATGGCGCGCGTGCTCGGCATCAAGTTCGACCGGGTCAATCGCTACGTCTTCGCCGCCGGCATCGCGCTGGCGGCGCTCGGCGGCATCCTGATCGCGCCGATCTCGACAGTGTTTCCCGGCATGGGGGATGGCATGCTGATCCTGTCCTTTGTCGTGGTCGTGCTCGGCGGCATCGGTTCGGTCGCTGGCGCAGCCGTCGGAGCACTGCTGATCGGCCTCACGGATACGTTCGGAAAGGTGTTCTTTCCCAGCGTCTCCAGCATTCTGATCTATGTGGTGATGGCAGCCGTGTTGCTGTGGCGGCCCAGTGGAATTCTCGGACGCCAGGATGCTTGATATGAGCATGCCCAATCTGCGGGTCCGATTGTTCGGCATCGCCTGTATGGCTATGGCGATTGCGCTGCCATTCTGCGTATCGACCTATTACACGCAATTCTTTGCCAAGGCGCTCATCATGGGCATGCTGGCCATGTCACTGAATCTCGTGGTCGGCCATGGCGGTCTGGTGAGCCTGTGCCATGCCGCCTTTTTCGGCCTCGCCGGATATGTACTTGCGCTGTTGTCGCCTCGTTATGATGCGGCGTCGCTGTTAACGACGCTTCCGATTGCGATCCTGTGCTCCGGCACTGCGGCCCTGCTGATAGGCGCACTGGTACTGCGCACCCGCGGCGTCTATTTCATCATGGTGACGCTCGCCTTTGGCGAGATGCTGTTCTTCTTCTTCCACGATACCAAATTCGCGGGTGGGTCGGACGGCATCTCCATCAACATCCGGCCCGAGATCGCCATTGCCGGCCGCCAATTGCTCGATCTCGACAAGCCCATGACTTTCTACTTTGTCGTGCTGGGTTTCCTGGTGGGTGTGATTTCACTGCTCACAATGGTGCTCCGCTCATCTTTCGGGCGGGCGCTGGCGGCATCCCGGGACAATGAGCGCCGGGCGCGGTCGCTCGGCTTTCCGATCTTTCGCCTCCGCCTGACGGCGTTCACCCTGTCTGGCGCGCTGGCGGGCGTTGCCGGCTATCTGGCCGCGGCCCAGTTCGGCTTCGTCGCGCCGCAGATGCTGGGATGGCACCAGTCGGCGACAATCCTGGTCATGGTGCTGATCGGCGGCCTGCGCTCGGTCACCGGGCCGCTGGTCGGTGCGCTGGTTCTGATCGGCATGGAAGAAGTGCTGAAGGCGCATCTCGACAACTGGAAGCTTGTCGAAGGTTTGATCATCATCGGCATCGTAATCCTGCTGCCCAATGGTGTCCGGCAGATCTGGTCGATGGTGTTCGGGGCGTCGCCGCAACGCGCGGCCGAGATGAAGTCTGCAGCCGCGGAGGCTCGTCATGCATGACGTTGCGCTGCGTGCCGCTGGATTGCAGAAGCGTTTCGGAGGCTTGCTGGCCGTCTCCGATGTGTCGATCGATATTCGCGCCGGCGAGATCCACGCGGTGATCGGCCCGAACGGTGCCGGGAAATCCACGCTGATCAATCTGCTGGCCGGCGAACTTCTGCCAACCTCGGGTGAGGTCTTGTTGAATGGCGTGGATATCACCTCCTTGTCGCCGGATCACCGCGCGCGCGCTGGCCTCGGCCGCGCCTATCAGAAGACGACGTTGTTTGCGCAATTCAGCGTTCATGAGAATGTGCGTCTTGCGGCGCAGGCTCGTTCAACCGCGCCGCTCCGGATGTTTGGCGGCACGCGGTCCGACCGGCCATATCTCCAGTTGGTCACCGATGCGATCGACCGGGTCGGGTTATCCGCACGCTCGCAGATCGTTGCCGATAAACTGAGTCACGGCGAACAGCGCCAGCTCGAAATCGCGATGGTGCTGGCGACCAATCCGCAGGTCATTCTGCTCGACGAGCCGCTGGCCGGCATGGGACCATCGGAGGCGCGGGGCATCATCGGATTGATTGCGTCGCTGAAGGCTGACCGTGCGCTGCTGGTGGTGGAGCACGACATGGATGCGGTGTTCGAACTCGCGGACCGGTTGACGGTGATGCAGGACGGCCGTGTCATCGCCACAGGTTTGCCGCAGGACGTGCGCGTGGATCCCGGCGTGCGTGCCGCCTATCTCGGTGCTGATAGAAGCATCGCATGATGACCTTGCTGGAGGTGGAAAAGCTCGATGCGTTTTATGGCGCTAGCCAGATTCTGCACGGCATCGATCTGACCTTCGCGCCGGGCGAGCAGGTGGCGTTGATCGGTCGCAATGGCATGGGCAAGACCACGCTGCTGCGTTCGCTGATGGGATTGATGCCGCTTTGTCGCGGCAGTTTGCGCTTCCACGGCCATGATATCCGCAATGCAGCGCCCGAGACGATCGCGCGATGCGGCATGGCGCTGGTGCCGGAGGGGCGGGGCATTTTCGGTTCGCTGTCGGTCACCGAAAATCTGGTGATGGCTGCGCGACCAGGAAATCACGGGCGTCAATCCTGGACCCTGCCGAAAATCTTCGAGCTGTTTCCGCGTCTGCATGAACGCCGCAATAATGGAGGGCATCAGTTGTCGGGAGGTGAGCAGCAGATGCTGACCATCGGTCGCGCGCTGATGACCAATCCCGATATGATCATGATCGATGAGGCCACGGAAGGCTTGGCGCCGCTGGTGGCGCAGTCGATCTGGCAAACGCTGGCGATCGTCCGGGGCGAGGGCATCGCGACCATCGTCGTTGACAAGGATTTTCGGAGTCTCGCGAAAGTCGCCGACCGAATGGTGATCCTGTCAAAGGGCTGCGTGGTGTTCGACGGAACGCCGGCTGCACTGGCTGCGCAGCCGGACGTGCTGGAGCGTCATCTCGGCGTTTGAGCGATCAGGCCACGACGACGGTCAACGCATCGTCGTTGGCCGCAAGAATATTGTCAGAAAGCGGCTCCGGCCATTGCACCACGAGGCGGCCGAACAGATCGTTGAGTTCTTCCCGTTCAATGGCGTCGTAAAAACAGGGCGTCGTGGCGCGCGCGATGAAGCTGTGCAGCAGGTGCGCGGCGTCGTAGTCATAGACGATGTCGCCGGGAACGCTTCCCGGTCTGCGCAGCAGGAAGGTTCGCAGGCTTGTCAGGCGTGCCTGCCCGCCGTCTGTTGCGGCAAAGGAGAGCACGGCTGCCTGATGCGCAATGCGTGGGCCGTCCTGCATCCGGTCATACATCGGCAGCGCATTGGCGCTGATGACATCGGCGAGATCGCGGAAATCGTTTGAGACGTCTTCGGAATGCAGGGTATTGCGGATCGCCATGACACCGACGGGATCGAAGCCGCGTGCTTGCAGAAGCTCGCCCAATGTCACGACGCAGCGCTTCTCAGCCCGAAAGCCTGGGCATTGGTGTTCAACACACGCGACACCGCGCCGACCAGCTGCGCTGCAGCCTTGTCCTTGCTGAGGCCGGCCGTATCGACAATGGCGGATGCGCGGGAATAAAGCGGTTCGCGGCTCAGCAGGATTGTGCGCAATTCCTGCATAGCGGAGCGGTCGTCGGCCATCGGGCGCAAGTCACCCTGGCGGCGGACGCGCGCCATATGTTCTTCGGGCTTGGCCTTGAGCCAGATTGTGTAGAACGACGACAATACGCGATCGAAGGTCACAGGTTCCGAGACGATGCCGCCGCCGGTCGCAAGGACGATGGGCTCCTTGCGTCCCAGCAGGCCGTTCAGCGCGGCCTGTTCCATGCGACGAAAGCCCTCCTGTCCATAGAGCGCGATGATCTCGGCGACCGATAGTCCGTTGTGCTGCTCGATCTCCTTATTGAGCTCGACGAAGCTCCAGCCGATCTTGTCCGCCAGCAATTTCCCAAGCGTCGATTTTCCGGCGCCGCGCAGCCCGATCAGGGCGATGCCGCTGAATGACATATAATTCTGGAACTGACCGTTCCCGCGTCCGGCGAGAACGTCCTTGGCCTGGGCGATCTGGTTCGGTGTCGCGTTGCGAACGAGGTCGCGAATGACCGGCCACTCCGTTGTCGGTTCGTCCGCCGGAATCAGATCTTCGAGATGGGCGCCCATGGCGCCGGATACCCGGCGCAGCAGCACGATAGACACGTTGCCCTTGCCGCTTTCCAGTTGCGCGATGTAGCGCTCCGAAATCCCCGACACTTTCGCCAGTACCTTTCGCGACATGCCGCGCAGGCCGCGCATGGTGCGGACACGCTGACCGAGCTGTTCAAGAAAGGCGGTTTCGGGATCGGCCTGGTCGGTCATGTGGCGTGCGTGCTCGCAGAGGATTTCAGGAAAGATAATTCCGGATGCGATTGACAGCAACCGGAGTTGGTGACTTTATATGAATTATAATTCAAAAAAGACGATAGGGAGAGCACCGTGAGCAACGGTTGTGGAATCGCCCAAGGTGCAAACGCATCATGAGTGGGTCGTCCAGTTCTTACAATGCGGTGACCTGGCTTCTCGACCGCAACATCGATGAGGGCCGCGGTAGCAAGCTTGCCTTTACCGACACGGTATCCGAACTAACCTACGGTGACTTGCAGGCAAAAAGCTGCCAACTGGCCAATTTGCTGAAGCGGCTCGGCGTCCGGCGCGAAGAACGTGTCGCGATGATCATGCTCGACACTGTCGACTTTCCGGTGGTGTTCCTCGGCGCGATCCGTGCCGGCATCGTCCCGGTGCCGCTCAACACTCTGCTGACCTCGGAGCAATACGCCTATGTGCTGGCCGATTGCCGGGCGCGCGTGCTGTTCATTTCCGCGGCGCTGTTGCCTGTGGTCGACGACATGCTTGGTCGATTACCGGATCTTGAGCATGTGATTGTGGTCGGCGGCGTTGCCAATGGCCGCAAGAGTCTGGCCGACGAAATCAGGGACGAGAGCACAAGCTTCACGACGGTCGCGACCCATGCGGACGAGCCGGCCTTCTGGTTGTATTCATCCGGGTCCACCGGCATGCCGAAAGGCGTTCGCCATCTGCACGCCAGTCTGGAAGCAACGGCGACGACCTATGGCAAGCAGGTTCTCGGCATCCGCGAGGATGATGTCGGACTGTCTGCGGCCAAACTGTACTTCGCTTACGGCCTCGGCAACGCCATGACATTTCCCATGTCGGTCGGCGCCACGACGGTGCTCAATTCGGAGCGCCCGACGCCGGCCACCATATTCGGCCTGATGCGCCGATATCAGCCGAGCATCTTTTTCGGGGTGCCAACATTGTTCGCGGCGATGCTGAACGATGAGGGGTTCAAAACGGAAGCTCGCCTCCCGCGCCTGCGCATTTGCACCTCGGCCGGCGAAGCGCTTCCGGAGCCGGTGGGCAACGGCTGGAAGAGCCGCTTCGGCGTAGATATTCTCGATGGCGTCGGCTCAACCGAACTGCTGCATATCTTTCTGTCGAATGCTCCCGGCGATATCAAATACGGCACGTCCGGAAGGCCGGTGCCAGGCTATCGTGTGCGGCTCGTCGATGACGCGGGCCTCGATATTGCCGATGGAGAAATCGGCGAGTTACTCGTCGATGCGCCGTCCGCCGGTGAGGGATACTGGAATCAACGCAGCAAGAGTCGTCGCACCTTCGAAGGTCATTGGACGCGCACCGGCGACAAATATGTCCGCGATGCCGACGGGCGCTATACGTTCTGCGGACGCGCCGATGACATGTTCAAGGTGTCCGGCATCTGGGTCTCCCCGTTCGAGGTGGAGAGCGCGCTGATCGCGCATCCCGCCGTATCCGAAGCCGCGGTCGTGCCGGAGGCCGACGCCGAGGGGCTGTTGAAGCCGAAGGCCTTCGTGGTGCTGAAACCGAATGCCGTGCTTGAGGGCCTGCGCGAATCCTTGAAGGATCACGTCAAGCGACGGATCGGTCCGTGGAAATATCCACGCTGGATCGAGGTTGTCGATTCCCTTCCCAAAACAGCCACCGGAAAAATCCAGCGCTACAAATTGCGCGATGGAGCGGCGGTCTGAAACCGAGAGATGGATGACAAGATGAGCGCATTGCAATCCGCGGGACGGCTGACCATCGGTGCGTCCGAACTCGAATACCGCATGATCGGTCCGCAACCGGATGTGGCGCCGACCATCGTGCTGCTGCATGAAGGGCTGGGCTCGGTCGCGCTGTGGGGCGACTTCCCGGACAAGCTTCAGGCAGCGACCGGGGCCGGCGTCTTCGTCTATTCGCGCGCCAGCTATGGCGCGTCGACCCCGGTCGCGCTGCCGCGGCCGCTGGACTACATGCATGTCGAAGCACTTGAGGTGCTCCCGCAGTTGCTCGATGCCATCGGCTTTCGCCGCGGCTTGCTGGTCGGTCATTCCGATGGTGGATCCATCGCGACGATCTATGCCGGCGGCATCCAGGATCACCGTATCCGCGGCGTCTCGATGATCGCGCCGCATTTCGTCGTCGAGGATATTTCTGTAGCGTCCATCGCCGACATCAAGAGGGCGTACGAACAGGACGACCTGAAAGCCAAGCTCGCGCGCTGGCATGATGACGTCGACAACGCGTTTTATGGCTGGAACGGCGCATGGCTCGACCCGCAGTTCCGCGACTGGGATATTTCCGACTATCTCGCTTATGTGCGCGTGCCCGTGCAGATTTTGCAGGGAGCCGACGATCAGTACGGCACCATGAAGCAGATCGAGATCGCCGAGGTCGAATGCTATTGCCCGGTGGATGTCGAGATCATTCCAGGCGCTGCGCATTCGCCCCATCGCGAAGCCCCCGAGACAACCTTGCGGGCCGTGGCGGATTTCGCCGATCGCTTGCTGCATTTTCACGGCGAGGGCGAATTACGCGCTGCGTAAGCGGGGATGGTCGTGACTGTCACTCCTTCTCTCGCGATGCCGCGCTGGCCCTATCGGCTCGGCAAGCAGACGAAGGCTGATCACGACACGCTGGCGCAGGCCAAGGCACTGGTCCCGATGCGCTATGCAGGCTTCGTCCCGGCCAGTGATCCGGCGTTGCGCTATGGGCTCGCGCTCAACGACGCCGGCTTCTTCTGGGAGGCTCACGAAATTCTCGAGGCTGTCTGGAAGGTCGCGCCGCAAAGAGGGCGTGATCGGATTCTGCTTCGCGCCTGTATTCAGGTTGCCAATGCCAATCTGAAACTCAGTCTGCAGCGGCCGCGCGCGGCACATCGATTGCTGCAGGACGCACTGTCCGAACTCGATGAACTCGCCATGCGCCCGCCGGCGGGTATTGCGGGAAGCTTTTCCGAGCACTTTCCGGTCGCGATGCTGGCGTCTGCGCTCGCGCATCAACTGGCGATCGACGAGGCCGAGCGGGGTCCGGTCCAGATCACCGGAACATGAAAGAAAATGCATAATTCTATCGGATTTCCCTAGACGCCCTCAATATCATGAATTATTATGCATATAACTAAGGCGCACGACGCATAAATCAAGACTGTCAAAGGGTGGAGCATGGCCGCAGAGCAACGCGTTCTCTCGAACGGCGCCAAATTTATCGACTTCCAAACCGATCCGTCGCGCTACCGCCACTGGAAGCTCAGTGTCGATAACGACGTGGCAACGCTCACCATGGATGTCGATGAGAATGGCGGTCTGTTCGAGGGCTATCAGCTCAAACTGAATTCCTACGATCTTGGCGTCGATATCGAACTGGCGGATGCCGTGCAGCGGCTTCGCTTCGAATATCCCGAGGTCAAAGTCGTGCTGCTGCGCTCCGGCAAGAACCGCGTGTTCTGCGCTGGCGCCAATATCCGCATGCTGGCCGGCGCTACCCATGCTCACAAGGTCAACTTTTGCAAATTCACCAACGAGACTCGCAACGGCTTTGAAGACTCGAGCGAAAATTCCGGCCAGCGCTTCATTTCGGTGATCAATGGTACTGCTGCGGGTGGTGGCTATGAACTGGCGCTGGCAACCGATCACATCATCATGGCGGACGATGGTTCGGCGGCGGTCGCGCTGCCGGAAGTGCCGTTGCTGGCGGTGCTGCCGGGCACTGGCGGTCTGACGCGCGTGGTCGACAAGCGCAAGGTGCGCCGCGATCACGCCGACTATTTCTGCACCATTGAGGAAGGCATCAAAGGCAAGCGCGCAGTGGCGTGGCGGCTGATCGATGACATCGTTGCCAACAGCAAGCTGGAAGCGAAAGTCGCCGAGCGGGCCAAGGAGTTTCTGGCGACGTCAAAGCGCAATGGCACGGGCGAGGGCCTCAAGCTGCCGCCGCTGAACCGCAGCTTCGATGACAGCGGTATTCGTTACGGTCTGGTCAATGTCGATATCAATCGCGCAGAGCGTATTGCTACTATCTCGATCAAGGCGCCTGACGCCGCGGCGCCGTCGGATATCGACGGGATGATGGCGCAGGGTGCTGCCTTCTGGCCGCTGCAGGTGGCGCGCGAGCTAGACGACGCCATCCTGCATCTGCGGATCAATGAACTTGAGACCGCCATGCTGGTGTTCAAGTCGCATGGCGACGGCGCCAATGTGCTGACCCATGATGTCTTCCTCGAAACACATAAGGTGCATTGGCTGGTCAACGAGATCCGGCAATACTGGAAGCGAGTGCTGAAGCGTATCGACGTGACGTCGCGCACGCTGGTGACGCTGGTCGAGCCGGGCTCGTGCTTTGTCGGCACCCTGGCCGAGCTCGTCTTCGCTGCGGACCGCTCCTACATGCTCGTCGGCCAGAAGCAGGGTGACAACCGCGCACCGCCAGCGATCGTATTGAGCGCGATGAATTTCGGGCCTTACCCGATGAGCCACGGGCTGACGCGGCTACAGTCGCGCTTCCAGGCCGATCCGGAGGATGTAACCCGCGCGAAAGCGCGGATCGGCGAGCCGCTCGATGCGGAAGCCGCCGAGCAGCTCGGGCTCGTCACCTTCGCGCTCGATGACATCGACTGGGATGACGAGGTGCGTGTGTTCTTCGAGGAACGCTGCAGCTTCTCACCCGACAGCCTCACGGGCATGGAAGCCAATCTGCGCTTTGTCGGACCGGAGACGATGGAATCGAAAATCTTCTCGCGGCTGACCGTCTGGCAGAACTGGATCTTCCAGCGGCCCAATGCGGTCGGCGAGAACGGCGCGCTTGGACGTTACGGCACCGGCCAGAAGGCGCAGTTCGACATGACGCGCGTGTAAGCCTCCGCAACTGGAACAGCGCGGCCATGTGTCACTCTTTGGATAAATGCAAGTCGGTAGCTTGCCCAATTCGAACGATCAGAAATACAGCGGGAGATCCCAGTCATGAACATCATGAATGTCGACTACAGCACCAAGATTCCGAACAACGTGAATCTGGCCGAGGATCGCCAGGTGCTCAAGGCGCTGGAGGGATGGCATCCCGGCTATCTCGATTGGTGGAACGACATGGGGCCTGAAGGTTTTCAGGAATCCCTCGTCTATTTGCGCACCGCGATATCAGTCGATCCCAAAGGCTGGGCCAAGTTCGACTATGTGAAGATGCCTGAATATCGCTGGGGCGTGTTGCTGGCGCCGCAGGACACCGAGCGCAAGGTGAACTTCGGACGACATATGGGTGAACCCGCCTGGCAGGAAGTCCCCGGCGAATACCGCGCGATGCTGCGCCGTCTCGTCGTCATTCAGGGTGACACGGAGCCAGCGTCGGTCGAACAGCAGCGCCATCTAGGTCAGACCGCGCCGTCGCTCTATGATTTGCGCAACCTATTTCAGGTCAATGTGGAGGAGGGGCGCCATCTCTGGGCGATGGTCTATTTGCTGCAGAAATATTTCGGCCGCGACGGCCGCGAAGAGGCCGACGATCTTCTCCGCCGCCGCTCGGGCGATGCCGATGCGCCGCGCATGCTCGGTGCTTTCAACGAGGCCACGCCGGACTGGTTGTCCTTCTTCATGTTCACCTTCTTCACCGACCGCGACGGCAAGATGCAGTTGGAAAGTCTCGCCCAATCCGGCTTCGACCCGCTGTCGCGCACCTGCCGCTTCATGCTGACGGAGGAAGCGCATCATATGTTCGTCGGCGAGACGGGCGTCGGCCGTGTGCTGCAGCGAACCTGCGAAGCGATGAAGGCGGCGGGGATCGAGGATCCCAATGCCATCGAAAAAATTCGTGCGCTCGGCGTCATCGATCTGCCGACCATGCAGAAGAAGATCAACCTGCATTATTCGCTGTCGCTCGATCTGTTCGGCTCCGAAGTATCCACAAATGCCGCGAATTTCTACAATTCCGGACTGAAGGGGCGCTTCCAGGAGACCAGGATCGAGGACGATCACCAACTCACCAACGACATCTATCAGGTCCTGAAATTCGTCGATGGCGAAATCAAGCTGGTCGATGAACCGGCGCTGACCGCGCTCAATATGCGCCTGCGGGACGATTACACCGCGGACTGCGCCAAGGGAGTTGAGCGCTGGAACAAGATCATCGAGAAGGCCGGCGTCAATTTCCGTTTCGATTTGCCGCACACCGCATTCCATCGCCAGATCGGTGAATTCCGCGATGTGAACGCTTCGCCGAAGGGCATCATCATGAGCGATGCCGCCTGGGCGAAAGCCAGGAACGACTATCTGCCGTCCGTTGACGACGGTGATTTCATCGCGTCGTTGATGACGCCGGTCAGTGAGCCCGGCAAGTTCGCCAGCTGGATATCGGCGCCGAAGGTCGGCATCGACAACAAGCCGGGCGATTTCGAATACGTGAAGATTGCGGCCTAAAAGGAGTACACGCGGCGGAAGGATTTCCAGCTTCCTTCCGCCGCTGTCAGTCCTCGATGGCACGCGCGGGATTTGCCATGAACGCCCCTTTCAAACAGCACCTGATTGATCCGGAAATCTGCATCAGGTGTAACACCTGCGAGGAGAGCTGCCCGGTCGATGCGGTAACGCATGATGACAACAACTACGTCGTCAACGCAGAGATCTGCAATTACTGCATGGATTGCATCTTGCCGTGTCCGACCGGCGCGATCGACAACTGGCGCGTCGTGGCGGCGCCGTATTCGCTCGACGAGCAGTTCTCCTGGAGTGACCTGCCGGCGCAGGAGGAGATCGCGGACAATAGCGCCGGTGCGGGCGCCATCGAGGCACTCGAGGATGAGATCGGCGCGTTGCTCGAAGAAGCACGCAAGGGGCTGGGCGGAAAGCCCGTCGCGCCGCTGTCATCGAGCAAGGCATCGGTCAATCTTTATAACCGCGGCAAGCCTGCGCTGGCCACGGTGACCGGCAATTTCCGGCTAACCCACGCGACGGCCGACTCCGACGTGCGCCATATCATCCTGGATTTCGGCGAGCAGCCGTTTCCCATCCTCGAAGGCCAGAGCATCGGCATTGTCGTGCCGGGCCTGGGCGCGGACGGCAAGCCGCATCAGGTGCGGCTCTATTCGATCGCGAGTTCGCGCGATGGCGAGAAGCCGAACACCAACAATCTCGCGCTGACCGTGAAACGTGAGTCCGGCGGGCTGTGTTCGAATTACCTGTGCGATCTGCCGCGTGGCGCAAAGGTCGAAGTTACCGGGCCGTTCGGCGCCACCTTCCTGCTGCCGAACGATCCTTCGGCGAATGTTCTCATGGTCTGCACTGGCACGGGCTCTGCGCCATTCCGCGGCTTCACGGAGCGCCGCCGGCGCGCGATGCCTGGCGCGCCCGGGCGGCTGCTCCTGTTCTTCGGTGCGCGCCGCCCCGAGGAACTGCCCTATTTCGGTCCGTTGCAAAAGGTCCCGGAGGAGTTGCTGGGCAAGCACTTCTGCTATTCGCGCGTGCCAGGCGAGCCACGGATCTATGTGCAGGATCGTATCCGCAGCGAAGCTGCTGCGATCACGTCGCTGCTGCGCGACGCGCAGACCCACGTCTATATCTGCGGGTTGAAAGGCATGGAAAGCGGCGTTGAAGAGGCCTTCGCCGATATTTGCCGCGCCGCGTCGATGGATTGGTCGGATCTGAAAGCGGC
The DNA here is from genome assembly GCF_032401055.1 of Tardiphaga sp. 709. Taxonomy (NCBI): domain Bacteria; kingdom Pseudomonadati; phylum Pseudomonadota; class Alphaproteobacteria; order Hyphomicrobiales; family Nitrobacteraceae; genus Tardiphaga; species Tardiphaga sp. 709. Next base: position 2,468,754 of record NZ_CP135529.1, on the reverse strand, counting down.
GATGCGCGGCGGTGGAAGATATCACGTCGAGACTTACTGATCGATGTTGCATCGATCCGAGCCGGCAACGACCGGTTCGATTGGACAGCCCGAATAAGAACAAAGACGGGTACGCTATGGGGGAGAAAAGCGATGGTTCTGGACCGCGACAATGCGGCTAGCTCAGGCAGTCCATTTTTTCTGACGCCGTCGGTTGACGCAGAACAGCGATCCGACGGTACGATCCTTCTTCGATCCGATACAGCACTGCGCCCCTATGCGCGTTGTGTCGGGGACTGGCTCGAACATTGGGCACAACAGGCGCCGGAGCGGATCTTTCTGGCGGAGCGGTCCAGTCCGGATGTGCCTTGGGTGACGCTGAGTTATGCCGAGACGCTTCGGCGTGTGCGTGGCGCGGCTAGCTGGATTCTTGCACAGGAGATGAGTGCGCAGCGGCCCCTCGCAGTGCTATCGGACAACGGCATCGAGCATGCGGTTCTGGCCCTGGCAGCGATGCATGTCGGTGTGCCGGTCGCTGCGATTTCCCGGGCCTATTCGCTGATGTCGAAGGATTTCGAAAAGCTGCGTGGCGCGATTCAACTTCTAGATCCCGGTGCCATCTACGTCTCGGACTCGCAACAGTTCGGTCCGGCCCTCGCTGCGATCGCCCCGTTTCACACTGCTGCCATCATCGGCGGTGGCGCGACCGCCGGAGAGGCGTGGTCATATGCTGATGTGGTCACGACGCCGGTAAGCGCAGCCATCTATCATGCCTTTGCAGCGGTCGATGCCGATACGATCGCGAAATTCCTGTTCACGTCGGGATCGACCGGCGCGCCGAAGGCGGTCATCAATACCCAGCGCATGCTGACCTCGAGCCAGCAGGCCAAGGCACAGACCTGGCCGTTTCTCGAAACTCAGCAGAGCGAACTCGTCCTTCTCGACTGGCTGCCCTGGAGCCATACCTTCGGCGGAAATCACAATTTCAATATGGTGCTGCGCAACGGCGGAACGCTGTACATTGACAGCGGCAAGCCTGCACCGGGATTGTTCGCGACGTCGATCGCCAATCTGCGCAGCATCATGCCGACGATCTATTTCAACGTGCCGCGTGGCTTCGACATGCTTATTGCAGCCCTGCGGAAGGACGATGGGTTGCGACAGCGTTTCTTCAGCGAGGTGAAGTTCGTCTTCTATGCCGGTGCGGCTCTGCCGCAGAGCACATGGTCCGCGCTGGAGACACTTTCCATCGAGACAATCGGGCATCCGTTGCCGATGGTTTCCGCCTGGGGATCGACGGAAACATCGCCACTCGCGACCGATTGTCATTTTCAGGCGCCGCGATCAGGCAATATCGGCGTGCCGATTCCCGGTACGGAGCTGAAGCTCGTGCCATCGGACGGCAAGTTCGAGGTGCGGGTGCGTGGGCCCAATGTGACCCCGGGCTACTGGAAGGCGCCGGACCTCACCGCGAAAGCTTTTGATGCGGACGGCTTCTATCTGATCGGCGATGCCGTTGCATTTGCAGATCCGGCTCATCCCGAGCAGGGCCTGCTGTTCGACGGGCGCATCGCCGAGGATTTCAAGCTGACATCAGGCACATGGGTCAACGTCGGAACGCTGCGCGTGGCAGGAATCTCCGCATTGGCGCCGCTGGTTCAGGACATTGTCGTGGCCGGCCATGGCGGTGAGGATGTGCGTTTCCTTCTTGTTCCCAATCTGGCTGCCTGCCGCGCGGTGTCCGGCCTGCCGGAGTCAGCAAGCATTGATGCCGTGCTTGGCTGCGAAAATGTGCGTTCGTCCATTGCGGAAGGGCTCGCAAGACTGAAGGCGGCAGGTGGAGGGTCTTCCACCTATGCAACTTGCGCGCTGTTGCTGGCAGAGCCGCTATCTGTCGATGGCGGAGAAATTACTGACAAGGGCTACGTCAACCAGCGTGCCGTTCTGGCGCGCCGTGCAGCCGACGCCGAAGATCTGAACAGAGGGGTCTCAGGTCGCCTGATAATCTGCGCGAGTGTCGAGCAATATGCCCGTCATGCCTAGGACGTTCAGAATCCGAATGATGCTTCGGGATTAAAAAATATCGCGTTGATGGAAGGCATCAGGTCGAGCGACCACACGCAAGACTCTGCTGATGCGATCAACTGTCACATGCCGTGTCATGTCGTCGTCACACACCAGCGCGGCCGCCGTGGTCAAATATGGCGCTCTTCCCCAGAGCACATGGACCGGCGCGAGGGCATTCGCGCGCTCCACGAGGTCGCCTTTCCCTCCAGGAGGCGACCTCGTTTGTTTTCGATGAACGGCTCATGCCGAGTGTTCGCGGAACGTATCTGATCCGCATGCGTGTTAAGTGGCACTGAGTTCTGCTCCCGGTGCGGACCGAACTCCGGCATTCTTCTCACACAGTGAGATTTCACGCGACACACACGGCAAATCCCGGCGCTGCACGTCGTTGCATCATTCTGGTCTGTCAGGGCCGAGCGAAGAACCGTTGATGCGACGGATCGGAAAAATTTGAAATCCTATTCCGCCGATCGCTCGAACTATGAAGTTTCTTCTCAGGCAAACTGAGTATGATGACCGCGATCCGCAATCGGATTGCGCGGTGCCGATGCTATCGTTCCGTCAAGCACATCGACTGGACAGAGCGAGCAATAGTAATGCGGACGATTGGTTTGATTGGTGGAATGAGCTGGGAAAGTACTGCTGTTTACTATCGCCGGCTGAATGAGCAAGTCCGCGCCGAGCTCGGTGGGCTCCACTCCGCGGATATTCTGATGCGTTCGATCAACTTCGACGCGATTGTCAGCTTGCAGAAACAAGGGCGTTGGGACGAGGCCTGTCAGGTTCTCGCTGACATCGCACGCGATCTGGAAGGAGGCGGTGCTGGTTGCATTCTGATCTGCACGAATACAATGCACAAGCTTGCCGACGAAGTGCAGCAAGCAGTGTCGATCCCGCTTCTTCACATTGCCGACGTTACCGGCGCTGCCGTGAAGGCTGCAGGGCTGCAGCGGCCGCTACTTCTGGCAACGCGCTACACGATGGAACAGGACTTCTATGTGACGCGATTGCGCGAGGGGTTCGGGCTAGATCCCGTTATTCCCGCTGAGGCCGATCGTGTGTTCATTCACGACATCATCTTCGATGAACTATGCCAAGGCGTTGTTCGCGAGGATTCACGCCGTCTCTATCTCGATGCGATTGCACGAGGAAAAGAGCGTGGCGCTGACGGCGTAATTCTTGGTTGTACCGAGATCTGTCTCCTGGTCGGCCCCGAGCACATCGATCTTCCAGTCTTCGATTCAACGATGCTGCATGCAGATGCGGCGCTGGCTTTTTCAATGTCGAAAGAAGAGCCGCGACCACGTGCTGCATGACACCATCGTGATTAATGTTCGGGCTGGCACCAATCTTGCTGGGCTCACCAACTTGGAAGGCGACGAGGTTTTCGTATGAGTGATATGCGTACTGCGCAACGTAAGATCTCGCCTGTCCTCGATCACGTCGTCATTAACGTGATGGGCCAGCTTGATGAGGCTGCTGCACAATATGTTCGCCTCGGCTTCCAGTTGACGGAGCGCGGTCACCATACGCTCGGCTCCAGCAACAACCTTGCGATCTTCGGCACGAACTATCTCGAATTGCTCGGCTATCTGCCAGGGCGTGAAACGATGCGTGCAGATCTCTGGACGCATCCGCCGGGATTGAGCGGTCTGGTTTTCAAGTCGGTCGATGCCGATCTGGTCTATGCGACGTTGAAGGACAATGCCGTTCCCGTCATGGAGCCAATGAGCTTTGCGCGGCCGGTCGAATTGCCGGGCGGCGCTCAAGACGCTCGTTTCAAGGTCATCCGCGTGGCGGGCGAGGAGGTGCAGAATGGGCGCACTTTCTTCTGCCATCACGATACGCCGGAACTGGTGTGGCGCCCCGAATGGCAGACGCATGCCAATGGCGCCACTGAAATCGTCGAATTTGTCATCGCCTCGCAGCAGCCGGCGCGAACTGCGGCGCTCTATGAACGCATGTTCGGCGCACCGCTCCTGACGCCGACGGATGGCGGCTTTTCGTTCAGCGCCGGTGCCGCGACGATCTTCGTACTCGATCCTGCAGCCGTCGCGGATCGCTACGTCGGGGCTGCGCTGGTCAGCCCGGATGGCACTGACCGCATGGTCGCGCTGGTGTTCAAGGTCGCGTCGCTCGACACGCCGCGCGCCGTATTCGATGCGGCCGGCGTTTCCTTCAAGCGCTATGCTGACGGGATCATCGTGTCGCATGCCGACGCAGCCAGTGTCGCTCTGGGGTTCACGGCGTGATGGTAGCGCTCCCCAATGATTTCACCCGGAGTTTTGCGCTTGACTATGACGGCGCGCGCGTAAAATTTCGCAACGCTGCGAATGACGTCGATGCTGCGTTGACCACCTACACCCATCCGGCGCTGAAGGGCCCGAATGGCCAGGATCTGTGCATCGATGTGGCGCGGCTCGGCGATCCGCGCGCAGCTTCGCAACTGGTGATCCTCAGCGGTACGCACGGCCTCGAAGGCCTCAGCGGTTCGGCGGCGCAGATCGGTTGGATGCAGAGCAATTTTGCACGCGCCCTTCCGCGCGGCGTGTCGGTTCTCTTCGTCCACGCGATCAATCCCTACGGCTTTGCCTGGGGTACGCGGACCACTGAAAACAATGTCGATCTCAATCGCAACTTCATCGATTTCGCCGCTCCCCGCCCGGCCAATCCGGGCTATGCGAAGCTATATCCGCATCTCCTTCCGGACGACTGGACGCCGGCAGCTCTGCAGATCTACGCCGACGCCGTGGAAGCCTTCAAGGACGCGCATGGGGATGACGGTCTGTTCGACACGCTGGCGCGGGGGCAGTACGACTTCCCGGATGGCTCCAATTATGGTGGCTCCGGGCGCGAGTGGTCCAATCTGACTCTGGAGACCGTGGTTGCCGATCATCTCGGTGCGGCCGAGCACGTCGGCTTCATCGATTGGCATACTGGCATCGGCGATTTCGGCGAGTCCTTCTTTCTGTGCTTCAACCCTGAAGGTAGTGCGCTTCATGCGGAAGCCGTGCGCTGGTGGGGGCGTGAACGGATCGTCGGCCAGAAGCCGAACAATTTTGCGCGGCCCAATTATCAGGGGCTCGTGTTTCACGGCATGACCAGATTCCTCGGCGCGCGATCGATGGTCGGCGCAGTGATCGAATTCGGTACGCGTGGCACCAAGGTTCGCCGCGCCTTGCAGCTCGATCTCTGGCTGAAGTTCAAGGCCGAGAAAGACAGCGAGCGCGTTCGCATGCTGCGCGCAGACCTGCACGATTGCTTCGTGCCCGTGTCGTCGCACTGGCGTGAAGAGACCACCGAACAAGCCATTTCCATCACTCAACAGGCGGTGGAGGGGCTGGCAAGCTGGTCCCTCTCCGCCGCAGCCTGAACCAACGGAGCGAGATAGATCATGCGAGCAGTTGTCCTTCACGAACACGGCGATAACGATAAGCTGCAATTCACGGCGGATTATCCGACGCCGAAGGCCGGCGAGGGCGACGCTGTCATCCGCGTGCGAGCATCGTCGATCAACTATCACGACGTTTTCACCCGCCGGGGTATGCCCGGCATCAAGGTGCCGCTGCCTGTCATCATTGGCCTCGACGTGGTCGGTGAGATCACCGAGCTTGGCGCGGGCGTCACCGGCTGGAATATCGGTGATCGCGTGCTGATCGATCCCGTCAACCGCGTCGAAGGCGGCCTGATGGGCGAGACCCAGGATGGCGGTCTCGCCGAATTCTGCCGCGCCAAGGCGCATCAGCTCGTCAAGATTCCGGAAGGTGTCAGCTTTGAGCAGGCGGCCGCGCTGCCGGTCGCCTATGGCACCGCAATTCGCATGATGAACACCATCGGCCAGATCAAGGCCGGCGAGAAGGTTCTGATTCTTGGCGCCAGCGGCGGCGTCGGCGTGTGCTGTGTCCAGCTCGCCAAGCTGGCCGGCGCCTACGTGATCGCCTGTGCCGGCAGCGAGGAGAAGGGCAAGCGGCTCACGGAGCTCGGCGCGGACGAGATCATCCTCTACACGCAGTCCGACTTCATGAAGACGATCTATGAGCGCCACGGCAAGCCACATCGCAGGCGCTTCGTCGAAGGCGGTGGCGTCGATGTCGTCGTCAACTTCACCGGCGGCGATACCTGGGTCAAATCGCTGCGCTGTCTGAAGCTCGGCGGCCGCATTCTGACTTGCGGTGCGACTGCCGGCTACTCGCCTACTGAAGATCTTCGCTTCATTTGGACCTTCGAACTGGAGATCAAGGGTTCCAACGGCTGGGAACGTGACGATATCACAAAACTGTTCGATCTCGTCGCAGCCAAGAAGCTGCAGGTACTGATCGACAAGACCTATCCGCTGGAAGAAGCGAAGGAAGCGGTGCGCGTCATTGAGGACCGTGCGGTATTCGGCAAAGTCGTGGTGACGCCGTGAGCAAGCCCGACGTCAAGACGCTGACGGCCCCTGAGATTCAGCAAATGCTGGACGTGTCGCCGTTCAACCTGTTCCTCGGCCTTGAGGTGATCAAGGCCGATCCGGAAACGCAGGAAGTGACGATGCGGTCGCCGATGCGGCCGGAATTCGAACGCCGACCGGGCTCCAAGCAATGGCATGGCGGCGTCATTGCCTCGGTCATCGACACCGTCGGTGATTTCGCCGTCGGCATGATGGTCGGGCGCGGCCTTCCGACCGTGAACTTCCGGGTCGATTACCTGAAGCCGGCTGTCGATACCGCCTTGGTCGCCGTGTCGCGGGTGCGCCGTGCCGGAAAGAGTGTCGGCGTCGCTGACGTCGATGTGTTCGACGAAAAGGGGGCGCTGCTCGCTATCGGCCGCGGCACCTATTCGACGCTTGAAGCAAAATAATAGCAGGGCCGGGCAGCGCACGATGGCGGACCGGTTCCTGTCTGCAACAAAGGAAGAACAATGAGCGGTTTTAGCAGACGTGATTTTTTGATGACGACAGCCGGTGCTGCTTTGGCCTCCGGCTTTGCCGGTTCTTCCAAGGCGGCAACCGGGGCGCCGAAGCGCGGCGGCACGCTGGTCGGCACATGGGGCGGATTTGAACCGCAATCGCTGTTCGTTCCAGCGGGTGGCGGCTCCAGTCCGTATTTCACGTCGACCAAGGTGTTCGAGCGGCTGATCCGCCTGACCGCCGATCTCAAATTCGAACCGGTGCTGGCTCTCGGGATCGAGCCGGCAGAGGATTTCCGGAGCTACACGATCAAGCTGCGTCCGAACGTCACCTGGCATGACGGTAAGCCGCTGACCTCGGACGATCTGGTCTTCAATGCGATCCAATACTGGAAGCCGATCTCCGCCGGCGTGACACTGGATGCGCTGCAGACCGCAGAGGCCGTGGATCCGCTGACGGTGGTGCTGAAATTCAAGGTGCCGGTGCCAGAGTTCTTTCTCAAGTCCGTACTGGCCGGCAAGGCCGGTCTCGTCATTCCCAAGCATATCTATGACGGGTCGAACATCATCACCAACCCGATCAACAACACGCCGATCGGCACCGGTCCTTTCAAGGTCAAGGAGTGGGTGCGCGGCAGTCATGTCGAATATGCCCGCAATGACAACTATTGGAATGCTGGCAAGCCTTATCTCGACAAGCTGGTGATCCGCTGGTGGCGAGATCCGGCGTCGCGGTCGGCCGCGTTCGAGGCTGGTCAGCTTGACATAGGCACATTCAATCCGATCCCTGCACCGGACATCGCGCGCCTGACCGCAACCAAGAAGTTCGTTGCCGAGACCAAGGGTTATTCGAACTCTGCCTGGATCACGAGCGTCGAGTTCAATCAGCGTCGCGAGATCTTCAAGAAGCGCGAGGTGCGTCAGGCCCTGCTTCATGCGATCGACCGCGGCTTCATCGCCGATACGGTTTTCTTCGGTCGCGCGCGTCCCTCGCTTGGCGCTCTCCACTTCTCGAATTCGATCTTCTTCACCAAGGACGTCCAGGATTATCCGTTCGACGTCAAGAAGGCTGCCGCGCTGCTCGATGCTGCCGGCTATCCCGTGAAATCCGGCTCGCGCTTCAAGATGAGCCTGGTGTCAGCCGGGTGGTTCGAGGAAAACGTCAAGATCGGTCAGTACCTGAAACAGGCCTTCGAGGATGTCGACATCACCGTCGATCTGGCTATCCCCGATCGCGCGACCTCGCTGAAACGCATCTACACCGACTATGACTACGACGTCGCTGTGTCGAACAATTCAGCCAGCATCGAGCCTATCCCGCAGACAACGCAATACTACACCACCGATGGTATCGTTAAGGGGGCAGCTTTCCGCAACGCCACCGGCTATTCCAATCCGAAGATGGACGAGACCGTCAGCAAGATGGCGATCGAGACCGATGAGAAGAAGCGCGTATCCTTGGTGCACGAGTTCGACAAGCTCGCAGCGAGCGACGCGCCGGTCCTTCCAATGGTCGACCTTGAACCCGTGACGATCGCTCGTTCTGACGTTCGCGATCATTCGCTAACCGCAGACTTCATGGGCGAAAGCTGGGCCGAGGTCTGGCTGGACCGCTGAGAGCGGAGGCGAACATGCGTCGCATCATCATCCGCAGGCTCGTGCAAATCATTCCGCTGATCTTCGCGGTCATTGTGATGAATTTTGTTCTGATCCATCTGGCGCCGGGGAGTCTGTTCGACGTCATGACGTCCGAACAGCAGATCACCGATCCGAAGATGCTGGATCAGCTGCGTCACACCTACGGCGTCGATCAGCCGGTGTCGGTGCAGCTTGCCAAATATATCTGGTCGGTGATGCGGCTCGATCTCGGCTATTCGTACCGGCAGAACGCCCCGGTGTTTGATGTGATCATGCAGCAGCTGCCGGCGACGTTGATCCTGATGCTGGCGGCGATCGGGATCGCGCTGCTCGTTGGCGTCACGGCCGGCGTGCTGGCATCGATCAAGGTCAACACGATCTGGGATAATCTGATCTCGCTCGGTGCGGTATTCTTCTTCGCCGCGCCGAGCTTCTGGCTCGGCATCATGATGACGGTGATGTTCGCGGTGAAGCTCGGCTGGTTTCCGGTCGGTGGCATGCGCACCATTGGTGTGGATGAGAGCGCCATCGGCGCTGTGCTGGACGTCATGCATCATCTCGTCCTTCCCGCAACGGCACTAGGGCTTTTCTACGCAGCGACCTTCGCGCGCGTGATGCGGGCCTCAATGTTGGAGGTGGCCCGGTTGGATTTCGTACGAACGGCGCGTGCCAAAGGCCTGTCGGGCGGTCGCGTGGTTCTGGCACATGTGATGCGCAACGCGATGTTGCCGATCGTCACGCTGCTCGGATTGCAGCTTGGCACCATGCTTGGCGGCAGCGTCGTTATCGAAGCGGTCTTTAGCTGGCCCGGCATCGGCAGCCTGCTGTTCGACAGTGTAATGAGCCGCAATTTCCCCATGGTACTTGGCGTGCTCGTCCTCGGTTCGCTGCTGGTCGCTGTCTGCAACGCGACTGTCGATCTGCTGTATCTGCGGCTCGATCCCCGGATCAAGGCGAGGTAGATCATGCTGACATTGTTCGTCGACTTCGCCCGGCGCTTCGCCCGCAACCGCGCGGCGCTGGTTGGTCTGTTTCTCGTCCTGGTCGTCGTCGGTGTTGCTATTGCCGCGCCATGGTGGTTCCCGCGCAACCCGCTTCGTATTGTCGGGCGGCCGGAGATCTGGCCCTTCATGTCGTCGCGTTATCCGCTCGGCACGGATTCTCTGGGTCGTGACATTGCAGCGATGATTGCCCACGGCGCCCGCACCACGCTTCTGATCGGCCTCTGCGCCAGCCTGACCGCCACCATCATCGGCATCACTGTTGGCGCCACTGCGGCCTATGTCGGCGGCTGGGTCGACGAGCTGTTGATGCGTCTGACAGAATTGTTCCAGACCATCCCGAACCTGATCTTCGTGCTGACCATCGTTTCGATCCTCGGGCAGAAGATCGAATATGTCACCATCGCAGTGGGCGTCGTGACCTGGACGCCGATCGCGCGGCTGACGCGTGCCGAGTTCATGTCGCTGCGCGATCGCGAATTCGTGCAGGCCTGCCGCGCCATGGGGATGGGCAGCCTGCGGATCATGTTCGGCGAGATACTGCCGAATGCATTGCCGCCGGTGATCGTGCTGTCATCACTGGTCGTTGCCGGAGCCGTTCTGTTCGAGTCCGCTGTGGCATTTCTCGGGCTCGGCGATCCTAATGTCACCAGTTGGGGACAGCTGATCGGGGACGGCCGGACGCTCATTCGCTCGTCCTGGTACATCTGCGCAGTGCCGGGTCTTGCGATCATGCTCACTGTGCTGGCGCTCAACCTTGTGGGCGATGGCCTCAACGATGCGCTTAACCCCAAGCTGCGGGACCGCTGAGATGATCATGGGCAGCAAAGCCGGTCCAACGCCAATCCTCGCCATTGAGAACCTGCAGGTGTCGTTGTTCACGCGCCGTGGCATTTTGCCTGCGGTCGATGGCCTGTCGCTGACGGTCTCGGCCGGCGAGACGCTGGCCATCGTCGGTGAATCCGGCTGTGGCAAGTCGCTGACGGCGCTGGCGATCATGCGGTTGTTGCCGAACCCGCCCGCAAAGATCGGCGGGGGTGCCGTCCGCTTCATGGGGCGTGATCTCGCTGCTCTGTCCGAGCGCGAGATGCAACGGGTTCGCGGCAAAGACATCTCGATGATCTTCCAGGATCCGATGACATCGCTGAACCCTGTGGTCGCGGTCGGGGATCAGCTGATCGAGGCAATCAGGCGCCACAATGACGTGTCGCGTCACGAGGCGAGAGACCGCGCGGTTGAGTTGCTGCGTCGGGTGCGCATCCCGGATGCGGAGCGCCGCCTCGCCGATTATCCGCACCAGATGTCCGGCGGCATGAGCCAGCGCGTGATGATCGCCATGGCGATCGCCTGCGGGCCAAAGCTCCTGATCGCCGACGAACCGACCACGGCGCTCGACGTCACCATTCAGGCGCAGATCATCGAACTGATGAAGGAGCTGCAGTCCAGCTCCGACATGGGTCTCATCATCATCACCCATGATCTCGGTGTCGTTGCGGAGGTCGCAGACCGGGTGGCCGTGATGTATGCCGGCCGCAAGGTCGAGGAAGCGCCGGTGGAGGCATTGTTCGAGCGGCCGCTGCATCGCTACACGCGCGGGCTACTGGGCGCGACGCCATCGGCGCAGCGCCGCCGGGGCAGCCGCTTAGTCGAAATTACGGGCAACGTGCCGGCGCTGTCCGATTTGCCGCAGGGCTGTGCCTTCCAGAACCGTTGTCCCGATGTATTCGATCGCTGCCGTGCCGAGCGACCACAGCTGGCGCCGTTGCTGCCGCACCGTTCCGCCGCCTGTTTTGCTGCCGAGAAGGAGTTATCGCGCGATGCCGCTGCTATCGGTGCTTAGTCTCTGTGTCCAATACCTGAGCGCACAGGGTGTCCTGCGGGCGGTCGACGATGTGAGCTTCGACCTCGAACCCGGAGAGACTGTGGGGCTGGTCGGGGAATCCGGCTGCGGCAAGTCCACGCTCGGCAAGGCGATCATGCGTCTGGTGCCGACGTCCGACGGACGCGTCTTCCTCGATGGTGACGACGTCACGCGGATGCAGGCAGGCGCGTTGAAGGCCTCGCGGAAGTCGATGCAGATGATCTTTCAGGATCCTTATGGATCGCTCAATCCACGCCACGACGTCGGCACCATCGTCGGGCAACCGCTCAGCGTCGCCGGCTGGTCGCGCCGTGATATCAAGGATCGTGTCATCGAATTGTTGGGACAGGTGGGCCTGCCGGCCGATGCGATGCGGCGCTATCCGCATGAGTTCTCTGGCGGCCAGCGCCAGCGTCTCGGCATTGCGCGTGCACTTGCGCTCAAGCCCAAGGTAATCATCTGCGACGAGCCGGTATCTGCGCTGGACGTTTCGGTGCGCGCGCAGGTCATCAATCTGCTTGAGGACCTGCAGCAGGCGACGGGCGTGTCGTATCTGTTCATCTCGCACGATCTTTCGGTCGTCGAGCATATTTCGGACCGGCTGATCGTGATGTATCTCGGTCGGATCGTCGAAACAGGCCGCAGCGAGGATGTCTGGGATAGACCGGCGCATCCTTATACGGAGGCCTTGCTCGCCGCCGCGCCGATCGCCGATCCGCGCATTGCACGGAGCCACGCTCGCAGTGTGCTGCAGGGCGAACTGCCAAGCCCGCTCAATCCGCCGCCAGGCTGCAGCTTCAGCACGCGCTGCCCCTACGCTCAGGCGCTTTGCCGCGAGGAGCGACCGATGCTGCGCGATGTCTCCGATGGCCGCAAGGTGGCCTGTCACTACGATCTACTTGAACAACCCGCGGCGCTGCCGCGTGTCGCGCGAGTGGCTAATTGAGTTCTCAGAAGTGGAGCATTGCCAATGCGGTGGAATAATCTCGGTGACCTGATCGATCGCAGCGGTGACCTTGATCGGGAGGCGGTCATCGATCTGATCGATCCCGCGCATCCCAGGCGCTACACCCACCGTCAGATCGATGAGATGGCAAACGGGGTCGCCCAGTATCTTGTCGATAGCGGTTACAAGCGTGGCACGCATGTCGCGATTCTGTCGTTTAACCGCGCCGAATACATCATGTGCTATTTCGGCATCATGCGCGCCGGATGCATCGCTGTTCCGGTCAATATCAAGGCTGCGCGCGACACCGTCGATTTTGTGATGGATGACGCGAAGATCGCGCTGGCCTTCGTGGACAATGCCAACCGGCCGATGGTGCGCGACGGCATTCCCATCATCAATTTCGACGATAGCGGCCCAAGCGGCTTTACTGCGACCATCAAGCCCGCAGCGTTCAGCGCCGTCGAGACGACGCGGGAAGAGGTCGGGCAAATGCTCTACACCTCCGGCTCCACCGGCCGGCCCAAAGGCGTACCGCTATCGCACTACGGACAACTCTGGGCGATCTCGACACGGACCAGCGGTGCGCTCAATCAGGATGATCGCTACATCATCGCGCAGCCGCTGTTTCACATGAATGGCCTGTTTGCCATCAAGACGATCTTCGCTCAGAATGCGTCTGTAGTGGTGCTGCCGTCGTTCGAGACCCGCAGTTATATTGAGGCCATCGCCAAGTACAAGGTGACCGCCGCCACGGCCGTTCCCACCATGTGGGCCCGTGTCGTCAAGGAAACGGAACTGCTGGCGAAGAATGATATCACCTCGGTTCGTCGCCTGATGCTTGGATCGGCGCCGATGACCATGGGTCTATGGGACAGGATCAAGCAGGCGCTGCCCAACGTCGTGATGACGATGGGCTATGGTACTACGGAAGCAGGGCCGGCTGTGTTCGGCCCGCATCCCGACAAGATCCCGACGCCGCCGTTAGGGTTGGGCTATCCAATCCACGTGGAGGATGTCCGGCTCGTCAACGGCACCGAGAACGAAGGCGTGTTGTTGATGCGCAATCCGGCGGTGCTGGATCACTATCACAATCTGCCGCAGCAGACCGCCAAGGTGTTGACCGATGGTTGGTATTACAGTGGCGATGTGATGCGCCGCGATGCCAACGGCTTCTATTTCTTCGTAGGCCGTGCCGACGACATGTTTGTCTGCTCCGGCGAGAACATCTATCCGGGCGAAGTCGAGAAGCTGTTGGAACGTCACCCGCAGGTCCAGCAGGCGGCAGTGGTGCCGTTGCCCGACGAAGAACGGAGCCAGGTGCCGGTCGCCTTTATCGTCACCCGCGAGCAGCCCACGCCGAGCTTCGACGATATCCGTCAGTTCGCGATCGCCAATGGTCCGGCATATCAGCACCCGCGGCGGGTTGAGTTCGTCCACGAACTGCCTTGGGCGGGCACCAACAAGATCGACCGCAAGGCGCTGATCGATCGGGCGCGCAGCCTGGAAGCCAGTCACGGCTGGTCCGCATGAGCGGGCTGGCGGGGAAAATTGCGCTGGTTACTGGCGCCAGTCGGGGGATCGGTCAGGCTATCGCACGTCGCTTGGCGAAGGACGGCGCAACCGTCGCGATCCATTACAACGCCTCGGTCGATGCCGCGAATGCGACTGTGGCGGCCATCACCGCCGCTGGCGGCGACGCCTTTCCGATCAAGGCTGATCTCTCGGAACGCGGTGGCGCAGCCGCCTTGGCCGCGGATTTTGGCGCCGAACTGACCGAACGCCATGGCAGCGCTGCATTCGATATTCTCGTCAACAACGCCGGCGTGGGAAAACGCGCGGTCATTGAGGATATTTCCGAGGACGACTTCGATCTTCTGCTGCAGACCAATCTGAAATCGCCGTTCTTTCTGATCAAGGCACTGATGCCACATCTTCGCAATGGCGGCCGTATCATCAATATCTCGTCGATGGGGACGCGTTCGGCCTATCCGACCATGGCCGCCTACGCGCCGGCCAAAGCGGGTCTGGAAGCGCTGAGCCGCTTGCTGGCCGTTCATCTCGGGGGTCGACAGATCACGGTGAATTCCGTGATGCCCGGCGCGACGGCGACGGACATGAACATCGTCGCGCGCGATCCGGTGGCCAGCCGCGCAGTGGCTGAGACAATCGCGCTCGGCCGGGTCGGGCAACCCGACGATATCGCCAGGGTCGTCGCCTTTCTCGCGTCGGACGAGGCGGGCTGGGTCACTGGCCAGCAGATCGATGCGAGTGGCGGCCAGCGGCTGTAAGAGGCCACGCATTCAATCAACGCGCCGATATCACGATACGCGGTGGCGCATTCATCTTAGCGCTGCGTTAGCGAAGGCGTCGCTTTTGACGCCAGCCTGCTGCTCGAATGCGCAGCGATGATAATTGTTTATGCTCGCGAACTTTCAAATCTCGCAATAGCATTGCGTCACGATGGCAATGAACGGCAGAAATATTCTGCGTACACCTTTCATCGGAGGCAACTATGCTCGACGAGCTCGACCGCAAAATTCTCGCGGCACTCCAGGTAGACAGCAGCCTTTCAATGCAGGACCTCGCCGATCGCGTAGGTCTGAGTTCCACGCCGTGTTGGCGTCGCATCCAGAAGCTCGAAAGCTCTGGCTATATCAAGCGACGCGTTGCACTTCTCGATGCAGACAAGCTGAATTTGGGTGTCAGCGTTTTCATCGCGGTGCGAACGAACCAGCATAACGCGGAGTGGGTTCAGCGTTTCCGGAAGATCGTCGTCAGCTTCCCCGAGGTGGTCGATTTCTATCGCCTGAGCGGTGATGTGGACTATCTGATCCGGGCTGTGGTCTCGGATATCCGGGCCTACGACGATCTTTATCAGCGGCTGATCGCCAAGATTGATCTGCATGATGTGTCGTCGATGTTCACGATGGAGCAGATCAAGTCGACGACCGAATTGCCGCTCATGAATGCTTTGGTGAAACAGGGGCGGGGCGATATATCTTCGGCTGCGCATTCCCTGTCACATTGAGATGCCGCGGCTCCGAAGCTGCCGCATGGAGTGTAATCGTTCGTGTGCTGCGGGCAGCACCGTTCCACGATTTCCGGCTAGAGCGGTACGTGCCGGCCGATCGCACCTGTGTCTTCTACGGTTCGACGGGGGTCAGCAGAGGCATTATATGCGCCAAACGAAAAAACCGCCGGTTAGGGCGGGATCCAGCGGTCATCTCGATTTTGGTCCATCATTCAAAGCCACAAGCGTACCGCCCCCGCAAAGGGGGCTGTTTCAAGTTCGTTTGAGTCCGGTGATATGGCTGCTTATGCCGGGCGATTGGAACGGGCAGGGAACAGAGCCCCGGATATTTTCGTATTGAACCGCGATTTCGCGTTCTGTCTGCCGCGAGACGCCTGATTGTCAGGTGCCTCGGTCCGGAGAACTTATTGATTTAACAGGGAAAAATGGTGCTGCCAGACAGGATTGAACTGTCGACCTCTCCATTACCAATGGAGTGCTCTACCACTGAGCTACGGCAGCATGCTGGGTGCAGGAATCAGCCTCGAGGGCGCCTACCAAGCGGGGCGATCCTTGCCACAAGGTCACGGGCGGCGCAAGCGCGGGTGGCACTTAGAATGCATCATTATAACAGGGGTGTGGTCGGCCTGTTGCGGTTGCAGCCGCCTTGCGCTTCGCCATTGGCGAGTCGATCCGGTTCCCATGGCTTCGACAACCGCCGGCAGAGCCTTCATTGGCCGGATCATCACCTCGAAGCCGATCATCTCGCCTGACACGTTGAAGGCGGTTATGTATGGGGTCTCAGGATCCAATCTGGCGCATCTCTGCACACCATTCGATCGACCATAACAGCCATGACCGATACGCCGAGCAAACCCGCCAAGGAAAGTGCAACTGCCCGTCACGACAGGCTGCGTCAGGCGCTGCGTGAAAATCTCAAGCGCCGGAAGGTGCAAATGCGCGGGCGCGCCAGTCAGGCCGGCGATACCGTCGCAGTCGAGGCGTCACCGGATGCCGATAAGATACAGGACTTCTGTTCAAGACCCGTCGATCCCGATCGGGATTGATGGCACCTGTCCGCCGCGTGAGCATGCGAGTTTAAATGTCATCAGAATCCCAAGCATCATCCAGCGCCGAGCTGCCGGCCTACGCGCCGCGGGCGGCGCTGCCGCGGCACGATCAGACTTTTCCCGTGCTGACGGCGGCGGAGATCGAGCGGATGCGCCGCTTCGGTGAGATCCGGCATTACAAGGATGGCGATTGCCTGTTCGAGACCGGCAAGCCCGGTCCCGGCATGTTCGTGGTGTTGTCCGGACATGTGACGATCACCCAGCGCGACGGTTTCGGCCGTATCACGCCGGTGGCCGATCAGTGCACCGGACAGTTCGTCGCCGAGATCGCGCAACTGTCGGGCCGCGTCGCGCTGGTTGACGGTCATGCTGAAGGCGATGTCGAGACGCTGCTGATTCCGCCGGAACGGCTGCGCGCACTGCTGATCGCGGAAGCGGATCTGGGCGAGCGCATCATGCGTGCGCTGATCCTGCGTCGGGTGAACCTTTTGCAGGGCAGCGCTGGCGGTCCGGCTTTCATCGGCGCAGCCAATTCCAGCGATGTCATCCGCCTGCAGGGTTTTCTCAGCCGCAACGGTTATCCGCATCATCTGCTCGACCCCGCAACGGACAAGGACGCCGCCGATCTGATCGCGCGCTATACGCCGTCGCCGGAGGATCTGCCGCTGGTGGTGGTGGCCGACGGCACGGTGCTGCGCAATCCGTCATTCTCCGAACTCGCCCGCGCGATGGGCATGATCAGCCATATCGCCAAGGGCAAGACCTATGACGTCGCCATCGTCGGCAGCGGACCCGCGGGCTTGTCCACCGCGGTGTATGGCGCGTCGGAAGGCCTGTCGATTGCGGTGTGCGATGCCAAATCATTCGGCGGGCAGGCGGGTGCCAGCGCGCGGATCGAGAACTATCTGGGTTTCCCCACCGGCATCTCCGGCATGGCGCTTACGGCGCGTGCCTTCAACCAGGCGCAGAAGTTCGGCGCCGATATCATGATCCCGGCGGCCGTGAAGTCGCTGGACTGTTCACGCAAGGACGGACTGTTCGCTCTTGAACTTGACGACGGCGATGTCATGCGTGCCAAGGCCATCGTGGTGGCATCGGGCGCACGCTATCGCCGGCCGGATATCGAGCGGCTCGCCGATTTCGAAGGTCGCGGCGTCTGGTACTGGGCATCTCCGATCGAGGCCCGGCTCTGCAGGGAGCAGGAAATCTACCTGGTCGGGGGTGGCAATTCGGCAGGTCAGGCGGCGGTGTTTCTCGCGAGCCAGGCCAACAAGGTGCATATGGTGATCCGCGGCGGCGGCCTCGGCGCCAGCATGTCGCGCTATCTGATCGAGCGCATCGAGGCGACACCGAATATCGAGCTGGTCTTCAACACCGAAGTCGTGGCGCTGGAGGGGACGCAGGAGGCGGGGCTCGAACGGATCTGCACCCGTAGTCGGCTGTCCGGCGAGGAGTCCTGCGCTGACATCCGCAATCTGTTCCTGTTCGTCGGCGCCGATCCCGCCACCGAGTGGCTGGCGGACTGCGGCGTCACGCTCGATCGTCATGGCTTCATCATCACCGGCATTCCCGCCAATGGCCGCAGCGTGCAGGCGCTGGAGACGTCGGTGTCCGGTGTCTTTGCGGTCGGTGATGTGCGCTCGGGTTCGGTGAAGCGTGTCGGCGGCGCGATCGGCGAGGGCGCCCAGGTGGTGGCGGCGCTGCATGGTTTTCTCGGCGATACGGCCACGCCAACCCTTTGAGCTCATAACGGGAGATCATCATGCCGAAAGGCTGCACGCATATTTCCGGCATTCGCGATGTGACACCCAGCGCACTCGGTTGCGAGGAATGCCTGAAAACGGGCAGTATGTGGGTGCACTTGCGGATCTGCCGGACCTGCGGTCACGTCGGCTGCTGCGACGACTCCCCGAACAAGCACGCGACCAAGCATTTCCACGCCACGAAGCATCCGATTATCGAAGGCTACGATCCGCCCGAAGGCTGGGGCTGGTGCTATGTCGATGAAGTCATGTTCGATTTGTCGGATCGAAAGACTCCGCACAACGGGCCGATTCCGCGCTACTACTGAGACAATCGTCCCGACGCGGGCGACGTTTCAGTGGGGACTTCATGCACATTTTTACGATCGGACGCCGGGCTTTGTTGGGTGTGCTGCTGGCCGTCCTGGCAGCGCCGTTTCTCCCCGTATCCGCTTCAGCGCAAGCTCCGCAAAGCCGCTTCGCCACCATCAACGGCGTCAAGCTGCATTATCTCATTGCGGGCAAGGGCGATCCGATCGTGCTGCTGCATGGCTATGCCGAGACCAGCCATATGTGGCGCCCGCTGATCGCGAAACTTGCGGCCAGTCATACGGTGATCGCGCCAGATCTGCGTGGCTTCGGCGATTCCGACGCGCCGGCTGATGGCTACACCAAGGCGGCGATGGCGCGCGATATCCATGCGCTGGTGGTCGGCCTGAAATATCCCAAGGTGAAAATTGTCGGGCATGACATCGGTCTGATGGTCGCCTATGCCTATGCTGCGCAATATCCGGCCGAGGTCGATCGTATCGCGTTGATGGATGCGTTCCTGCCCGGCGTCGGCGACTGGACCCATGTCTGGCTGCTGCGCGATCTTTGGCATTTTCATTTCTACGGCAAGACGCCGCTGGCGCTGGTAGCGGGCCGCGAGCGCATTTACCTCGAGCACTTCTGGAATGA
Source organism: Tardiphaga sp. 709 (assembly GCF_032401055.1). Classification (NCBI taxonomy): domain Bacteria; kingdom Pseudomonadati; phylum Pseudomonadota; class Alphaproteobacteria; order Hyphomicrobiales; family Nitrobacteraceae; genus Tardiphaga; species Tardiphaga sp. 709. The sequence goes on along the minus strand of NZ_CP135529.1, from coordinate 2,449,590 downwards.
TTTCGCGGCGGACCCGAAGAAGTCGGTGCCGGAAAAGGACCGCGTGTTTTACGCCAAGGCCTATGCGAAGCCCGGCCACATGGCAGCCGGATTCGAGGTCTTCCGCGCTTTTGAGAAAGATGCCGCCGAGTTTGCCGAACTTGCCAAGACCAAACTGCCAATGCCGATGCTGGTTCTCTCCGGTGAGAAGGCCGGTGGGTCTTTTCTGATCGAGCAAGGGCGCCTCGTCGCCAGCAATGTGGACGGCGTTATCGTCAAAGGCTCAGGCCATTGGCTGATGGAAGAAGCTCCCGATCAGGTGATCCCGAAACTGGTTGAGTTTCTCAACAAGTAGATTGCGCGGCTCTATTGATCGAACGCGAATGTCTTGAACAAAACGGCGCCCTGCGCGCAAATCTATATGATGACTATCAGCCAAAAACTATTGGCAAGTTCCCGCGCTGCACCCTAAGATTTGAAAAGTTCTAAAGCAGGGGTGCATCATGGTCCTAGGAATGAGCTTGGCAACGTTCACGTTGCTTCATGTGGTGGTCAGCCTGATCGGCATCGTCGCGGGCCTTGTCGCAATGGTCGGGTTGTTGAAGTCAAAGCCGATGCCCGGCTGGACCGGTCTGTTTTTGCTGACGACGATCCTGACCAGCGTGACCGGCTTTTTCTTCCCGGTCGAAAAACTGCTGCCGTCGCATGTCATCGGCATCATTTCGCTGGTGCTGCTGGCGGTCGCCTGTTTGGCGCTGTACGGCCAGAAGCTGGCGGGGTCATGGCGCTGGATTTACGTGCTGACTGCGATGATCTCGCTTTATCTCAATGTGTTCGTGCTGGTGATCCAGAGCTTCCTGAAGGTCCCGCCGCTTCATGCGCTGGCACCGAGCGTGCCGCCGAGTGAGCCGCCTTTTGCGATCGTTCAGGGCATCGTGCTGGTGTTCTTCGTCGTCACGACCTTCCTTGCGATCAGGAAGTTTCGCCCGATGCCCGGCGGCTTCGCCTGATCGCAGCGCGACGATCTCCCGCCGATAGCCGCTAGGCTTTGCCTTTTCGGGCGGGCGATTCCCGGAGGATCGCCCGTATCTCGCCGAAGGTGCGCTTCACCAGCGCCTCGGGTCTTTCGCCCGCGCCCTGCGCTAGCCAGATCTCGCCGCCGATCCGCATCGCGCCCGTCGTGATCATGGCGACCAGCCGCGCCTGTAATTGGCCGGATTTGTCTTTGGCGCGGTTGCCGAGCGCGGCAGCGATGGCGCGCTCCATCTTCTCGTATTTCACGTGGTCGCGCGCGCGCAGCGCGGGATTACCGTGCTTCAATCGCGCAATGGCGATCGCCTCGGAGCTCTCGAGCTGCTGCGCCATCGAGAGCAAAGCATTTTCCGCGGCCAGCAGCATCGGCTCGTCCGCGGGCCTTGCGGCGATCGCGGCCACAAGGAAATCCGTGCTGGCATCCTGCCACGCCAGCACCAGGTCTTCCTTCGACGCGAAGTAATGGAAGAAACTGCGGCGCGAGATCTCTGCGGCAGCGGCGATGTCGTCCAGCGTCGTTTCTTCGAAACCGCGCCTGAGAAACAGTTCCATCGCGACCTTGGTCAGCCGCTCTCGGGTCTGCTGGCGCTTCCGTTCGCGCAGGCCGGTCGGCGGCACAACAGGTGCCGCAACCGATTCCGTGTCTGTTTTCTTCGGCTTAGCCGGCGTCCTGGCGGTCACAACAATCCTCGATCTGCACCTATTGCAAGTTTGCACTGAGTGCACATTTATGTCCGGCGGCCGCGCCGCGCAACGATTCTCGATCCTGGGGAGATATAAGCATGACGGACTGGAGCATCGACCATATTCCGCCCATGACCGGCAAACTGGCCGTGGTGACCGGGGCGACAGGCGGCCTCGGCTTCGAGACGGCAATGGCGCTTGCGGGAGCCGGCGCCGAAGTGGTGCTGACCGGCCGTAGCGACGCCAAGGGGAGTGCCGCGATCGAGCGCATCTGCGAGCGACATCCCGACGCGATTATCAGCTATGAGCACCTCGATCTCGCCAGCCTGGACTCCGTCGCTACTTTCGCACGCCGTTTCGATGCGATGTACGCGTCGCTTGATCTGCTGATTAATAATGCCGGCGTGATGGCGCTGCCGACGCGCCAGACCACCGCCGACGGCTTCGAGATGCAGCTCGGTACCAATTATCTCGGTCACTATGCGCTCACGGCGCGTCTGCTCCCGGTGCTTCGCCGCAACAAGGCGCCGCGTGTGGTCAATCTCAGCAGTCTTGCGCATCGTTCGGGCCTCATCGACTTCGACGATCTTCAGGGCGCGACATTCTACAAGCCGTGGAAAGCCTATCAGCAGTCGAAGCTCGCGATGCTGATCTTCGCGATCGAACTGCAGCGGCGCAGCGATGCCGCGGGCTGGGGTCTAATGAGCAATGCCGCGCATCCCGGTTTCGCGCTCACCGATCTCATTCCGAACGGTCCCGGCAGTGGTGGCTTGATGGGGCTCGGAAGCCGGTTGCTGCGTCCGCTGAGCCATTCAGCCGCCGCCGGTGCCTTGCCCACGCTGTTTGCGGCTACCTCACCCGATGCGAAGCCAGCTGGCTATTACGGCCCGAACGGCGTCTACGAAATGAAGGGGCCGCCGGCTCCCGCGAAGATCATGCCGCGAGCGCAGGACGCCGCCGTCGCTGCGCGGTTGTGGGAGGTCTCAGCTGCGCTCACCGGCATGTCGTTCGATCAGGTCGCAATTGCCGCCTGATTGCGTCGCGCGATCGACTGTCAGTGATCCAAAGGAAGTCTCATGAAAGTCATTCTGTTCGGTGCGACCGGCATGGTCGGCCAAGGCGCGCTGCGCGAATGCCTGCTCGATCCCGATGTCGAAGCCGTGCTCGTGGTCGGCCGCAGTCCTACCGGGCAACGCGATGCCAAACTGCGTGAGATCACGCATACGGATTTTTTCGATCTGTCGGCCATCGCACCTGACTTGACGGGCTATGACGCCTGCCTGTTCTGCCTCGGCATCTCTTCACTGGGCATGAGCGAGTCGGATTATCGCCGGGTCACCTATGACATCACCCTCGCGGTCGCGAACACGCTGGTCCGGCTCAATCCTGGCATGACCTTCGTCTACGTGACCGGCCAGAGCACCGACAGCACCGAGCAGAGCAGCGTGATGTGGGCGCGGGTCAAGGGTAAAACCGAGAACGACTTGCTCAAGCTGCCGTTCCAGGCGGCCTATATGTTTCGCCCCGGTGGCATCCAGCCGCTGCATGGTGTTCGTTCGAAGACGGCGTGGGTTCAGGCGATCTACACCGCGACCGCGCCGCTTTGGGGGCTGCTGGTCCGGATCGCGCCGAAATACGTCACCACGACGGAGAAAGTCGGCCGCGCCATGATCCGGGTGGTTCGCAACGGCTATTCCAAGCCCATTCTTGAGACGCCTGATATCAACCTGGTCGGAGCGTAAACGGGCCGATTCGGCCCTTTTTCAGATTTGCTGCCGGCCTCATCGAAAAACCGCAAATTTCGACGCTTTTGCTTTAAAGAGGCCATCCGCCCTATAGTCGGGGCACAGCAATCAGCGGGAATCGGTATGGATCGCATTCGCATCGTCGGCGGCAGCAAACTCAATGGCACGATCCCGATTTCGGGCGCCAAGAACGCGGCGCTGCCATTGATGATCGCCGGTCTGTTGACCGACGAGACGCTGATTCTCGACAACGTGCCGCGTCTGGCCGACGTCGCGCAGTTGCAGCGCATTCTCGGCAATCACGGCGTGGACATCATGTCGGCCGGCAAGCGCCCGGGCGACCATGAATATCAGGGCCAGACCCTGCATATCTCCGCCGCCAACATCATCGATACGACAGCGCCCTACGAGCTGGTGTCGAAGATGCGCGCGTCCTTCTGGGTGATCGCACCGCTGTTGGCGCGCATGCACGAAGCCAAGGTGTCGCTACCCGGCGGCTGCGCCATCGGCACCCGCCCGGTGGATCTGTTGATCATGGCGCTGGAGAAGCTCGGCGCCGAACTCACCATCGACGGCGGTTATGTCATCGCCAAGGCCCCCGGCGGCCTCAAAGGCGCGGAGATCGATTTCGCCAAGGTCACCGTCTCCGGCACTCATGTGGCGCTGATGGCCGCCACGCTGGCCAAGGGTACGACCATTATCAACAATGCGGCGTGCGAGCCGGAAATCGTCGACGTCGCCGACTGCCTGAACAAGATGGGCGCGCGCATTTCTGGCGCCGGCACCCCGACGATCACGATCGAGGGCGTGGCCAAGCTGAATGGCACGCGCCACACCGTGCTGCCGGATCGTATCGAGACTGGCACCTATGCCATGGCCGTGGCCATGACCGGGGGCGACGTGCAGCTCTCAGGCGCACGGCCTGAATTGCTACAGTCGGCGCTCGACGTACTGGTCGAGGCGGGCGCGACGGTGACGCCGAACAACGATGGCATCCGCATCTCGCGCAACGGCGCGGGCATCAAGCCGGTGAACGTGTCGACGGCGCCATTCCCGGGCTTTCCGACCGATCTGCAGGCGCAACTCATGGCGCTGATGACGACAGCCACGGGCTCCTCGCATATTACCGAGACAATTTTCGAGAACCGCTTCATGCATGTGCAGGAGCTGGCACGCTTCGGTGCGCGAATTCACCTCGACGGTGAAACCGCGACCATCGACGGTACGGCCAAGCTGCGCGGCGCGCCCGTGATGGCGACCGATCTGCGCGCCTCGGTCTCTCTGGTGATCGCCGGCCTCGTCGCGGAAGGCGAGACCATGGTCAACCGCATCTATCATCTCGATCGCGGCTTCGAGCGGCTCGAGGAAAAGCTGTCTGCCTGCGGCGCCACCATCGAGCGCATCAGCGGATAGGATTCTCTCAAAGGGGTCGCCGTGACGGGTCAACGCAAGCTGATTGCACTGGATGCTGACGACCTCGCGGTGATTTCCGCGCATGTTCAGGATGCCGCCGTCAATGTCGGCGACATTATCTGGCGGCAGGGCGAGAAGCGGCTCGTGGTCGGCATGAGCCGGCTCGACTGGGATCAGACGATTTCAGGGGAAGTCACGCCGCGCCGGCTGGTCTCGGCGCTGCGCTTCGACCGCGTGCTGGCCTGCAAGTCCCGCGATATCGATCTCGAAACGCCCGACATCGCGCTGGAACTGTTCGGCATCGAATTCCATGCCGCCGAGCCTCCTGGCGGTAGCGTCGTCCTGATCTTCGCCGGTGGGGGCGCACTCCGGCTGGATGTCGAGTGTCTTGAGGTCGAACTGGCGGATCTCGGCCCGGACGATCTGACCAGCGATGCCGGCACCGAGGCCTCCGGTCTGGACGCCTGATCCGCTATTCATCCTTTCCATGGCAGCACAGGGTTGACGGCCCTTTGCCGCCGCGCCATTGAGCAGGGGGCCTTGGCCGGCAAGGCCCCGCCGGAACACCAGAATGCCAATTCGTATCGATACCGCCAGCGCCGATTTCACCCAGCGCTTCAATGCTTTCCTGACCATGAAGCGTGAAGTCGCGGCCGATATCGAGGCTGCCACGCGCGCCATTGTCGACGACGTCGCCGCTCGCGGCGACGATGCGCTGCTGGAGGCCACCCGTAAGTTCGACCGGCTGGACCTCAAGGCCTCCGGACTGCGCGTGAGCCCGGCCGAGGTCGATGCCGCCGTCGCCGCCTGCGACGCAGAGACCGTCGAGGCCCTGACATTCGCCCGCGATCGCATCGAGCTGTTCCACAAGCGCCAGCTGCCCAAGGACGACCGCTTCACCGATGCGCTCGGGGTCGAGCTTGGCTGGCGCTGGAGCGCCATCGAGGCCGTTGGTCTGTATGTGCCCGGCGGCACCGCCGCCTATCCATCGTCGGTGCTGATGAATGCCGTGCCGGCCAGGGTCGCCGGCGTCGAGCGCGTGGTGATGGTGGTGCCGTCGCCGGACGGCAAGCTCAACCCGCTAGTGCTGGCCGCGGCGAAGCTCGGCGGCGTGTCCGAGATCTATCGCGTCGGTGGCGCGCAGGCCGTGGCCGCTTTGGCCTATGGCACCGCGACCGTCGCGCCGGTGGCCAAGATCGTCGGTCCCGGCAATGCCTATGTGGCCGCTGCCAAGCGCCAAGTGTTCGGCAAGGTCGGCATCGACATGATCGCCGGTCCGTCGGAAGTCCTGGTCATCGCCGATGACACCGCCAATGCCGACTGGATTGCGGCGGATCTCCTCGCGCAGGCTGAGCACGACGTCAATGCGCAGTCGATTCTGATCACCGACAGCAAGGCACTGGCCGACAATGTCGCGCGTGCAGTCGAAGCGCAGCTCACCACGCTGCCGCGCGCGGACATCGCGCGCGCGTCGTGGGACGAATATGGCGCGATCATTCTGGTGCAGGCGCTCGATGACGCCGTGCCGCTCGCCAACGCCATTGCCGCGGAGCATCTCGAAATCATGACGGCCGATCCTGAAGCGTTCTCGCTCAAGATACGCAATGCCGGCGCCATCTTCCTCGGCGGCCATACGCCGGAAGCGATTGGCGATTATGTCGGCGGCTCCAACCACGTGCTGCCGACGGCGCGTTCGGCGCGGTTCTCGTCGGGCCTCGGCGTGCTTGACTTCATGAAGCGAACATCGATCCTGAAGTGCGGGCCGGATCAGCTGCGGGCGCTGGGACCGGCTGCGATGACGCTGGGCAAGGCCGAAGGCCTCGATGCCCACGCACGTTCGGTCGGATTGCGCCTCAATTTGCGATGAGTAATGCCCCTCCACCAGAGGATGACAGCAACAACCGCATCGTCGCGGTGACGCTCGATGAGGAATCGATCGGCCGTTCCGGGCCGGATATCGAGCATGAGCGCGCGATCGCGATCTACGACCTGATCGAGCAGAATCTGTTCGCGCCGGAAGGCGCGCATGTCGGTCCGTTTACGCTGCATATCGGCATCACCGGCAGCAGGCTGATGTTCGACATCCGCCGCGAGGACGGCACGCCTGTCGTCGCGCACCTTCTGTCGCTCGGGCCGTTCCGCCGCATTGTGAAGGACTACTTCATGATCTGCGACAGCTACTATCAGGCGATCCGTACCGCTACGCCCGACAAGATCGAGGCGATCGACATGGGCCGCCGCGGCATCCACGACGAAGGCTCGCGGACGCTGCAGGAACGATTGGCCGGCAAGGTGCGCGTCGATTTCGAAACGTCGCGGCGGCTGTTTACGTTGATCTCCGTCCTTCACTGGAAAGGCTAGTCGCTGATGGCCGCGCCGCCACGCGCGCGTACGCCGCAGGCGGTGTTGTTTGCCTGTGGCCAGAACAGCGTGCGCTCGCCGATGGCCGCCAGCCTGTTGCAGCAGATGTTTCCGCAGGCGCTGTATGTGAAATCTGCCGGGGTGAAGAAGGGCGAGCTCGATCCCTTCGCGGTGGCCGTGATGGCCGAACTCGGCCAGGACATCTCCAGACACAAGCCCATGACCTTCGAGGAACTCGAAGACTGGGAAGGGCTCAATTTTGACCTCATCATCACGCTGTCGCCCGAGGCGCATCACAAGGCGCTGGATCTGACACGCACCGATGCCGCCGAGGTCGAATACTGGCCGACGGTGGATCCTACGGGAACCGAAGGTAACCGCGACCAGAAACTGGCTGCCTATCGCGAGGTCTGCGATGGGCTTTTGCTGCGGATCCGCAAACGTTTCGCCAAAGGCAGTGCTGCCAGCGGCTAAATACAGCGTGTGCGGTTGTCGAAGCAGGGGGCTTCCGATAGGTTCCGCGCGCATTTCCAGGATCGCAGACCCCGCATGCTCGGCCGCCCCAAATTCGTTCTCGCCTCCGGTTCGCCCCGCCGCCTCAGCCTGCTCAACCAGGCCGGGATCGAGCCCGATGCGCTGCGTCCCGCCGATGTCGACGAGACCCCGAAGCGGGGCGAACTGCCGCGCGCCTGTGCCAATCGGCTGGCGCGCGCCAAGGCGGAAGCGGCGCTGAAGTCGGTCCAGCTCGACGACGAACTCCGCGGCTCGTTCATTCTCGCGGCAGATACCGTGGTGGCCGTCGGCCGCCGCATTCTGCCCAAGGCGGAACTGGTTGATGAGGCCTCGCAGTGCCTGCGGCTGCTGTCGGGCCGCAACCACCGCGTCTATACGGCGATCTGCATCGTCACCCCCAAGGAAAGCTTCCGGCAGCGGCTGATCGAGACCAAGGTGCGCTTCAAACGCCTTAACGAAGATGACATCTCGACCTATATCGGCTCCGGCGAATGGCGCGGCAAAGCTGGTGGCTACGCTGTGCAGGGCATTGCCGGTTCCTTCGTGGTCAAGATGGTCGGCTCCTACACCAATATCGTCGGCCTGCCGCTCTACGAGACCGTCTCCCTGCTGGGCGGCGAGGGCTTCCCGATCCGTTTCGGATGGTTGAATGCAAGCTAAGGTGTCCAAATCCGGCGAAAAGCCGTGCCCGATCTGCGGCAAGCCCGTTGTCGAGGCATCCAAGCCGTTCTGCTCCGAGCGTTGCCGCGACGTCGATCTCAATCGCTGGCTGTCGGGCTCCTATGCGATTCCCGGCAAACCGACGGATGACGAGGACGCCGAATAGGCTCGACGGGCATTCGCGCTGTCCAAGCTGGTCCGAAGCGGTCATTTCCCATTGTTTTGACGGGAAAATCTTCGTTCACAGAAATGCCATCGGGCGGGTGGACAGGGCCGATTTGCCTGACTATAAACCGGCGCTCCCTGGACCTGATCCGGGGCGGCGCCCAGGTAGCTCAGTTGGTAGAGCATGCGACTGAAAATCGCAGTGTCGGTGGTTCGATCCCGCCCCTGGGCACCATTTGTATGTCCCCCAGCTTCCTCCTCTGTCCGCTGATGTGCTATAAGTGCTTGAATTAGAGCGCTTTCTCGTTCGCTGACATTCGCGACCGTCCGCCGGCAGCCGTTGTTTTTGTTGGTATCGCTGTTGGTATCCCGTCGATCGTGTGTTGGTAGATTGACCGCGGGGATCTAATCGATGCCGCTTTCGGATGCCGCCTGCCGTGCCGCCAAATCCGCCACGAAGCCCTACAAAATCAGCGATGGAGGCGGGCTGCATTTGCTTGTTGAAAAGAACGGGTCGCGGCTTTGGCGACAGGCGTATCGGTTCGACGGAAAGCAGAAGCTGATCGCGCTGGGCGCCTATCCGGCGGTCGGTCTCGCCGACGCCCGCGCCGGCCGGGACGCGAACAAGGCGCTTCTGGCCAAGGGCATCGATCCGTCCGCGCAGCGCAAGTTGGATCGCAGCGCGGCGCGCATTGCGCGCAGCAATACCTTCCGGATCGTCGCGGACGAACTCATCGCGAAGTTCGAAGCCGAGGGCGACGACCCAAAGACAATAGAAAAGAAAAAATGGCTTCTCGGCTTCATCAACGCCGATTTGGGCGATCGACCGATCGCCGAGATCAAGGCGTCGGAATTGCTTGATGTGCTTCGAAAGATCGAGAGGCGAGGGCGATATGATACAGCCCGACGCGCCCGCAGCATTAGCGGTCGCGTCTTCAAATATGCGATCAGCACCTCTCGCGCCGAGCGCGACCCATCGGCTGACCTAACGGGCGCCCTCATAGCGCCAAAGGTCAGTCACCGGGCCGCCGTCACCGAGCCGAAGGCCGTCGGCGCGCTTCTCCGCGCGATCGACGACATGGACGGTCAGATCACAACACGCGCAGCGTTGCAGTTGATCGCCCTTACTTTCGTTCGGCCGGGCGAACTGCGGCACGCGGAATGGAAGGAATTCGATCTGCGGGACGCCGTCTGGAACATCCCGAAGGAAAAGATGAAGATGCCGCGGCCGCACAAAGTGCCGCTGTCTCGACAGGCGATTGCGATCATCAATGACCTTCGCGAAGTCACAGGCACGTCGCCCTATTTGTTTCCGCAGATCCGCTCGTGGCATCGTCCGATTTCCGATGGGACGCTAAACGCTGCGCTTCGCCGGCTTGGGTACACGAAAGCGCAAGTGACCGCGCATGGCTTCCGGTCGACGGCGTCGACACTGCTGAACGAAAGCCGCCGCTCGGATGGCAGGCGCCGTTGGGATAGCGATGCTATCGAACGTCAGCTAGCGCACCAAGAGGAAGACGAGGTTCGGGGTGCCTATAATGGTGCCGAATATTGGGAAGAACGCGTCCCGATGATGCAGTGGTACGCGGATTACCTGGATGACCTCCGCAGGCCCGGAACCGCTCTGTCGACCGCGAAGGTCCGACGATCCCGATCGTCGTCAGCATCCTAGCCGTCGAGCCTACCGTACTAGCTAGACAACGCCGCTTTAATCGGTCGCCGCCGCCTTTCGGCTATCGCGCGGCAATCCTGAATACCTATACTGTTCGCCAGACCTCATGCTGAGTGAGAACGGTGATTGACGAGCTATTTTGGCGTTTCGTGCGCGATTTGGTCGAAGACCTGAAGCAGGTAAGCGGCGCGAGCTTCGAGAAGCTCAACCTACTCCACGATCAAAGCGTCACACGGCGTCGGCGACTGAACTACCTCACCCAGGACTGTCGTGAACGCTTTGACGTTAGGGCTGCCTCGCGTCAGTATTTGACGTCGCCACTCAGAGTGAGCGCAGAGATTCGTCCCAATGGGCGCAAATTATCGGACGAATGTCGGGGCGGTGCCAGACGCACGATCTTGCGGTGCCCAAATGCTATGTGAAAATAATTGTCGTCGGGAAGGAATTTGTTGTCCGCGATTTCAACAAAACGCGTCGCCGTGACGGCTTGCAGGTCGAGAAAGAAACCGGCGTCGTCTTCACCAAGCACCGCGCCAATCGTCTGGTCAACCGCCGACGTCGGGGGGCAAAGAAAATGAAAGGCTTCTTGAGGTTGATCGGAGTCCTCGGCTGCGAACGTCGCATGTACAGTGTCATGCGCCGCTGGCCCAAAGCGATAGCAGTGACCGGCGTCGAAGAACCGGTCGAGCATCTCGAACGCTCCAATTGAAAGCCCGGCATGCGGTGCGATGGTCACATTGCGCACCGCTTCGATCACCGGCGTCTTGCCGTCTCTCAGGCAACGCAAGGTCAGTTTGCCTGCGGCGGCCCGCGGCGTGTCGTTAACGAGATGCAGGTAGAGCCCGTTGGTGCCTTCGTCAGTGATCGACAAGCGAAGCGGCAGCGCGGCGCGGCGCAGTGCGTAGAAGGCCGATTTCGGACGGCCGTAGCAATCCAGCAGGCCCCAGCCTGCGCCGGGCTGCAGGTCGCGCCACAGCCATATCAGCGCGCCAGCGGTGGTGGAGGCCGGGCGGCGCCATTCGTCGATCGTCCGTTCGATGACCTCGGCTGTGATCGCGCGCGATAGCTGGCGCCAGCGCCCGGGTTCGCTGGGGCGCAGGCTGCGGCCGTCTTCGTTCCACAGCGCCTGAAGATAATGCTCGCGCACATCGTCGAAATCCCAAGATGCACCGCCATCTCGCGGGACGCCGGCGAGCCAGCGTTCCGGATTGCTGGCAGGATCGAGCCGATGGTCAGCGAAGTGACGATCGTCCGGCAGGTTGGCGAAAGCGAGACACTCGGAGGCGAAGCGGACATTGGCGCGGCGCGCATCGTCGAGGGGCCGCAAATATGCGCCAACGCCGTAATAATGCGACGGGCCCGCTTCAGCCACGAAGGGCAGCACGCCGCCGGACGGCGAACCCGGCACATAGGCGACGTCACACCAGCCCGCCAAAACTTCGGGAATGACGGTTTCCGCCAGCGGTACGTCGCGCATCTGGCGCGGCAGGCCCATCATCGCAGCCTGCTGACCAACCTCACTGCCACCGCACATCACGACCAGTGACGGCGACGCGCTCAACCGGCGAGCGACCGTCGTGATTTCGCTGCGGATGACTTCAGCAAAGGCCACATCCGACGGGTAATCAAAATTGGCCATCATGACGTCCTGCCAGACCATGATGCCGAGCCTGTCGCAGAGGCGGTGGAAACTTGGGGTCTCATAGACCATGGTCCCGCTGAGACGGACCATGTTGAGGCCAGCACTTTGCACCAGGCCAAGGTCCCGCGCGTAATCGGCGTCAGATGCCTGCAGGCTCACCACGTCGATCGGCGTCCAACATGCGCCGCGGCAGAAAATGCGGACGCCGTTGACATGCAGGGCGAAGCCGTTTCCGTCCGGCCCGCGGTCGACCGCGATCCGGCGAAATCCAACCTCTCCCAAATCGATCCGGACGGTACCGATGTCGATGGTCACCGCATGGAGCGTCGGGCTACCATGGGTGTGAGGCCACCACAGCTCCACATCGGGGATCCGCAGTGTGCCCTGCCAGCGCGCCGCACCGGCGGGCGGCGCTTCGATGTCGAGCGGTCTCAGCTGCACCTCCGCCCCAGCGCAGTGCAGGACCGGCGTCACGCCTTCCGGCACTCCCGACAGATCGAGCGCGAGCGTCAGAACGCCTTCGGTGTCGTCGAGCCGGCTGCGCAGATCGACATTGTCGGCGCGAACAATTCCCTCTTCGATCAGCAGCACAGACCGGTATGGGCCGGCCACATCGACGGGCGGGCACCATCCGGGCATGTGCCCGATCAGCGTGGTGCGCAGGAACCGCAGCCGTGGCTCCTCGATCATCATCGTCTTCCAGCGTGGCCGAGGGCCTTTCGTTCCTGCCAGCACGCCGCGGAGGCTCCTGAAGGCGATATGCATCCAATGCTCGCCGCCGAGCACAATCTCGGCCTCATACGGCTCGAACATCGAGCTCCCGGTCAGGATGAGCCTGCCATCGAGGAAAACCTCGGCGAATGTCGCGAGCCCCTCGAACCGCAGCTTGCGCTTGCCGCGTCCACTGATTTGGACCCGGTACCAGACGTCCTTGTTGTGCAGCGGCTGAGGGTCATCGAAACTCCATTGCCCGAGGGTCCGCAGCGCGCCGGCGGCCGTGCCAGGGATGATCGCGGGCAACCAGATGGCTTCACCCAACCCGCCGGGCTCTTGCCATGCTTGAGGCGGCGACAGCGCCAATTCCCAGCCGCTGTCGAGCGGCTGCACCTTGCGTCCCGTCATGGCGCGGATGTCGGTCATGGCAATCAATAGGCCGATCAAGTCACAGGGAGATCATGCCGCGGCACCGCGAGCGACGAAACCGTTCATGAGGCTGTCGAGGGCGATATCGTAATTACTTGCGAGCTGGCGGACGGCATCCGCCACATCCGGAACCTTGCCGCGGGCCGAGGCGCGGGCGAATTGAAACTGCAAGATCTTGGTGCCGCCGGCGATCGCCTCCGCGGCCAGCCTGGCGCGCTCCAGCGCCGGGTCACCGTGCTCCTGTAACCACGCCAGATAGGTCGCGAGCAGTTCGAAATTCGCACCGGCCTGACGTAATGTACTGAAGGCGTAGGTGTGAAACCACTCGGGAGGCCGTCCAATCAGCCGGCCGATGTCGGCACCGATCACGTCGCCCCATGCGGTAAATGGATTCCGCGCCGGACGGCGACGCAGGTGTTGCGCCAGCAACGTGCGAGACATCTCGATCTGCTTATGGGCAGAAGACGCCGGACCGAACTTGATGAATTCGACGTAAGGGAAAAGCGGCAGGCCGTTGTCACGCACAGGCCGCAACAGCGCCTCGAAGTCTTCGCCTTCGAGACGGAAGTATCCGCCATTGTGAAAGTAATCGAGCCGGCGGTCGACCGAATCCAGGACGTTGACGCCGATGGTCGTTTTGCTGTGACTGTGACGATAGGTGATGCCGCGGGTATCCGGCAGGTAGTAAGAATCGACCTCGATCAGCGGCAGACGGCCCCGCGTCAACTGCACGCGCGCGTGATCTTCCAGCTGATCGAAGATCGCGAGCTCCAGAATCTCGACGCCGTACAGCAGCGCGAGATCGGCGGCCGGAATCTTGAAAAACGTGAACTGGTCGCCCTCGTAATCCTGCGCGACCGTGAAAGCCAGCGCCGCCCGGGGATCATGCCCGCGTCGGGCCAGTACTTCGATCAGCAGATCGACGTAGCAGTTCGTCTCAGGCCAGTTGCGCGCGGGATCATGCAGCCCGTGACGAACATAGGTTGCGGGATCCAGTCCATCGATGGCGCAGGCGGTTTGCAAGGCCTAGCCCCACAGCACGCGGCGGACATCCGCGGGCCACGCGTCGACCTTGGTGCCGTGGTGACGGAACAGCGCCAGCGCCGTCCGCTCCAGGCCGAAGCCGACACAGGCGGAGTGCGCGACCTCGCCGTCCGCGAAGTGCATGCCCCACAGGCTGCCGAAATGGTTCTGGTGATAGTTGAACGACAGACACGCCGTCGGATCTTCATCGCTCGCGACTGGGATTAGCAACTCAAATTTCAGACCTTGGTCGCGCTGACTCGACGCCATGACGCGGCCAGTGCGCCCGAAGAACGGATCGTTGGCCACATCGATAACGCAAGGCAGGCCCAACGAAGCGATAAGCTTTTCGCCGCGCTCGAGCCAAGTGGCCCGGAAAGATGTCACTTCGTCGGCCGTGCCGATGCGGACGAATTCGCGCATCCGGAACAGCTGCATCCGCGCCGGATCCTTCGAGGGCTCATGGCGGAAGCAGTATGACTTGAGATCGAACAGCCGACCGCCCTCCGGCACCGGACCTTCCGCCGCGACAGTAGGATAAAGCGGGTAGCAGGCAGCCGGCGTCAGCGCGACTTCCGTCGCATCCTGCATCTCGGTCCAGTCTTCGCCCCGCTCGATCATGCCGACGAGCTTGGCATGGTCGGCGTTATCGCCCATGAAAGAGTGGACGCAGCCGGCCAATTGCGGAAAGCTCTTCAGGTAACCGGCTTTCACAAGATTCTTGCGCGGCATGCCTGGCGGAAAATGAATCCGCGTCGCCTGATCGCCGACGGCTATTTTCGTCACCGCGGCTTCGAACCCGTCGATGACCTCTTCGAACACACCGGCGCGGCCATAGAGCCCGTCGACGCCGGTCCTGATCAGGATCGACTCGTCGAACAGGGCGTCGAGAAATGCTTCCGGACTTTGCACGGCTTTAACAGGCGCGTTCATCGCTATCACTCCAGATCTGAGTCAAATCGGCTCGCGACCACGAGGCCAGCGGTGTTGGCGAGGATGCGATCGTTAGCCACCATCAGCGGCGCCGACAGCACATCCCTGAGATGGCGGCCGACCGAGAATGGACCGTCGTTGCGATAGCCGGCGATGCCCGTCACCATCAGCGCTTCACGTACGATGTCGACGGCCATGGTCGAAGCCATGACCTTGAGATTGTTCATTTCGATCGCGAAATTGATCGAGCTGAGATCGTCTTCGTTGCGCTTCGCAGTCTCGAACCGCTCAATATGGGCGACGAGCGTGGACTTGAACGTCTGCAATTTGGCGGTGGCCTCGGCCAGTCGAGCCGCGCCTGGGAGCGGCCCCGCGAAATCGGACGGCACGCGCCGCGCCGTTGCTCGAACCGAGGCGCGCGCACGCGACAAAGCATCGGTCGCGATCCCGAACCAGACGCTCGCCCACAGCACATGTGCGGTGGCCAGCATGGACTGCACTGCGATCTCGTGGAACGGCTTCGGAAAGATCTGATCGGCTCCGGCCGTTGCCGTCAGCAGGAAACCCTCGGAGCAGGTGGCGCGCATGCCGAGCGTATTCCACTCAGCGGTGCGCTGAAGTTGATAGTCGCCACGCCGCAGCGCGATCAGGACCTGATCGGACCCGATCGACGCCGGACCGCGCCGCGCGGTCGCCAGGATGATATCGGCTTCCGCGGCATAAGACAGGACACTTGCCTGCTTTGTCAGCGAAACCCGATCACCCGTCGTCTCGATCGCGCAATTCGATATCCGCAGATCGCCGCCGATGCCAGCCTCCGTGGTCGACGACGCGATCAGTAGCTGCTTGACAGCTACATCGCGCATGAGCGCGCGATGATATTCGGTTTGCATCCCATGGGCGACCAGGCTCGATAGCTTGATCTGATGCATGGCGTAAATCATGCCGCTGGCGCCGCACGCGCCCGCGAGAATCGCGCAAAGATTGGCAATCTTGCGCAATTCCAATTCCTGGCCACCAAGGCTTCTAGGTACCATCAAGCCGAGCATCTCGTTACGACGAAGAGCTTCGAATGTCTGCGCTGGAAACGTCGCGGTTAGGTCCGCAAGAGCGGCATTTGGCGAAGCAACCTCGATGGCAACCCGCCGCATCGCGTCACGCCAGGACACGGCTTCGGGCACGTCAATGCCTTGCTTCACCGCGTTCGGGATCATGACCCTAGACTTTCTCAGAGACGAGCTGTTCGACAGCAGCAATCAACCCACCAAGCGTCGCAAATGTTTTGCGAGTCAGCAGACTGTTTGGAAATTCGATATCGAATTCTTCCTCGATGGCCATCATCAGCTGAACTGAACCGAACGATGTCATGCCCGCATCGAACAGATTGTCCTGGTCGGATAAGCCATCGACTGGAACGGGAAGTAGGTTCAGCGATCCGACAATGGTGCGGACACGGTCACGCATGAAGTTTCTCCAACGCTACAAAAAGTCCATCGCTTCGCCAGGGGATGCGAGCGGCTCACAGTGATATGGACAAGATATCAATCAAAGGTGGAGAGGATCGTAATAAGCCTCAAATGCAAAAGACCGTTCCGGCGTCAAGCTTAACGGAATGAAGATATAATCACGCAAAATGGACGCTTTCGTTAATCCTGGCGCCGGTTGCTGCGGTCGCAACTATTAGTCGGGTGCTTTCGAGCAACGGCGTCGATATCAGGATCAGCGGGTTCAAGTCGATCGCGCGAGATAACGAACCATGATTAGCAAATAGCTAACTATCGGCGGCAACGTACCGCGCCGAGTACACGTTAATGATGGAACGCGATATCGAATGACACCTTCGTCGCCCCTGAGTTAAGAAATTGGCATCCGGCAAGGGCGACTGCTTAGCAGCGAAAATATCCATTTGCTGGCGCCATTCGGCTAACGAACAGAAAACTGTAATAGTTTCAAGATCATGACATTCCGATATGGCGCACCTGTAACGTTTGATACTTTCGGCGGCTTTTATCACGCGGGCTGCATTGACCGATGCGGACGCAAGGCGGTGCTGTTGCTCGCACCGATCGGATATGAGGAATTGTGTACCCGAGCCACATGGAGTGCTTTGGCCGAGTACATTGCCGCGGCAGGTCATGCATGCCTCAGATTCGATTATCCCGGCACGGCAGATGCAATCGATCTCGCTGCCGACCCCGAAGGCATCTCTGACTGGTTTGTTGCTGCCCGTCAGTGCGTTGCATTCTTGCGGGAATACAATCCCGGCATCGAACTCGTTCTGGTCGGACAAGGCCTTGGCGCCAGTCTGGCCGCCCAACTCGGAACCGAATTACCCGACGTCGCAGCGACGGTCCTGATGGCGCCGGTCGTCAAAGGGCGCGCCTATCTTCGTGAACTTCAGGCCTGGTCGCGCATGCTGACCGACCGGATGGGTATCGGGCCCGACCCATCCGACAACGGCTACAGCGTCGCTGGTATTGCACTGGCAAGCAGCCGCGCCGCAGCCATCAAAACTATCGATCTTACTCGGACAACTGAGCCTCCCGCCGCACGGGTTCTTTTGGTTGAGCGCAGTCCGATGTCCCGTGACAGCTCAATCGGCAACCACCTGAAGACGCTCGGAGCCGAAGTTTCGTCCATCGACTACGAGGGGTATGAAAATATCCTGCAAAATCCAAGTTTGGCTGGTCCACAGCTCGGCACGCTGACACGAATCGTGTCATGGATCGACGATCTCGGGCATTTTCCAATCGCGGGCGCCAACTGTTCCGCCAAAGTGACAGGGCCCGCGCGGCCAATCGTCGGACCTCACTATGAGGAGTTACCGGTTCGGTTTGGGCCAGACGAGCGGCTCTTCGGAGTCCTGTGTCGGCCGCTCGGTCGAAGGCCTTCAGCTATCGCAGTGCTCGCCAATTCGGGGCGCGACTATCACATCGGCTGGGGTCGCGCGGCAGTAGAACAGGCTCGCGCCCTCGCGGAGCACGGGATCGCTTCGTTGAGAATCGACGCCGGCGGTATAGGCGACAGTGCGGCGTCGGCAGGCGCGCCGGCCGAAGTACTTTATTCGGAAGAGCAAACTGCTGACCTGCGTCACGCGATCGACTATGTAGAGAAGCTCGATGCCGGCCCGATCGCCTTGGTAGGACGCTGCAGTGGTGCTTACGCCGCATTCCAGGCAGCGGTGCAAGATGTGCGCGTTCGCAATGTCGTCGCCATCAATATCATGCGTTTTGTCTGGGACCCACGGGAAACCGTCGCTGAAGCCTTGTTATCGGCCCATCGAACCATTGGCGGGTCCGTTGCGATGTTGTTTAGCAAGCGAAGCTTGAGACGACTGCTGTCAGGCAATTTGCGCATCAAAGCTCCGGTTATCTTTTTCTCAAAACGCCTTGTTCGAACTGTCTCATTGATAGCCAGCCACATCCCGGGCCGGACCGGCCAGAAGCTCTACAGCGAGGGTCATCGCCGTTTCCAAATTCTCGAAAGTCGCGGCGTTCGTCTAGCGATGTTATTTTCGGAAGGAGATCACTCGCTGGGCGAATTCCGCACGTATATGGGAAGAAGAGGCGCGCGGCTACGCCGCTATCCGAAGGCTTCGGTTTCGATAATCCCTGATGCCGACCACGATTTCACCCACTCGGCGGCGCGCGCGCGACTAACGAGCGCCCTGTGCGACGTGCTCGCGGCGCCTTCGTCACCGCCATCCCGCGAACAGCACCGTCAGGCTTCCAAGTTTCCCTTGAGATCTCTCTTGCGCCGCTAACGTTTCTCGACTGCTTTGCAGTGTCCTCGGACTCGAGGAGCCTCATGGAAACGTGTTCATTTCGTTTATCTACGTGCGATCGGATGAAGCTTAACCCTATCGATCTTGTGGAGGAGGGCCATTATGTCTGACCCAGAGGTCAGCTCTCAACGGCTGGCAAAATTTCCGGCGTTTGACGGCTTTCGTGGCGTCGCCGTGCTAGTTGTCGTCTTCAGCCACTTGCCGCAAGTGGTTGACAGTGAGCTATATAACATCGCCTGGAAGATCAATCAGGCGCCGCGGACGGGTTATGTCGCGCTGGACATTTTCTTCGCCATCAGCGGCTTCTTCATTACCCGGCTGTTGCTGCGGGAACGCGCCAAGACCGGCCGCATTTCGTTCTCTAATTTTTATGCTCGCCGCGCACTGCGAATCTTCCCGGTCTATTATATTGCCGTGGTCTCTTGCTACTTCGTTTTTCATTTTGGGGCGTGGGATACGCTCAGTCTGCTGACCTACACGTTCAATTTCTACCACCCGTTTCATCCTGCGCCGCATCCGCTCGAGCAAACCTGGTCGCTCTCCGTCGAGGAGCAGTTTTATTTCTTCTGGCCGCTGTTGGTCCTGTTGGTGCCGCAGCGCCTGTTGAGCGTTGTTACGGGGCGTGTGATTCCGGCTCTTGCAATCGTCAGCGGCCTCGTGATCGCTGCAATTTATGGCAGCCGGGATAATGTTTTGTCCGGTGATCTCGTTTATATGTCGATCTTTACGCGCATGCTGTCACTATCGCTTGGCGGTTGGTTGGCGGTTCGCGAGTTTGAAAAACGCTCGCTGCATGGACTGCATTGCGTGCTGTTGCTGGCTGTCGCGATCTTGCTGCTGATCGTCAATCGAATAGGCCGGGACACTGGCATCATCACGTCCCAGGCGGCGTATTGGACCGTGGCCCTGGCGGCCTACGCGATGATCAGTGTATCCTTTGTCAGTACGATGATTTTTGATGATGGTATTATGAAGCGTAAGCTTACCGCGGTCCTGTCGACACCGGTCTTGCGTGGCTTCGGCTATATCTCCTACGCAATGTACGTTGTCCATCTTCCCGTGCTGTTCTATTTGGGTCTTAACGACGGTGCACTAAGTGGCAGTAGAGCGTCGCTGATGCAGGTGGTGCTAGCCTTCGCCATCACTCTTGCACTTTCTATTCTCTCGTATTTTGCTATTGAGCGCCCGCTCTCGGCCTTCAAGGAACACTTTGGCGGATCGCCGGGACAGCCTGCGGAGAGTTCCGGTCGCTGAGCCCTGACCACAGGGCGCCGGCGAACTGAAGCCCGCTCACGGCAATTTCCCGAAATGATCGCGCACTATCGTGACGCTCGCTCAAAGCGGCCCGGTGTCGCTATTAACCGCCATTCCCAGTAGGCATTTACGTTAATCTGAACTCGCCGCGATTGCTGTAGACAAGTACCGATAATAGCTGTTCGGTCCATCGTGGCGGCTGAGCAGTGCTGCGAACCATTAGGTTAAATTTGCAAATGTTTCCGGTTTGGTGGCTTCCGAGCGGTTGGCCGTCGCCGCCATTGCTCCGTCAATGGCCTGCTCTCCATGTTCGGCGTCGGGCGACCTAAAAAGGCATGCTGCTATGGGAAATTTAGCCGATCTTTACCATCTGTCGCGCTTCGCAAACCGTCATCCGCTCGCGCGGCAGAATAAACGCCGAACGTTCATAAGGTTCATGCGGTGGCAGCTTGCCAGCCGCGCCATTCAACATCCCATCGTTTTACCCTTCGTCGGAGATTCCCGGCTTATTATATCCAAACAGATGCCGGGCGCTGCGGTGAACTATTACTTCGGTTTACCCGAGGTCGAAGAGGTCTCGCTCGCGCTTCACTTCCTCAGGGAAGGCGATCTGTTAGGGGACGTCGGCGCCAACATCGGCGCACTTTCTATTGCGGCAAGCAGCGTAGTAAAAGCACGCGTGATCGCCATGGAACCGGTGCCCTCAACATTCAAAGCTCTGCGCGACAATGTAGCGATCAATGAGGTGTCGAGCCTGGTGACCACGCTCAACATGGGGGCGGGGAAGGAAGCTTCCGATCTGAATTTCTCCACAGATCGCGGGGGAAACGACCGGATCGTCCTGGATGGCTCAGGCTTGTCGATTCCCGTCCGGGCTCTTGATGAGGTGTTTCCGGCGACTCCGAACATGCTGGTTATCGATGTGGAGGGATTTGAGCCTGCAGTCATCGCAGGAGCCAAACGGCTTCTCGCTGATCCCAAGCTTGAAATCATCATTGCTGAAACGCTGGGCCTCGCCTCCGACTACGGCCTCGACGATCGCGCAATGCACAACACGATTCTCAGCAACGGTTTTGTCACAGCGAAATACGATGGATTTACGCGCGTACTCGCACCGACAACGGGCATGGATAAGTTCAATACGATCTATGTGCGGGACGTGGCGAGGATAAGTGAGAAGGTCCGCAAGGCAAATGCGTTCCGGGTTGGCGATCGCCTTATCTGAAGGTCGCCTGGATCCGGTGCCGACCCCCCGGTCGTTGACGGTGCGGCATCGCCTTCACGGGTTGCTGACGACGAACACAGGAACTCCAGTCCCCAGGACGATGCTCATGAATTGAAAGCGATTTTCGCAAAAGCATTCCGGTTCAAGGCGACCCTGCGAGCTGGATCCAACGATCCGAGAGAAAGCTAGTGTCCAGGCATAAGTTACGTGGACGGCGCGCCCGTTCACCAAGTGGCGCGGAAGCCGCCAGTGCCCTTGTAGCTGCGGTTCGCCGCGGCGTCCTCAAGGCTCGCGCTATAGGAGACCTCGCCGAAGACAGCGTAGCGGCCGTTGGCCCAGCTATAGGTGCCGCCGCCGCCGATGCTGCCCCACAGCCGGTCTTGCGCGCTGGCGAAGCCGGTGCCGGCGACGTCGACATTGGTGCCATTGAGGAACTCGTAGCGCAGATTGCCGATGCCATAGATATCAGAGCGCACGATGCCTGCGCCGTCGTTCCAGGTCTTCTGGTGGTTGAGGGCAAGTCCGGCGCGGCCGAGCAGGCTGTCGCCATCGCGCAGCGGCACCGAGGCGCCGAACCGATCGGTGAAGCCATCGAACTCGGCCTTCGAATAGGACAATTGCGCCTGCGGCGTCAGTGACCAGCCGTTGCCGACAAAGAACCGCTTGCCGGTTTCAACGCTGAAGGCATAGCCCACCCCTTCATTGCCGTGGGTCAGGCTGCCGGCCAGCACGGAAGACAGATCGCTGCGGTAGAACATCGACTGCGCCTGGCCGTCGACATAGAAGCCGTTGTCGCCGAACCAGGTCAGCGTGCCGCCGACACCCGAACCTTCGACGCGGATCCGGCCGTTGCCGAAGAACGACGCGACATTGGCGGTTGTCAGGCCATAATTGCCCGGTGAGACCGACGATCAGCCGGCCGCGCTCGTTCTCCATCAGGAGACCGTCGAGGCCTGCCTGCACTTTCAACTGGTCGGCCTTGTAGGTGGAGCCTGTCGTGGTGGAGGGCTGCAAATCGGATTGGCCGCCTTCGATGCGGCCCCAGAACGCCGTGGGCGTCGGCGACGCCTCGCCTGGCGCCGCGGCGACGCCCGCGCGCGCCATGGCATCGCTGCCGCCCCAATAGCGATTGCCGACGCGCTGCTGCACGGTCGGCAGCTCGTTCATGCCGAGCAGCACCTGTGCATAATTCTCATACAGCGGAACGCCCGGCTGATAGAGAGGACCAGCAGGAGCAGCCGGCGGAGGATTGATCAGACTGGAGGCAGATACCAGTCGCCATCGGTTGGCGTGCTCACGCCGTTCTTCTGCAGCGTATTCCCGCCGACGTACATCGTGGTTCCGATCCGCCTGGGATCAGCTTCGACGAGCCCTTCCGGCGAGGTCTTCCCTATCTCGACGATCTCCAGGATCGGCTGGAATTCCGCCGTTACCCGTAGCTGCGGGCGGGTTGGGACAGGGTTTATTGCGTTCTTTATTTGTCCGATATGAAGCGCCGAACCTCAGCGAACCCCTAACGGCGCGGGATATCACCCCGCCTGAAGGAGTTTGGATTTTAATGAATTACTCTATATCTAATTGATTTGAACGGATATTTTCAAACTGGCGTTCGGTTTGGGAATGTGCCATATTATAAATTATGAGCAGAGAAAAAAGAGGACTTATAAACCAGCTTGCTAGCAAACTTCCCGAGGGAATGCTGGTAGATGCCGCTTGGCTAAATGCCCAAGGCTATTCAACTCAACTCCAACATCAGTATGTGAAATCGGGCTGGCTTGAACAACCCACACGCAGTGTGTTTCGCCGGCCCCGCGGCGTCTTGAGCTGGCAGCAGGTCGTCATATCGCTTCAGACCATCCTCAATTATTCGCCGCTCATAGTTGGCGGACGTACCGCCCTCGAATTACAGGGCTACGCCCACTACCTTTCGCAATCGACCACCGTCGTACATCTTTACGGTCCGAAACCACCGCCGGGATGGGTTCAGAAACTGCCGCTCCAAGTCAAATTTGTTTATCACAATGACCGACGGCTCTTCAAAAACGAACCGGTTACCAAGGGCGTCAACAGCGTCAAATGGAATATCGACAAAGGTGAGGCTCTCGATGTGACGAGCTTCCGTGGCGGCGACATAACCGAATTGACCTGGGGCCAGTGGGACTGGCCCTTGACGCTGTCCACGCCGGAGCGCGCGATATTCGAACTGCTCGACGAGTTACCCAACCGCGAGACCTTTGAACAGGTCGATGCCCTGTTCGGTGGACTCGCCAATCTGCGCCCCGATCGTTTGCAAAAATTATTGAAGGATTGCGCTAGCGTTAAGGTCAAGCGCCTCTTCTTCTATTTTTCCGATCGTCACAAGCACGCGTGGCTCAAGCGCCTGAAGAAAGAAGATATCGATCTCGGCAGCGGCAAGCGTATGCTTGTTAAAGGCGGGGTGCTTGACCCGACCTACCACATAACCGTTCCTGGGGATCTGAATGGCGTTCGCTGACGTCTACAAACGGCAAGTCGCCTTGCTGATCCGCGTTCTTCCCCTCGTTACGGAAGAAGCATGCTTTGCTCTGAAAGGTGGGACGGCGATCAACCTGTTTGTTCGCGACCTTCCGCGCCTCTCGGTGGATATTGATCTGACCTACTTGCCGGTCGCGCCGCGCCCGGAATCCCTTGCCGACATCGACGCCGCCATGAAACGCATTGCCGGCAAGATCAAAGCCGCTGTTCCTGATGCGCAAATCACCGAGTCCAAGACTGAAAATACCGTCGTCAAATTGATCGTTCGTTCCCAGGGCGTTCAGATCAAAATTGAAGTGACGCCGGTCTTGCGCGGCTGCGTCTTCGAACCCGCATTAGCTGCGGTAAAGCCAGCCGTCGAAGAGGAATTTGGATTTGCGGAGGCGCGTACCGTATCGTTTGAAGACCTCTACGCCGGGAAGATCGTCGCCGCGTTGGACCGTCAGCATCCCCGCGATCTTTTCGACGTACGTGACTTGATGGCGAATGAAGGCATCAGCGACGCGTTACGTCAGGCCTTTATCGTTTACCTGCTAAGCCATGACCGACCCATGTCCGAGGTGCTAGCACCAACCCTCAAAAACATCGAAGCTGCGTTTAAGCATGGCTTCTCAGGAATGACGCGAGACCCCGTGGAGCTTGCCGATCTACTCTCCGCAAGAGCCGCCCTGATAAAGTCTATCGTCGGCGATATGCCTGCCGCACATCGCAAATTTCTCGTTTCGTTCGAACGGGGCGAGCCCGACTGGGGCCTGTTGGGACTACCAAATGCGGCCGAGCTTCCCGCCGTCCGCTGGCGCCAGCAGAATCTCGACAAGCTGTCGCCGAACAAGCGCGCCATCCTTGTCGCTCGGCTTGAAGAGGTGCTGTCAAAACGTGGATAGCGGCAGCACCGCTACGTGGTAGTCTTTAGAAAGATCGTCAGTCATTCAGCCATTGCAAATTCGAAGCTCATCTTATACGGCGCAAACGTTTAGCCGGACCTCTCGCTATTAACCACCGCTATTCTCGGCGAAACTATGTGTTCGCCACCAGCAATAGAATCCAGCTTTAAGTACTCTGATCAGGCGCGTCAGGCTGTGCCGGCCACGCTCTTCATTCAAAAATAGCTCCCTGATACGACGGCTGCTTATATCCCGTCGTTCGTCCCAGCTGAACACAAGGCTGCAATTCGCAACGACGGGAGCTCAGGGTTCTGGGCGCGCGCGGCAGTCGCCGCTCCGGGCTCTCGTGAACCGGGCCGCAAAGCTGCGTCTCGGCCTTCGGCTTCGATCCCTCGCGCGATAACGTGTCGCTCGCCGGAGGCACTCGATCCCGGGTCCCGCCAAAAGGCGGCGCTATGCTGACCCTCCTGCGGGTGCCTTTTTAACCGGTCTCGCGACTGCCGACTGGCCTTCGCTTCGCTGCGGCACAGACGCCCTTTTTCCGTTTGGGATCTCTAAGGGCTCCGCCCTCGCGCGGGCAAGGGTGAAGTCCCGGAAGATCCGGGACCGGCCGGGGCGGTCTCCCCGACCTTCCGCGCGGTCGTCAAGACGGGACAGTTGCCATCTCGGAATCCGCTTGTGCAGGCCGGGTGATCCCCCTCCGCCCCGGCCGCCCTTGCCCTTGCTACCCCGGTCTCGCCGACGGGCAGGGGTGCAGCGCAGCGCTGCGCTTGCACCCCAACCCCCGAAGGGAGAACGACTATGTCTGCCAAGAATGTTGAAATCGTCACGCAGAGCGGGACGGAGATTTTCATTCCGCTCAACAAGCTCAAGAAGTCCGCGAACAACGCCCGCAAGACGCCGCACAGCGAGGCGTCGATTGAGGCTTATGCGGCTAGCATCGCCGCGAAAGGCATCCTGCAAAACCTTGTCGTCGAACCGGAGCTGGACGCAGAAGGTGCGGCAACCGGGTTCTATTTCGTCACCATCGGCGAAGGCCGCAGGCTGGCCCAGCTGCTGCGCGTCAAACGCAAGGAGATCAAGAAGACGGAGCCGATCCGCTGCGTCATCGACACCGCGAACGACGCTTTCGAAATCAGCCTCGATGAAAACGTCACGCGCGAGAATATGCATCCCGCCGATCAGTTCGAGGCCTTCAAGAAGCTGGCGGAAGAACGCGGGTTCGGCGCGGAAGAAATCGCCGCCCGGTTTGGCGTGACGCCCCATGTGGTGCGGCAACGCCTTCGCTTGGGTGCGGTGTCGCCCAAGCTGATGCAAATCTATCACGACGGTGATCTGGTACTCGACCAGTTGATGGCCTTTGCAATCACCGAGGACCATGCCCGGCAGGAAGCAGCCTATGAGCGACTGTCCTTTAACCGGGACGCCAGCACGATCCGTCGCCTGCTCACCGAACCCCATGTCGCCGCCACGGATCGCCGCGCGATCTTTGTCGGCGCGGAGGCCTATACCGAGGTGGGCGGCACGATCCTGCGCGATCTCTTCACCGAGGACCGTGGCGGGTATTTCGAGGACGTGGCGCTTCTGGACCTGCTTGTGATGGCGAAGCTCGGACGCGAAGCGACCACTCTGCAGGAAGCGGAGGGCTGGAAATGGACGCAAGTTCACCTCGACTATCCCCACAGTCACGGCCTACGTCGGACTTATCCGCAACCGGTGGACCTGTCGGCGGAAGATCAGGGCGCCTTGGATGCCGCTCAGGCCGAGTTCGAAAGCCTGAAGGAGCAATATGAGAGCGTTGAGGAATTGCCTGATGAGGCCGATGCGCGTTTTGGCGAGCTTGAAGCTGAAATCGAGCGGCTTGAGGCGAAGCGCCGGGCTTACGACCCCGACGACATCGCGCGTTGCGGAGCTTTTGTCATTCTCAATCATGATGGGACCGTACGCATCGAGCGCGGTTTCATGCGGGCCGAAGACGAGAGAGCGGAGCCGGAAACGCAGGACCTAAGCGGCGAAGGAGAGGGCGGTGACGCAGTCTATGACGGCGGAACCGGCTCGAATGGTGAAGCCGAGGGTGACAGTTTGTGCGCGGAGGATGAGGATGCCGACGATCACACACCGTTGTCGGACATCCTGATCCGCGATCTCACTGCGCATCGGACCCTCGGGCTTCGCCTCGCTCTGAGCGAACAGCCAGCGGTCGCCATCGTAGCGGTGACCCATGCGCTCACTGCGCAAATCTTCTATCGCGGGGCGGACGCCCACGTTCTCGATATCCGTCCGGTCAGCACGGTACTAGCCTCACATGCTGATGGTATCGAGGATACACAAGCGGGGAAGGCATGGGCAGATCAGCATGCTCGTTGGGCGGCGCAGATGCCGCGCGACGTATCCGACCTGTGGACGTTCGTCGTCGAGCTTGACCACGATAGCCGCATGGCGTTGTTTGCGCATTGCGTCGCGCTCACGGCTAACGCGCTGAGACTACCGTCGGAGCGCAGGCCCCGTGCGGTGGCAACGGCGAACAGGCTGGCGGAGGCCGTGTCACTCGACATGGCCGCGCATTGGGCACCGACCGTGCAGACCTATCTCGGTCGCGTCACCAAGGCGCATATTCTTGCCGCCGTGCGCGAAGCCGTCAGTGTCGAGGCCGCTGACCGGATCGGGGATATGAAGAAGCAGGACATGGCGGAAGCTGCCGAGCAGTTATTGATCGGCGCCGGGTGGCTGCCTGCGCTGATGCGAGCGCAGGGAGCCGCGCAAAAGCCTGCCGAGCACCCACAGCCGGATGCAGTCACGGAGACGAACTCTCACGCCTATTCCGTCGCCGCCGAGTAAACGGCATGCCGGGAGCGCTCACGCGGTCCCGGTATGTCATCGTGCCACTGGCGAAATTTTTTGGCCGTGCGCCGTCGGGCGCGCGGCCAATCTCACGACACTCACGCCCTCGACCGGGCGCATTCTAGAAAGCGAAACACTTTTCAAGCTGAAGCCAGCGGGGAAGGGCGCGTTATGGTCGGCGCCAGTGAACCCGCCCGAAGGACGACACGTCACCGCGGATCATGCCTTGGCGCGATTGCGATGTCGGTTCTGACTGTTCGACGATCTTACCCTTGTCAGCGAAATTAGATCGTGATGGTCGTATCGATTGTTCCTGACATCGCGATCGCGAGCCGGCCCCCACGGGTCTCGGGCTGAGAGCACGCCAACTGGCGCACAGCACTGCGAAATCATGCGCTATCGTTCGTCGGGGCACGCCTTCACCTTCGTTGACGCGCGGGCGCAGGTCCTTGTGCGACCGGTGAGGCCCTGTCCTTGTGCGGCAGCGATGGCAGCGCTCATGGTTGTCTCCGTCAGTCCGTTTATGGGCGCGTCCCACGCAACCTCGAATGGACGGATCGGGCCCGAGGGGCGGCTGCGCCTCGATCGCCTTCCCGCAACGGCTACGTCGGCTTTTTTCCCCTGCCGCGAAGTGGCGGCATTCCTCGCGAGGCAAAAAAGCCGTCTGCCGCCGTCCTCCGCTGCGCTGCGGGCCTGACGGCTGCGGGCCGATCGCTCCCCGGGCCAAGGACCGCCATCGAGGCTGCGATGGTCGCGGCCCGACAACAGAACGGAGACCACCATGGCTACCATCGGAACCTTCACTGCGTCGAACAACGGCTTCATCGGCTCGGTCAAGACACTGACGCTCAACGTCAAGGCGACATTCGTCGCGACCGAGAAGGAGAACGACAAGGCGCCCGACTATCGCATCGTGACAGGCGCCACCGAGTTCGGCGCTGCCTGGAAGAAGACCGCACGGGAGACTGATCGCGAATATCTCTCAGTCAAGCTCGACGATCCGAGCTTCCCGGCACCGATCTACGCCTCGCTGGTGAAAGGCGAGGGCGACGACAGCTTCACGCTGATCTGGTCCCGCCGTAACGGCGACTGATCCAACCGGATCGACGCGCCCCGCCTCTTCGGAGGCGGGGCTTTTTTTGCGCTTAGGCCACCGTCGCGCAGAAGGAAGGGGGAGACCTTCGGTCTTGTTGTTGTTGGATGATCGCTAAGGGCTCCGCCCTCGCGCGCGCAAGGGTGAAGCACCGTTCGGTGCCGGCCGGAGCGGTTTCCCCGGTCTTCCGCGCCGTCGCTGCATTTTCATGACGACATGAATGCGAGGCGCGTGCAGACGCGCGCGTAGCCGGCGCTCCGACCGGATGCCGTAGCAGTAGCCGACCAGCAGCATCCGGACGAGCAGCTCGGGATCAATCGATGGCCGTCCGGTCGAACTGTAGAATGGTGCCAGCTCGCTCCGAATGATTGACAGCTCGACGAACCGGTCGATGTTCCTCAGCAGATGAGAGGCTGGAACGTGTCGCTCCAGCGAGAACTCGTAGAACAGAGCCGCCTGATCAGTCTCCTGTGGACCCATCATCGGTTCAGCCTCCGCCGATACCGAGATTGAATCAGCGATGGCGCCACGCTTCAACGCGGGAGTTTTTCAACAAAATCGGCGCAATGCGGTCTTTGCGCCGTGTCATTGGGGGCATCTTGTTGTGCTGACGCGGTTGTTTTCAGGTCTCATTTGGTAGCAAGGCCGAGCCTGAGCATATGCAGCTTTAATGCTGTTTGCACCTCGAAGGATCTGCCGGCTGTACGCCAGTTTCCGAGCAGTCGCTCGACGCTATCAAGTCGCTGCCGAAGAGTATTCTCGTGAATCCCGAGTGTTCTGGCGGCCATGCCGGTATTATAGCCGCTGTCTAAGTAGCAAGACATGGTCTCTGTCAGATTTGTGTTTCGCTTCCTGTCTTGCTCCAGCAAAGCGCCGATTGTGTGCCTGATATACGCATCGAGTTCTTCGCGGGATCGCTCGGCAAACATGACGGCATAAACGGTCAATTCGTCTTGCGTGCATATCGCGCCCTGTCGTGCGAGGACTCTCACCAGGTCCAGGCAGCGGCCGGCTTTGGCGAATGTATCCCGGAACTCCGTGGATGGCATGAACTCAGCCGATTGCAGGATATTGATGCGCGAGCCTGTCCGCTGTTCAACGGCCTTCTGAGCCGCCGTTGCCACGAGCGGTGCATCTGCAGGCGGGCAAAGCAGCAAAAGTCGCCCTTCCAATTCGCCGCCAATGAATCTGCGGGTTGGACATGCTCCCTTAATAACCCGCAGGACGTGGCTCGCCATCCTGTCAGCGATATCGACAAGCAGCATGATTACAGGTTGGCGGGGATCCATGCCCCACTGTTCCATTTGGCGGGTCAAGGCGACAGACGCTTCCGGGTTGCGGTTGCGCAATCCGATGAAGAGTTCAGCGGCGTCTTGCTCGAGTCTCTTGGCGGCGCGATCCAGCGACAACAGGACGATGCCGCAAACGATCGCCCCTCTCTCAAGAGTGCGAGATCTCATGATCGCTGAGCGGAGCCTGGCGCCAGACGACCAACGCACCAAGGATTTGGGTTGCGCTGATGATTGTCATCGCGATGCTCGGTGGAATGCCTTGGAAGGTGACGGACACCGACCGGCCGATCGACTGGCTCTCACCCAGAGCGCGAAGCAGTTGGCTTCGATTACGGGCCTGGCCCAGCTTGGCGCCAACGTTATTGCCGGCAGGATCGACGGCCAGACATGCCGTCTCGTATTGGTGGTCCAGGACAACTACGCCCGCGTGAAGGATCGCTGCAAGCATTTGCGCCACGTCGTCCAGGCCGCCGCCCCTTGCAACGAGCGCGATGAGTTGTTCGTGGACAGCAATCGCTTCTTGAGTTTCCGCGGTCTTGATTTCCAGTGCTTCGAGAGCGGTGCGGGTCTCCTCAAACAGCCGGGCATTCTCCAGAGCCAGCGCAGCGTGTGTCCCCAGCGACACGAGCAGTGCGACCTCCTCGGGCGCGAAGGCGCGTGCGTGGCGGTCGGCGATATAGAGAATGCCGAGCACTTGTCCGTCCAGCAGCAGGGGAACGGCAGCCATCGATACGATTCCCTCTCCTTCAAGGGCCGTATCCACCGTTGTGGCGTGAATAAAGCGAGGGTCGTCCCGATAGTTTGCTGTGACGAAGGGACGCTTGCTTTCGATGATCGGATGGCAGCTACCAAGGTCGCGAGGAACCCTGATGTCGGCGAAGCGTCTCGATACCGCGCCCTCGATGGCGCGAACGAAGAAGTCCCGCCGCTCGGGATCATATGCCGACAGATAGCAGATTGCGCTGCCCACGAGGCTGCGGGCGCGGCGGACGATGGCGCCAAGGACCTCGCTTGTATTGCGCAGCCGGTTCAGGTCGAGAGTCGTCTCCTGAAGTGCGAGCAGCTCCTTCTCGCGCCGGCGATAATAGTCTGAGGGCGTGAGGTCGGTTGACGCTTGTGGCTCGGCGGCATCCGCCGAAGAGGGAGGCCCGTTTCGTTTGCGGGATACCTGCCGCGCAGACGGCGACGCACGTGCCGTTGTGGCTGAGAGACTCTCGCTTTTCCGTTTTCGCGCCAATGCCGGTCTCTCGGGTGTTTGCGGCGTGCAACTTGGCCGTCATCTATGTCGATACCAACATAAAAAGTCTCAATCAATGGACTTTTGAACGTTGAGGGAGGCCGGCCGGCCATCTACGGCTTGCACCAACCTGTTGGCGATTGATCGTCGACGACAAACCGACAATGCCGGGGGGAAACAGGATTGAGCACTCACAGGAGATCTGCGTCGGCCGCGGTCGTCGGCATTGGCGAAGTGCCATCCGGGCGTTTTTCCGATCGGAGTGAAATCGAAGCGGCAGTCATTGCGGCGCGCGAAGCCATTCTCGATGCCGGCCTGTCGCCGCGCGATATCGACGTGGTGATGCCGACGGGTGCTCTGGCGTCCCGGCATTTCAACGTCGACCTCGTGTTCTCGCGGCTCT
Organism: Tardiphaga sp. 709; assembly: GCF_032401055.1. NCBI lineage: Bacteria > Pseudomonadati > Pseudomonadota > Alphaproteobacteria > Hyphomicrobiales > Nitrobacteraceae > Tardiphaga > Tardiphaga sp. 709. Next base: position 2,418,098 of record NZ_CP135529.1, on the reverse strand, counting down.
GCGAGGAGCTCGGCATGCTCCGCAGCGCCAAGATGAACGTTCAGGTGATGGCCGGCGGCGGCAGCAGTTCCAGCATGCTCGCGGTCGCCGAAGCTCTGGTTTCGACCGGTGCGGCCCGTACCGTGTTGTGCCTCCACTCCGATAAGGTTGGTTCACTGCCGCGTCAGGCGGGCATCGATCTCTTCGCCACCACCGGCGTTTCCGAAGAGTGGGAAGCGCCTTACGGCCACAACATGAATGCGGTCGGCGCATTGGTGTCGCAGCGCTATATGTACGAGACGGGCACCACCGAGGAAGAACTCGCAGCGGTCTGCGTGTCGCTGCGGAAGTGGGCGGCGTTGAATCCCCACGCCATGTTCCGGCAACCGCTCACGGTGGAAGAGGTGCTGGCATCGAAGATGATTGCCGACCCGCTGCGAGCCAAGCATTGCAACGTGCTGGCGGATGGTGCGAGCGCCTATATCGTCGCATCGGCGCAGGATGCGCAGAAGATGACGAAAACGCCGGTCTTCGTGCGCGGGCATTCGTCGCTGGTGACACACTATACGCTCTCGCAGGATACGGATCTGGCGAAGCTGGGGTTTCCGGAAGCGGCGCGTGCTGCCTATGCAGAGGCGGGCCTTCGCCCGCAGGATATCCAGCTCGCCCAGATCTACGATTCCTATCCGGTCTTTGCCCTCATCGCGATGGATGCGCTCGGCGTGTGCGGCGGCGAGCGGGCCGGCGCGTTCGTTGCGGCTGGGCATACGTCCCCCGGTGGGCGTATGCCGATGACGACGAATGGCGGGATGCTCTCCCAGGGACACACCGGGGCAGGCGGCGGCATTGCAGTTCTCGTCGAAGCCTTTCGTCAGCTCATGGGCAAGGCTGGAGAGCGCCAGGTCGCGAATGCCGTCAACGCCGTTGAAACGGCCTCCGGCGGCACCTGGATGGACTCGCACGTCACTATTCTTTCCAAGGAGCCCGGCTGATGTCGTTCGCCCACGCACTTCCCGTCCCAACTCCGTGGAGCGCTCCCTATTGGGAGGCGTCGCGAAAGAAGCGCTTCGTTCTGCAGTGCTGCAATGCCTGCGACCGGCTCATCATGTATCCAAAGCGGTTCTGCCCGTTCTGCCTGAGCGAGGATCTCGGCTGGCGGGATTCCGCGGGAACGGGCGAGATCTATTCCATCACCGTACAGCGTGCCGGCGCACCGACAGGCTTCAGCGAACACCTGCCCTATGTGCTGATCATCGTGCGACTGGACGAGGGCGTACAGCTCATGAGCCGGCTGATCGGGCCCGACGCGGAGACCGCGCGTTGCGGCGATCGGGTCAAGGTCGATTTTCAGGATATCGCCGGAGCCGATGTGACGCTGCCTGTATTTCGCCTGGACGGCGCGAAGACGCCCGCCAATGGGAGCCGATCAACATGAGCAAATCTCCGCGGGTCGCGGTCATTACAGGGGTCGCAGGAGGGATCGGCGCTGCCGCTGCCGCTCTCCTGCACGCACGGGGCTGGTCGGTTCACGGCATCGATCGTCGGCCGAGCACGAACCCCGGCGTGACGAGTCACGCGTGCGACGTTACTGATCCCGAAGCGATGATGGCCGTCGCGGAACGTATCGGTCCGATCGACGCACTGGTTCCCGCTGCCGGAATCAATCTGCGTCCGGACGACGGTCCGGCCGAAAAACTCGTACTCGATGCCTGGCATCGGACGATCTCCGTCAATCTCACCGGGACGATGCTGGCTGTGCGGGCTTTCCGGCCACGTCTCCGCGCGGACGGTGCGATTGTTCTTGTCAGCAGCGTCGCAGCCATCCGCGCGATGCCGCACGCGGATGCCTACACGGCAAGCAAGGGCGCGATCTCCGCTCTCACAAGAACCTGGGCCGTTGACTACAGTCGTGATGGAATCCGTGTGAACTGCGTTGCACCCGGTCCGACGGACACGGACATGATGAAGGGGATGCGCGAAGAATATGTCCCGGACCGACAGGTACAACTGCCGCAGCAGCGCATGGCGACGGCCGACGAAGTCGCGCAAGTCATTGCCTTCCTGGCCTCGCCTGAGGCTTCCTACGTTTCGGGGGTGATCGTTCCCGTCGATGGAGGGGCAACCGCCCATAGCGCAGGAATTCCGTTTCCGAAGCGCCGGGCGCTGGCAGGCTGAGCGAGACTGGCTGTTATGGACATCTCTTTTTTCATCCGTCAGTGCTTTGGAGACGCTGCGAGGTTCTCGCCGCAAAATGCGGCCATCGCCTTCGATGACGGAGATTTTCTGAGCTATGAGAATCTGGCAAAGCGTGCCAATCGCTATGCCAATGCCCTGCATGAGCTTGACGTCCAACCGGGCGACCGGGTTGGAATTCTGCTCTACAACTGCACGGAATACTGGATCGCTTACTTCGCGATCACGCGCATCGGCGCCATTGCAGTTCGTTTGAATTTTCGCCTCGCGGCGGAAGAACTGGAATACGCCATCGACGATTCCGGTGCGACAGTTTTGCTCGCGAATACGGACATCCTGCATCGGATCGCGCATTGCTGCGCAGCTCTGCCGGTCCGCAACTTTATAGCGTTTGGTGACGAAGTGCCGAGCCCGGACTGGGCGATGCCCTGGTCCTATCTTGAATCCGGTATGGATCGCGAACTTCCGCTTCCGCTTCCGTGTCCCGAAACACCTGCCATGCTCATGTATACGTCCGGGACGACGGGGCGTCCGAAGGGAGCGCTGTGGTCCCACGGGACCACGACCTGGTGGACGGCCATGCAGGTCATGGAGTGGGGCTTGACGCCCCGCACGGTGACGATGGTCACCGGGCCGATGTATCACATCGGTGCCCTGGAGAATTACGCCCTGCCGACACTGGCAGTTGGTGGGCGTGTTGTCGTGTTGCGGAGCCGGAATTTCGACATTCGGCAGACGTTGCAGATTGCCAGCAGGCAGCAGGTCACCGACATTCTGTTGTTTCCGTCCATGATCTACCAGATGTTGCAGGCGACTGAGATCGACAACATCGATCTCAGTCGCATCCGGCGCGTCTTCAGCGGTGGCGATCCGCTGCTGCCTTCCGCGATCGAGCAAATGCGCGAACGCTTCGGCTGGATGGATATCGTGCAGGTCTACGGTCTCACGGAGGGGACGCCGATTGTCGCCTGTAGCGGGCCGGGACAAGGCTACGACGCGCCGAGCACCGTTGGCCGTGCTTTCCCGTTCGCCGAGCTGTCGATCCGCGACGATGACGGCATGCCGGTGCCGGCCGGGCAGGCTGGAGAAATCTGGACTAGTTCACCCGCGAATGCGCTGGGCTACTGGCGCAAGCCGGAAGCGACCGCAACGACATTTGTCGATGGGTGGTGCAGGACAGGCGATCTCGGATCAATCGAGAACGGGGCGTTGCGCATTGTCGGTCGCAAGAAGGACATGATCCGCAGCGGCGGCGAGAATATCAATCCGAGTGAGATCGAGAACCTCCTCCTCAAGCATCCCAGGATCGTTGAAGCTGCGGTTGTTGGCATTCCCGATGCTCGATTCACCGAAGTGGTATGTGCGGTCGTCGTATTGGCGCAAGGCCACTGCCTGAGTGAGCAGGACGTCATCGATCATTGTGTGGCTGGGCTCGCAAAATACAAGAAGCCGCGCAAGGTCGTGTTCGTCGACGAGCTTCCTCGGACAGCGTCCCAGAAAATCATCAAGCACGAGTTACGGCGGCGCTTCTCGAGTGAAGCAAGTCCATCTGCTTGAGCTTGATCTGACGTTCTACCAAGGCAGGGAAACTGCCCATCGCATACTGAAAACAGGGGAAACGCGTTATGACCAACATCACACGACGGACGTTTGCAATCGGTTCTCTTTATGCGGCAGGCGCCATGACGTTGCCGTCTTCGGTTCTCGCCCAGGCTGGTGGCAAGCGGGTGAAGGTCGGCGTGCTGACGGATATGTCCGGCTTCGCCTCCGATGCGAACGGCAAGGGCTCCGTCACGGCCGCTCAGCTCGCTGCCGAGGAATTCGCGTCCCAGTTTCCCGGCTGGACCATAGAGGTCGTCTTTGCCGATCATCAGAACAAGCCGGATATCGGAGCCAGCATCGCGCGGCGGTGGATCGAGAATGAAGGTGTCAACGCCATCTTCGACGTTCCCGTGTCGTCGGTCGCGCTGGCCGTCAGCGAGGTCACGCGCAACTCCAATGCCTTGTTCATCGGTTCGGGTCCGGGTTCGACCGAACTGACGGGAGCGAAATGCTCGCCGCATACCATTCACTGGACGTATGACACCTGGTCGCTGGCCCGAGGCACCGCGAAAGCAGTCACGGAAGCAGGCAACAAGCGCTGGTTTTTTCTGACGGCGGACTATGCTTTCGGTCACGCGTTGGAGCGGGATGCGTCGGAGCTCGTAAAGGCCAGCGGCGGAACGGTGGTTGGCGCTGTGCGGCATCCCATCAACACGTCGGATTTCTCGTCGTTCCTGCTGCAGGCACAGGCAAGCAATTCCGAAGTCATTGCGCTGGCCAATGCGGTCGGCGACACCATCAACAGCATCAAGCAGGCCTCGGAGTTCAACATCACCGCCGGCAAGCAGAAGCTCGTTGCTCTCCTGCTGCAATTGACCGATGTGCATTCGCTCGGACTCAAAACGGCGCAAGGTCTGTACCTGACTCAGCCGTTCTATTGGGACATGAACGCAGGAACGCGCGCCTTCTCGGATCGTTTCATGGCCAAGGATGGCCGCCGGCCGACCGATGTGCAGGCCGGGGTCTATTCGTCGCTGATCCACTATCTGAAAGCCGTCAGAAAGACCGACTCGTCGAATGCCGATGCCGTCGTTGCTGCCATGAAGGACATGCCGACGGACGATCCGCTTTTCGGCCGCGGCGCGATTCGCAAGGACGGTCGTGTCATTCACGATATGTATGTCATGCAGGTCAAAACCCCGGCCGAATCAAAGGGGCCGTGGGATTACTTTAAGCTTGTGAGCACGATCCCAGCGGCCGATGCATTCCGGCCGGAAGACCAGGGCGGCTGCCCGCTCGTTAAAGCCTGAAGCGGGCAGAAAAAGACAGAAAGTTCGCTGCTTTCTGCTGAGATCTCTCCCAAACTGTAGCGCGAGGCCGAGAGCAATCGGCCCGCTCTTGACTAGCGCTGCACGGCCTTTCTCAAGGCGCGCTCAAGAAGTGGTCCGTGACATTGAGCATTTGACGAAAACCATGAGACCCACTCACTCGTGAGGAAGCAAGCGAGGTATCCAGCGCCAAACGGCTGCTTACCAGCTGCGTAGATCTCAGCCGGGAGTTCATTAGCTGGGACGGTGCCAAACGAAACCGCAGCTGCCTGCTGTTCCATACCGGCGCCAGTGAACCCGCCCGAAGGACGGCACGTCGCCGCGGATTATGCCTAGACGCGACTGCGATATTGACTGTCGTTGATCGACGGCCTCGCCTTTCACCAACGAGATTAGCTCGTGATGGCCTGTCGATCGTTCCTGACATCGCGATTACGAGCAGGACTCCGCGGGTCTAGGGTTGAGGGCACACCAACCGGCGCGCAGCGATGCGAGACCATGCGCGGTCTTTCGCTGGGTCGCGCCTTGACCTTCGTTGATGCGCGAGCGCAAGCGCTTGTGCGACCGGTGATGTCATGTCCTTGTGCGGCGGCGGTGGCAGCGCTCATGGTTGTCTCCATCGGTCCGTTTATGGGCGGCGCTCCACACGCAACCTCGAATGGACGGATCAGGCCTGAGGGCCGGCTGCGCCTCGATCGCCGTCCCGCAACGGCTAAGCCGGCTTTTTCCCCTGCCGCGAAGTGGCGGCATTCCTCGCGAGGCAAAAAAGCCGTCTGCCGCCGTCCTCCGCTGCGCTGCGGGCCTGACGGCTGCGGGCCGATCGCTCCCCGGGCAAGGACCGCCATCGAGGCTGCGATGGTCGCGGCCCGACAATAGAACGGAGACCACCATGGCTACCATCGGAACCTTCACTGCGTCGAACAACGGCTTCACCGGCTCGGTCAAGACACTGACGCTCAACGTCAAGGCGACATTCGTCGCGACCGAAAAGGAAAACGACAAGGCGCCCGACTATCGTATCCTGACAGGCGCCACCGAGTTCGGCGCTGCCTGGAAGAAGACCGCACGGGAAACCGATCGCGAATATCTTTCAGTCAAGCTCGATGATCCGAGCTTCCCGGCACCGATCTACGCCTCGTTGGTGAAAGGCGAGGGCGACGACAGCTTCACGCTGATCTGGTCCCGCCGCAACGGCGACTGATCCAACGGATCGACGCGCCCCGCCTCTTCGGAGGCGGGGCTTTTTTTGCGCTTAGGCCATCGTTGCGCAGAAGGAAGGGGGATAACTTCGGTCTCCTTGTCCGCATAAACATCGCTAAGGGCTCCGCCCTCGCGCGCGCAAGGGTAAAGCACCGTTCGGTGCCGGCCGGAGCGGTCTCCCCGGTCTTCCGCGCCCTCGCAGAATTTTCATGACGACATGATGAGCACCAGGCGCGTGCAGACGCGCGCGTACCGCGCACCCCTTTGGGCGGGTGATCCCCCTCCACTCCAGCCGCCCTTGCCCTTGCTACCCCGGTCTCGCCGACGGGCAGGGTTGCAGCGCAGCGCTGCGCTTTAACCCAGCTACATGAGGAGAATGACCTATGACCATGGTGACCCTGACCCAGAACGAGCAGCCCGTTTCCAATGGCTTTCGCGTGGACGTGTCGCGCGGCGAGCGTGTTGGCCGCGTGTCGTCAGAATGGTTTTCCCGACCCGATGACGAGCGCTTTCTCAGCCTGACTGATCTTTATGAATCGGTGCGTCGCCGCGCCGAGCACGCACAAGCCCGCACCGTGGAAAGCCGCGCGGTCAGGGTGGATGCGAGCCGGGACAATGCCGAGCGGCTGGCTCTGATGGTACCGGGACATGACGAACCAGTGGCGCCTACACATTGGAGTTTTGGACAATTGTGTAGCCTTGTCGGTGCACCGTCATCCTATATGCGGCAGCTTCCCGCGCCGCTGGCCGCGATCAATCTGCAACACGGTTTGCTGTCGCACCGCGCCGAGCTTGTGAAAACACTGGAAGCAGGTGACGGTCGCGTCGAGCTTCGCGCGGTCACCGGCCCGGACTATGGCCGCATCTGGGATCACGAACTTGTCGCAGCCGTGATGAAGATCGCGGGTAACGGCATTGGCGATACGCGGTGGAAGGTGCCCGGCGTACTCGATTGGACTGCGATGACGCACAACCCTTTCGTGGATGTCACCAAGGACACCACGACGCTCTACGCCAGCGACCGCGACGTATTCCTGTTTCTGGTGGATGATACCCATCCGATCGAGGCCGGACGTCTGCCGGATGGATCGCCGGATTTGTATTTTCGCGGCTTCTATTGCTGGAATAGCGAAGTCGGATCGAAGAAGCTCGGCATCGCCTCATTTTATCTCCGGGCGGTCTGCATGAACCGCAATCTCTGGGGCGTCGAGAACTTCGAGCAAGTCACCATCCGGCATTCAAAATTTGCCGCGCTGCGGTTTGCTCATGAGGCGGCGCCGGCTCTGACTAGCTTCGCCGACTCGTCGCCCGCGCCGTTCATCGCGGGTATCAGGGCCGCGCGTGAGCGGATCGTCGCTCGTACAGGAGAGAATCGGGAGAACTTCTTGCGCCAGCGCGGGTTCTCCAAATCCGAGACGGTGAAAATCATCGAGACTGTGTTGCATGAAGAAGGCCGTCCGCCGGAAAGCGTGTTCGATTTTGTGCAGGGGATCACCGCGCTGGCCCGTGGCAAGGCGCACCAAGACGCGCGTCTTGAACTTGAGGGGAAGGCGAAGCGGCTGCTGGAACGCGTCATCTGATGAGCGAATGGCTGCGCAGCCGGATGCCCGGTTGCGCGGCTAGCGCTTCTCGATGCTCTAAGCTTTGCTATTTTCCGCCGATCCGGTTTCCGGATCGGCGGCGGACGCGTATCCGCGTCCGGGGCTCGCCGGGCCTGCGGTCCGGCTCGCGAAGGCCACAGCCCAACTTTAGTCTGGTAAAAACAGGAGAATCACTACCCCAGAGAAGCCTGTGTCTGCATCCTGCGACAGCCTAGCTTCTTCTCTAAGTCTTTCGCTTGGTTGTCTTCGGCCGTTCGTCGCGCGCTTCATCATCGGGCTGAACGAGCTCGACGTGACTGACGCCGAGCGTGCTGGAAAGATGGAATAGCGTTACGACCGTCGGATTTCGCCGGCCGCGTTCGAGACCGCTGATATATTGCTGCGTGAAGCCGGAGGCCTCAGCGAAACGCTCCTGGGTGAAGCCTTTTTCCCTTCTCAGCCGTTCGAAATTTCGGCCCACAAGTTTGCGCATATCCATTCGCGCAACTTGCGTCTTTACATACTATGAGGTTTATCTCCTATAATGTGTATTCGCGGATGAGGCTGGCAGCTGAGATTTAAATGCGACTAAGGTGCGGCTGCACGCAACCTCGACATCGCCGTAAGAATTTAGGGATTATCGCTAGGAGCACGATGCAGACACCGCCGCTCGATCCTAACGTCGCGGACGTTGCGCCCACCGATCCGGCGCTGACGGTCTACGACGAGCAGCATGTTGTGACGTATATGCGCCTTCTCGCCGCCGAGTCTGAGGGGGCCGACTGGCGAGAAGTCGCGCGGGTCGTGCTGCATCTTGATCCCGACAGCGAACCAGTTCGTGCGCGCAATGCGTTTGAAAGCCATCTGGCCCGCGCCAAATGGATGACTGAGCATGGTTATCGTCATTTTTTACGCGGTGGCGCGACCAAATAGAGAAAGCCATTCACATGAACTTTCTTTCGAGAAAAACAATTCTCTTCGTGCAGTGATCACTTTGAAGCATCGCGCGCGATGCTCAATTGGGGACTTCCTGCAACCTCTTGGATCCGAATTTATTGCCCCGCAATCTTCGATATGTTGCGTGGGGTCAGAGCAATGCCTGAATTCGACTGGCGAGCGCCAGAGTCGTACAAGCGCGTACAAGATGCCGAAATCACCGCCATCGCCTGGGAATACCTTCGTCGCAATCCGGACTATCGGCGTGACTACGAGGAGATGGTCGGGGCAGGGCGCGTTCATAATGTGACTGCCGGATTCAGGAGGAGATGGGGCCTCTGCTTTCGCTCATGACCCGCAAGGGTCCTTTCACGAGCAGACGATCTTCTGGGCGCCGGAGGCTCTGCCGACGGTGGTGCCAATCGGTCGGCCTGCATCGTCTTCGAATGTTGACGGCGTCGGCCAGTCTCTCGTCGATCTGACGGCGGGCGATTTACGCCGAGCGTCTGACGGTTGGCACGCGGTTCTGCGCATTCGTGGAGCTGAGCATCGTCTATGGCTGGCTGAGCCGCCGACGATGAGCATGTCGTATACGGCGGTGCTGCCGCTCGACTCTGCCTTCGAAGTTCGCGCGCACGCCGCCAATCGGCTGTGGCGGGCCATCAATGGGCGTGCGCCCGGTCCGGCATTCCATGAACTGTCTCTTCAGCGTCGTGAACGTTTGGTTCTGGCGGTTCGTGCGCTCGATGGGCGCATGGACGGCGGTACCTATCGTGCGGTCGCCGAAGTGTTGTTCGGCAAGAAGCGCATCCCCGAGCGTGCCTGGAAAACCCACGATCTCCGCAATCGCACCATTCGCCTGGTCCAGAGCGGCGTTGCGTTGATGCGTGGCGGCTATCGCGAGTTGCTGCGTTACAGGCGCAAACAGAAGTAGCGCTGATTTCGCGGGGGTATCGCAAACGCACCCCCTGATCATCGGTATCCCCCTTCGCGGCCTTGCTCCGCCATCGTGACCGCCGACGCGCAACGCTCCTCGCTGACGCGCGGTGTTATCACGGAGCCTTCAAATGCCCGATCCTATGGCCGGCTTGCCGCCGCGCTTTCTGCGCACCCCCGAGGCCGCGCGATTCCTGGGTCTCTCCGGCCGCACGCTGGAAAAACACCGTACCTACGGCACCGGTCCGACCTACCGCAAAATTGGAGGCCGAGTCGTCTATGCGCTCATTGATCTGCAGGCCTGGGCCGATCGCGGTGCCAAGACGTCAACGTCCGATCCGGGGAAGGGCACCGTGCTGCCCGCCAAGAAACACGCAGCAGTGCTGCGCCCATATGCCGGGCAAGAGCGACGCTGATTGCTGGGGAGTGCGTCGTGACGAGACATCGGCATAAATCTGAGCGCGAACAGCTTGATCTCTTTCGCGCGTTGCCCGGCGATCTCGCGCCGCGCGATGCGCAGGATCTGATGGCGTATCCGTTTTTCTCTCTCGCAAAATCCAAGCGTGTCGTACCGATCGATTTTCGCGCGGGAACCATCACTATTCGTGTCGAGGCCGTGCCGGAACATGGCATGGCGACCATCTGGGACGCGGACGTTCTGATCTGGGCTGCCTCACAGATAGTCGAGGCGCGTGACGCCGGCCTGAAGACGTCGCGCCTGATGGCTGCAACGCCTTACGAAATTCTGACCTTCGTTGGCCGCGGCACCGGTGCACGCGATTATGATCGGCTGAAGGCCGGTCTCGACAGGTTACAATCAACCACCGTGCTGACCTCGATCCGTCAGCCGACCGAACGGCGCCGGCATCGCTTCTCCTGGATTAACGAGTGGAAGGAGACCGCCGATGCACATGGGCGACCATTTGGCCTCGAGCTAATACTGCCGGATTGGTTCTACGTGGGCGTCCTGGACGACGCGCTCGTGCTGACGATTGACCCCGCCTATTTCGATCTGACCGGTGGACTTGAGCGCTGGCTTTATCGGCTGGTCCGCAAGCATGGCGGTCGCCAGGAGGGCGGCTGGAGCTTTGACTTTATCTACCTTCACGCCAAGTCCGGTAGCCTCTCGCCGCTCAAGCATTTTGCTTACGACCTGCGCGAGATCGTCCGTCGCCAGACATTGCCTGGCTATCGGCTCGTTATCGAGCGTGACCTCCGCGGCACCGAGCGTCTCATCTTCGCGCCCATCCCGGTCGATCCATTCGCCGAGCGGCTGCGCAAGCGCGGGCTCGTTCCTCAATCGGAGGACGGCCTGTGAATCAGCTCGTGCTATCAGGGACCGCAACCCTCGTGCCATCAGGGACTGGGTCCTCGTGCTATCGGGGACCGAAATCGGGTCTAAGGCCTTGTTGCTCAACGCTTTGCAGCGCCCGTAACTTTCCTAACCTAAAATCCTTCGGATTTTCTCTAACGGACCACCCGGTCATTGCTGTTGGGGATAACCAGCAAGGGCTCAGCGCGAGCACTGTTCGCGTCTCGCTCCCGAGTCCGATTCAGAACCAACGCATCGGTAAAACGCGACTTCGGCAACAGGTGCGCTCCGCGCAACGCCTTATGGCGATGGCATTGCTGTCGCTCAAGCACCCACATCGATTGCCAGGTTTCTCCCGACGCGATCGGTGTCTGCGATCCCTGAAGTATGGCCGACGCGCATCGTCGCCGTCGACCTGCAACCTGATTCATCTTTTCAAACATGGAGGAGGTTCATGAGCGATCTCACGCAGGTCGAGATTCTGTGGCTTGAGAAGCGTATCGAGAACCGGATTCGCTTCGGCCGCATTGTCGAAGAGCAGATTCTTGATCGCCGCCGGCGCGTTGTGTCATTTGCGCCCGGCAGCATCTTCGCGTTCGTCCGCTGGACCTCGAATGACTTCGGCACGGTCATCTCGCGGATCGACATCTTGCGGGCCGTTGCGGCCGGCCAGCGTTGCGCCACGGTGCCCTATGTGAGACCCGGCGGCGACATTCTGTTGCGGCTGTCGGGCTGGCCCAAGGTCGAGCGGGTGCTGCAACTGATCGATGTGATCGAGGCGCTCGGCATCGATCCCGCGGACGCTGCACCCGATTATTGGCATCACGTCCATAACCGCCTGTCCGTCAACGAAGCTCCACGAACCTATACCAAGTCGCGTCACCAGGCGTGGCTTCACCGGCAGAGGATCGCGCCATGAATGGTCGGTTCTCGACGCTCGCAGTCATGCTTTTTGGAATCGCCGTTCTCGTTGCACCGGTCGTCGCGGAGCCGGTTCCCCTCTACGTGTGGAATGCTTCCGAAAGTGTACCGCTTGGCCTCTATCGCTTACGGCCCGCGGACAGACTGTCTGTCACCGAACTCGTCGCCATCAAGCCACCCGAGCCGCTGGCGACCTTTCTTGACCTGAACGGCTATCTGCCAGTCGGCATTCCCATGTTGAAGCGCGTGCTGGCGCTTCCGGGCCAAACGGTTTGCAGAAGCGGGCGCACAATCTCGGTCGATAAGATCGACATGGGTGAGGCGCGCGAGCGAGACAGCCGCGGCCGGCCACTACCGGTCTGGCACGGCTGTCGTGTTGTCGGCGAGGACGAACTCTTTCTCATGAACTGGCAGTCCAAGGACTCGCTGGACGGCCGGTACTTCGGGCCGATCGCGGCATCTGCCGTCATCGGCCGCGCGTTCCCGGTGTGGACTGGGGAGGAGTGAGTGTGCGTATTACCCTTGCTCGATTTGCCATTCCTCTGTTCGACCGGACGCTGCACCATTCCTCCGTCCCGACCAAAATCCGCAAAGCCACCGCGCGCAGCGGCGGTCCTGGGCGGCCGCGAGGCCGGCGCGAAGCAGCTTTACCCTGGACGGGCGCGAGCACGGCGGCATGCTTGCGTCGTTTAGGGACGGCAGCTTGTACCGTCGTGATGATGTTGTCGTTTGCGATCGTGCTGGTTCATGCCGCACAAGCTGATCACGCACCAACCAGACATCCGGCGAGCGCACGGCCTGCCGGGTCGTTTGCGAATCTCATCGAAGAGGCTTCACGCCGATTCGCCGTACCGGCGCATTGGATACGCGCCGTCATGAACGTTGAAAGTGCCGGTGATGCGCGGGCCAGGTCGCGGAAAGGCGCGACGGGGTTGATGCAGATTATGCCCGAGACGTGGGCTGACCTGCGCATGCGTTACCACCTCGGCAACAATCCTTACGATCCGCGCGACAACATTCTGGCCGGCGCCGCGTACCTCCGCGAATTGCACGACCGCTATGGCTCGCCCGGCCTTCTCGCCGCGTACAATGCGGGACCAAGCCGCTACGAACAATATCTTGCGGGCCGTCCATTGCCGACCGAGACCCGCGCCTATGTGGCAACACTTGCTCCTTTGTTCAGTGGCGGTGAACTTGCCGGTCCGATCTCCGTCGCAGTTGGTCATTCGAAGTCGTGGACCGAGGCGCCGCTGTTCATCGGACGACCCGAACGCGCAACCGCTGCCGATCGTGTGTCGGCTGAGCGTCGATCGGACCGCGTTCCGGCGGGCGATCCAATGCGTAATATTCCTGCGCTCGTGCCGCAAGCGCGCAGCCTGTTTGTTGCTCGATCCAGTGCGGGAGGCCTGTAATGACGGGATGTGCAGCTTGGCGCGCCATGGCGTGCTCCGGGATAGAATGGCTGGGAAGGCGAGAGCAGCAGGGAAGCACGACTGCGGGACGGCGAGATAAAAGCGGCTCGCCGCTCGAACCCAAGCCATTGGAATGGCTTGGGTTCGGGCGTGCCGGTCGGTCGGGGCGCGTGCCGCGCGGGATGCTTTCGCCAATGAATTCAACCGTGTTTTCGGCACTGCCCGGCATTCCCTGTTCGTGGAGCCTTTGCCATGAGCGCGGGCGACAGCGATTTACGCATCCGGCCTGGCCGCATCCGCGGCACACGAGCGCCGAAGCCGAAGAGCTTCATCAACCAGGTGCTGCGCGCGGCGAAGAAGGCCGGTCCCACCTCCAGTCTTGCGGCTGCGGGGAAGCGCTCCTCAAGCTACGGGCGCTCGACCTTCGGGCGCGGCCGGATCAGTTTTAGCCGCAGCCGCCTGTTCAGTCCGGCGCGGCGCGTGGTGGTGAAGGCGCGCGTTGTCCGCCATCAGGGCCGTTCGTTCCGTTCTGCGCCGCTGACCGCCCATCTTTCGTACCTCAAGCGCGACGGTGTCACCCGTAACAGTGAGAAGGCGGTGATGTTCGATGCCGGCAGCGACCGCACTGACGACGCGGCCTTCGCGGATCGCTGCAAGGACGATCGGCATCATTTCCGTTTCATCGTCTCGCCCGAGGACGCCGCCGAGATGACCGATCTCAGAGCCTTCACGCGCGATCTCGCCCGGCAAATGGAAGTCGATCTCGGCACCCGGCTCGATTGGATCGCCGTCGATCACTGGAACACGGATAACCCGCATGTTCATCTGCTCGTGCGCGGCGTCGATCAGACGGGCGCCGACCTCGTGATCTCGCGAGACTACATCAGTCAGGGCTTGCGCTCGCGCGCCGAGGAATTGGTCTCGATCGAGCTTGGTCCAAAGCCCGAGCACGAGATCCGCAACGCCCTGGAAAAGGAGATCGCGGCCGAACGCTGGACGCGGCTCGACGTCGAGATCCGCATGGCCGCCGACGAAACCGGCGCCATCGACCTGCGCCCCGAAAATCCCGGCGCGGGCGACCCCGAAATCCGCCGCCTGATGATTGGACGGCTCCAGCACCTGGAGAAGATGGGCCTTGCCGCGCCGGCCGGCCCCGGCGAATGGATGGTCGGGCTGGAGGCCGAGCGCAATCTCCGCGACCTCGGCATGCGCGGCGACATCATCAAGACCATGCATCGCGCCTTCACGGAGCGCGGGGAGGCACGCGGCGTCGCCGACTATGTGATCGATGGTGAGAAGCCGGGATCACCGATCATCGGCCGGCTGGTCGACAAGGGGCTTCATAACGAACTGACGGGCGAAGCCTATGCCGTGATCGACGGTACGGATGGTCGCGCCCACCATGTTCGCTTCCGGGGCATCGAGGCGTTCGAGCATGCGCCGCCGATCGGCGGCATCGTCGAGATACGCCGCTTCGGTGGACCGGACGACCCGCGCCCGATGTTGGTGCTCGCCAACCGCAGCGATTTCGACCTCAACCAGCAGATCACCGCGTCAGGCGCGACCTGGATCGATCATCGACTCGTCGAGAGCGATCCCATGCCGCTTGCCATGGGCGGGTTTGGTCGCGAAGCGCGCGACGCCATGCAGGCCCGAGCCGAGCATCTTGCCGGCGAAGGGCTCGCCCGGCGGCAGGGTCAGCGCGTCATCATGCAGCGCGATCTCTTGAACACCTTGCGTCGACGCGAACTGGACGCGGTGGGTGCAAACCTCTCAGCCAAGACGGGATTGCCGCACATGAAGGCCGCGACCGGCGAGCATGTGGCCGGCATCTATCGTCAACGCCTGACGCTCGCCTCCGGCCGCTTCGCCATGATCGACAACGGCCTCGGCTTCCAGCTCGTGCCCTGGTCGCGCGAGATCGAAAAGAAGCTCGGCCAGCACGTCGCCGGCGTCACCAAGGGCGGTGGCGGCATCGAGTGGACCCTTGGTCGTAAACGAGACCTGGGCTTGTAACTCCGTCGTTTCCACACGGTTCAATGACAGACAAGGACCTTCGCCATGTCCGCGACCAAAATCCTCTGGGGCCAGATCACCGTCGTCTTCCTGATCGTGTTGCTCACGATCTGGGGCGCCACGCAGTGGACGGCGTGGCGGCTCGGCTTCCAGCCCGAGCTCGGCCGGCCCTGGTTCGAACTCGCCGGGATGCCGGTCTACTATCCGCCGGTCTTCTTCTGGTGGTGGTACATCTACGACGCCTATGCGCCACAGGTCTTCGTCGAGGGCGCCTTCATAGCTGCGTCCGGCAACTTCATCTCGATTGCGGCGGCGATCGGCATGTCGGTCTGGCGGGCGCGAGAGGCAAAGAACGTCGCCACTTATGGATCGGCGCGCTGGGCCGAACCAGGCGAGGTGAAGGCAGTCGGGCTTCTTGGCGCTGATGGCGTCGTGCTGGGCCAGCTCGGCCATGATTATCTCCGTCACGACGGGCCGGAGCATGTGCTATGCTTCGCGCCGACCCGTTCCGGCAAAGGCGTCGGCCTGGTCGTGCCGTCTCTCTTGACCTGGCCGGGCTCGGCGATCGTCCACGACATCAAGGGCGAGAACTGGCAGCTCACCGCCGGCTACCGCGCCAAGCACGGCCGGGTGCTGCTGTTCGATCCGACCAACGCCAGGTCGTCGGCGTACAATCCGCTGCTTGAGGTTCGCCGCGGCGAGTGGGAGGTGCGTGACGTCCAGAACGTCGCCGATGTGCTGGTCGACCCGGAGGGATCACTCGACAAGCGGAACCATTGGGAGAAGACCAGCCATTCACTTCTCGTCGGGGCGATCCTGCATGTCCTCTATGCCGAGGTGGACAAGACACTGGCCGGCGTTGCCGCGTTCCTCTCGGATCCCAAACGGCCGATCGAGACGACGCTGCAAGCGATGATGACCACGCCGCATCTCGGCGGACACGGTCCGCATCCCGTCGTTGCCTCGACCGCACGCGAGCTGCTGAACAAGTCCGACAACGAACGATCGGGCGTGCTTTCCACCGCCATGTCGTTTCTCGGCCTCTACCGCGATCCCGTCGTCGCCGAGGTCACGTCCCGCTGCGACTGGCGGATTGCCGACCTGATCGCCGATCTCCAACCCGCGACGCTCTACCTCGTGGTGCCGCCGTCCGATATCTCGCGGACCAAGCCGCTGATCCGCCTGGTGCTGAACCAGATCGGCCGCAGGCTCACCGAGGATCTGCATGCGAAGGATCGCCGTCACCGCATCCTGATGATGCTCGACGAGTTCCCGGCGCTTGGCCGGCTCGATTTCTTCGAATCCGCGCTCGCCTTCATGGCGGGCTACGGCATCAAGAGCTTCCTGATCGCGCAATCACTGAACCAGATCGAGAAAGCCTATGGCGCCAATAACTCGATCCTCGACAACTGCCATGTCCGCGTCAGCTTTGCCACCAACGACGAGCGCACGGCGAAGCGTGTCTCCGATGCGCTGGGGACAGCGACCGAAATGCGGGCCATGAAGAACTATGCTGGTCACAGGTTGAATCCGTGGCTTGGTCACCTCATGGTTTCGCGGCAAGAGACGGCGAGGCCGCTACTCACGCCGGGCGAGGTGATGCAGCTCCCGCCTACTGACGAGATCGTCATGGTTGCCGGTACGCCGCCGATCCGGGCGAAGAAAACCCGCTATTACGAGGATCACCGTTTTACCGAACGCGTCCTGCCGCCGCCTGATCCGGCGAAGTCTGGCCGGTCACGACGGACGGACGGATGGTCGCTGCTGAAGCCGCAGACGCCGGACACGGCGTTGCTCGCGGAAATCGAGCGGGCGGAAAAGGATGCCGCTAACAGCGGCTTGCGCCGCGAACCCGAACTTCCCGACCATGTCGCCATCGCCAGGGAGACGACTGATCCGAGGCCTGCGGAAGAGTTCGCCATTGTAATCGACGACGAGGCGGACGATGCCGCGAGGCAAGCCCGCATTCTGCGCCAGCAGATGCGTGGCATCGCCCGCCAGGTCTCGCTCGACCCGAACGATGGCATGGAGTTGTGAGACCATGCGGGATCGGATGAATGTGTATTTCCCGCCGGAGCTTCTGAGGCAAATCGCGGATCTGGCGGACCGCAAGAAGCTGTCTCGATCGGCAATCGTCGAGGCAGCCGTCGCCTCGTTTTTATCGCCGGACGGGGAGGATAGGCGCGAGGCGGCATTTGCGCGCCGTCTCGATCGGTTGTCGCGCCAAATGCAGAGGCTGGAGCGGGATGTTGGCCTTACCGCCGAAACACTGGCGTTGTTTGTCCGTTTCTGGCTGACGATCACGCCGCCCTTGCCGAACGACGCGCAGGCTACCGCCCAGATCAAGGGCCGCGAGCGGTTTGAAGGTTTTATCGAGACCCTTGGCCGCCGCTTACAGAAGGGCCAGAGTTTCTTGCGTGAGATCCCGGACGACATCGTGAACGAAAAGCCGGAATGACCGGAGCTGATGGACTTCGCAGAAGCAAGAATCCTCAGGGCCCAGACGTCGATAGCGGTGTCTTCGGTTGCACGCGGCACGCCAAGAAGCCGCCTTCGATATCGATCGACTCAGGAGCTTGTCGTTCGACGCTTCTGTAGCGGCTCCGGACCGACCGCCGCTTGCTGGCTTCGGTTTGCCCCCTTTCTCTTGTGATTGGCGAGCCGTCTCAGCCGGTGGGATATCTGGATCATGATCGCTCTCTCGAAGCCGTCTGGAGCCGAGTGGGCAAGGCGGGCATAGACGTTCGCTGCGTTGAGACATGTTTCTCTCGTCAGCGCGGCCTCTGAGTGCGGCTGGGATTCTGGGATTGGCGCCACAGGGATCATGGGATGGATCGATTGACTGCTCTAACGCAACGTTATAACATTACAACTATCGATCGGTTTTAGTTTCAGCAAGAGGTTTCTGAGTGCGCAAACTTCCGGTCCCCTTGGTGTCCGGCTTTTTGGGAGCTGCAAAAACAACGCTGCTCAATCACGTCCTGGACAATCGCCACGGTCTGAAGGTGGCGGTGATCGTCAATGACATGAGCGAGGTGGAAGGGACATTTCTGGTTGGCGACGCGGCCGGAGTGGGTCGGCGAGCTCAGTCAGGCCGGCGCCATCGTGCGAACGACCGGATTGGGCTTCTGGTGGGCCAACATTCCGGCGGAGCGCTGGCCGAATGATCCGAATTGGCGGCAATCTTTGAAGAAGAACTGGAACGGCATCTATGGCGACCGCCGTCAGGAGATCGTGTTCATCGGTACTGACATGGACGAAGTGAATCTTCGGCGACGCCTCGATGCATGTTTGGTGAAAGGGAAGACGCTCGCCTTGGCCGTGGCGGTAGCCGTCTTGTTTCTCGGCATCGGAACCCTCCTTTGCCTGGCGCTGCCCCGCCTCCTGTCTCACGCGGCCTGACGAAAGCGAAACGGTCCGGACCGCACCTCTCAATTCACCTGAAATCGGCATCGACCTGACCGACAACATCGGACGAAAGAAATGAGCCAACTGAACGAGGCCATCCCGGCGCAGATTCCCGTCACGTTGCTCACCGGTTATCTCGGTGCAGGAAAAACGACGTTGCTGAACCGGCTGCTGACTTTGAGCACCGGAAAGCGGTATGCGGTGATCGTCAACGAATTCGGAGAAATCGGCATCGACAACGACCTGATCGTCGATGCCGACGAAGAGATCATCGAGCTCAACAACGGGTGCGTCTGCTGCAGCGTCCGCGGCGACCTCGTCCGCATCCTCGGCGGCCTCATGAAGCGGCCGGATCGGTTCGACGGAATTCTCATCGAGACAACGGGATTGGCCGATCCCGCTCCCGTCGCGCAGACCTTCTTCATCGACGAAGACGTCCGCAGGAAGACCAAGCTCGACGCGATCGTCACGGTTGTCGACGCCATGCACTTCCTGGACGAGGTCCGCCTCGCTCATACGATGGAAGAACAGGTCGCCTTCGCCGACGTGATCATCGTGAACAAGTGCGATCTCATCCTCCCTTCTCAGCTTGTCGCGCTGGATAGGCACATCAGAAAACTCAATCCGTATGCGCGCGTCCATCATGCCGAACGCTGTGCCATCGATCTGCGCGAGGTTCTAGACCTGGGATCGTTCGATCTGGACCGCATTCTAGAGACGGCGCCGGATTTCCTCGACGGTGACCATCGTCATCACCACGACGGCGGGATCGGAAGCCTCTCGATCGGCCACCCCGGGGAAGTCGGTCCGGACAAGTTCTTCCCGT
The DNA here is from genome assembly GCF_032401055.1 of Tardiphaga sp. 709. Classification (NCBI taxonomy): domain Bacteria; kingdom Pseudomonadati; phylum Pseudomonadota; class Alphaproteobacteria; order Hyphomicrobiales; family Nitrobacteraceae; genus Tardiphaga; species Tardiphaga sp. 709. The sequence continues at coordinate 2,398,509 of NZ_CP135529.1, read as the reverse complement.
GGATACAGCAGATGATCGAACGGTTTGGACCGGATATTCTACGGATGAAGGGCATTCTCGCGCTGCGCGACGACGCGGATCGTTTCGTCGTTCAGGCGGTGCATCAGATCGTCGAAGGAATCCATCAGAGACCTTGGAAAACGGATGAGCTGCGGCAGTCGCGTCTTGTGTTCATCGGACGGCGCCTGCCTGAGGAACTGCTCAGGGACGGCTTCCAGAAATGCTGCCTTTGAGTTCTTCTGACGCCCCGTGTCCAGCGGACGGGCTTCCGTAGGAGAGCGAAAACTGAGCGCCTGCGTGACGTCGATCGAACTGCTGGGCGGCGAGCCGGTCGCCACTTTGGGCGATGGGAGGATTGTCTTTCTCGGCCAGAGAAGGACCGTTGAAGCGCACGCAGGGGCGATCCTGTGCGCCGCCCTCGCGACCGAAGGATCCGGTCTCCTGTCCGGCGGCGATGATGGTCGACTTCGTCTGACCAGGCAGGATGGTACGGAAACGCTCTTCCAAGGGTCGAAATGGATCGACGCCGTCGCCTCGCGCCGCGCGGGAGCCTACTATTCATCTCGCCGAGTCTTTCTCTTTCTGCGCCAATCTACGATCACCTCCGGAGCGCTGTTGCGCCCAGCCAACTCCTGCCTTTTCTAATCATCCCTATCTGGGGACGCTCTTCACGCGGCCTCATTGGTGGGGGCGGCAGTGACAATTCATTCGGCTCAAGCAGAGGCGATTTCGCGCGGCGCGCGGATGCTCCGCAGCGCGCTTGGCCCAGCTATTGCGCGATACTTGGAGGACGCCTCGATCGTCGAGGTCATGCTCAACCCCGATGGCCGGTTATGGATCGACCGGCTGTCGAGCGGCTTGACCGACACAGGAGAGAGCCTCTCGGCCGCTGACGGAGAACGCATCGTTCGGCTGGTGGCGCATCACGTCGGTGCGGAAGTGCATGCTGGTGCGCCGCGCGTTTCTGCGGAACTACCCGAGACTGGAGAGCGCTTCGAAGGTCTGCTACCGCCAGTGGTCGCGGCTCCGGCCTTTGCTATCCGTAAGCCAGCGGTCGCCGTGTTCACGCTCGGCGACTACGTTGATGCCGGCATCATGAGCAGGGATCAGGCTGAGGCCCTGCGGAATTCGGTTGCTGAGCGCAGAAACATTCTGGTCGCTGGCGGTACCTCCACCGGCAAGACCACGCTGACCAACGCCCTTCTTGCGGAAGTCGCTAAAACCTCTGACCGCGTCGTGCTGATCGAGGATACGCGCGAGTTGCAGTGCAAGGCGCCGAACCTTGTGGCCCTGCGCACCAAGGACGGCGTGGCCTCACTGGCAGATCTCGTACGGTCGTCACTTCGTTTGCGACCGGACCGCATCCCCATCGGCGAGGTGCGCGGCGCTGAAGCACTTGATCTCCTCAAGGCGTGGGGCACGGGTCATCCCGGCGGCATCGGCACCATTCATGCCGGGACAGCACTCGGCGCACTGCGGCGGCTTGAGCAACTCATCCAGGAAGCCGTCGTCACCGTTCCGCGCGCTCTAATCGCCGAAACCATCAACATCGTCGCCGTGCTTGCCGGACGCGGCGCGGATCGTCGTCTCACCGAACTCGCTTGCGTCACCGGGCTCGGACCCGCCGGCGACTACAGCCTTTCACCAGCAGGAAACCAAACATGAGACCTCGATCATCTCTTTCTCACCACGCCATGTCGTTCGGCGTATCAGCCTTAGTTGCATTCGTTGCCGCTCCCGCTTGGGCTGCCGGCTCGAATATGCCGTGGGAGCAGCCGCTCAATCAGATCCTGCAATCGGTCGAGGGGCCCGTCGCCAAGATCATCGCGGTGATCATCATCATCGTCACGGGTCTCACGCTCGCCTTCGGCGACTCCTCCGGTGGTTTTCGCCGGTTGATCCAGATCGTGTTCGGCCTGTCGATCGCCTTCGCCGCATCGAGCTTCTTTCTGTCATTCTTTTCATTCGGCGGTGGAGCCCTGATCTGATGGATGAGCCGGTCGCTGGCTTCGTGGCGCCCGTGCATCGCGCGCTGACCGAACCGATCCTGATGGGTGGCGCGCCCCGGGCGGTCGCCATCGTCAACGGCACGCTCGCAGCCGCCCTTGGTCTCGGTCTGCGGCTTTGGATTGCAGGTCTTCTGTTGTGGGCGATCGGCCATGCAGCCGCGGTCTGGGCCGCCAAACGTGATCCCGCATTCGTCGATGTGGTGCGCCGTCATCTGCGCATTCCCGGTCATCTCAGCATTTGAGTTTTCAGTCATGATGAATCTTGCCGAATACCGCCGCTCAAACACCCGCCTCGCGGATTTCCTGCCTTGGGCTGCATTGGTCGGGGAGGGCGTGGTCCTCAACAAAGACGGTTCATTCCAGCGCTCCGCAAGATTCCGCGGACCGGATCTCGACAGCGCAGTCCCGGCCGAACTCGTCGCTGTCGCTGGCCGCCTCAACAGCGCCTTGCGACGCCTCGGTTCGGGCTGGGCTGTTTTTGTTGAAGCTCAGCGCCATTCTGCCAGCCGCTATCCGGCGAGCACGTTTCCGGATGTGGCGTCCGCATTGGTTGATACGGAGCGCAGAGCCCAGTTCGAGGAGGCGGGAACTCACTATGAGTCGAGCTATTTTCTCACCTTCCTCTATCTACCGGCAGTTGAGGACGCCGCGCGGGTCGAACGGCTTCTCTACGAGGGCCGCGATCGCACTGAGAGTGCGGATGCACGCGAGGTGTTGCGCGGATTCGTCGATCGTACCGATCGGGTGCTGCAGCTGGTCGAAGGTTTTATGCCCGAATGCGCCTGGCTCGATGACCCGGAGACACTGACCTATCTGCATTCCTGCGTGTCGACGAAGCGTCATCGGGTCCGGGTGCCCGAGACCCCGATGTATCTCGACGCGCTGCTGGCGGACCAGCCGCTGACCGGCGGCCTCGAGCCGATATTGGGGGCATCGCATCTGCGTGTTCTCACCGTCGTTGGGTTTCCGACCGCGACGACGCCCGGAATACTCGACGAACTGAATCGTCTGGCATTTCCGTATCGCTGGTCGACGCGTGCGATCATGCTCGACAAGATCGATGCCACCAAATTGCTGACGAAGATCCGCCGGCAATGGTTCGCCAAGAGGAAGTCGATCGCGGCCATCCTCAAGGAGGTGATGACGAACGAGGCATCGACGCTGCTCGACACCGACGCCCACAACAAGGCGATGGATGCCGATGCCGCACTTCAGGAACTAGGCTCCGACCAGATCGGCGAAGCCTTTGTGACCGCGACTGTCACCGTATGGGATGACGATCCGCGTGCGGCCGATGAGAAGCTGCGTCTGGTCGAAAAGACGATCCAGGGTCGCGACTTCACCGCGATGACTGAGACGGTGAACGCTGTCGAAGCCTGGCTCGGCAGCTTGCCCGGTCATGCCTATGCCAATGTCCGGCAACCACCGGTCTCGACCCTCAACCTGGCCCATATGATTCCGCTCTCAGCGGTGTGGGCCGGAGAAGTGAGGGACCATCACTTCGCGGCGCCGCCTCTGCTATTCGGAAAAGCCGAGGGTTCGACCCCGTTCCGATTTTCTCTCCATGTCGGGGATGTCGGTCATACGCTGGTGGTTGGTCCGACCGGCGCCGGAAAGTCAGTGCTGCTGGCGCTGATAGCGTTGCAGTTCCGCCGCTATCCGGGGTCGCAGATCTTTGCCTTTGATTTCGGCGGATCGATCCGGGCGGCTGCGCTCGCCATGGGGGGCGACTGGCATGACCTCGGGGGTGCGCTGTCGGACGATGCGTCAGAACCCGTCGCGCTGCAGCCGCTGGCCTGGATCGACGACGCCTCCGAGCGGGGCTGGGCGACCGAATGGATCGCCGCGATCCTCGCGCGGGAAAAAATCGAGATCACGCCGGAGGCCAAGGATCATCTGTGGACCGCCTTGACCTCACTAGCCTCGGCTCCGATCCAGGAGCGCACGGTGACCGGTCTTTCCGTTCTGCTCCAGTCGAGCGCGCTAAAGCGGGCCTTGCAACCCTATTGCCTGGGAGGACCCTACGGCCGGTTGCTCGATGCCGAATTCGAACGCCTCGGTGAATCCTCCGTTCAGGCTTTCGAAACCGAAGGACTGATCGGCACGGGCGCGGCACCCGCAGTCCTAGCCTATCTCTTCCATCGCATCGGAGATCGTCTCGACGGCCGCCCAACCCTGCTCATCGTGGACGAAGGCTGGCTCGCGCTCGATGACGAGGACTTCGCCGGGCAATTGCGCGAATGGCTGAAGACGTTGCGTAAAAAGAACGCCTCCGTCATTTTTGCCACGCAGTCGCTCTCGGACATCGACGGCTCAGCGATTGCGCCTGCCATCATTGAGAGCTGTCCGACCCGCATATTGCTGCCGAACGAGCGCGCGATCGAGCCACAGATCACGGCAATCTATCGCCGCTTTGGTCTCAACGATCGGCAAATCGAGCTGTTGAGCCGGGCAACACCGAAGCGCGACTACTACTGCCAATCCCGCCGAGGCAATCGGATGTTCGAACTGGGCCTGGGCGAAGTCGCGCTCGCGTTTACGGCCGCTTCCTCCAAGTCCGATCAGGCGGCAATCGCACGCCTGCTCGCAGAACACGGCCGCGACAGCTTTGTGCCCGCCTGGCTCCAACATCGCGACGCTTCGTGGGCCACTGATCTGATCCCCAATCTGAGAAATCTGGAGACATCGTTATGAGACGTCTTTGCTTATCTGCTGCGGCGGGTGCTGTCGCGTTGTCGCTTGCTGCTGTGTCGCCGGCATCTGCGCAGTGGGTCGTCTTCGATCCCAACAACTACGCCCAGAATGTCCTGACGGCGGCGCGCGAGCTGCAGCAGATCAACAACCAGATCACGTCGCTGCAAAACCAGGCGCAGTCACTGATCAATCAGGCGAAGAATCTGGCGAACCTGCCATACTCGTCGCTGCAGCAACTCCAATCGTCGATCCAACGTACCCAGCAGCTGCTCGCTCAGGCCCAGCGCATTGCCTATGATGTACAACAGATCGACCGCGCATTCTCGACCAATTATGCGCCGGCGACGAGCAGCCAATCCAATCAAGCGCTCGTCACCAACGCGCAATCGCGTTGGCAGAACTCGGTGGCTGCGCTGCAGGACGCGTTGCGTGTACAGGCCGGTGTTGTCGGCAACCTCGACACCAATCGCACCCAGACGTCGGCGCTCGTAACATCGAGCCAGGGCGCAAGCGGCGCCCTGCAGGCGACACAGGCCGGCAACCAGATCCTTGCGCTTCAGGCTCAGCAACTCGGCGATCTCACGGCGACCGTAGCCGCCCAGGGCAGGGCGCAGAACCTTGAAGCGGCTCAACGCGCGGCGGCGCAGGATCAGGGCCGCGAGCAGCTGCGGCGGTTTTTGACCCCCGGCCAAGGCTATCAATCCTCAAACGTGCAGATCTTTCATTGATGAGCGCGTTGAGCAGGTTCAAACGACTGCCAGTTGTCGCGGCAGCCGCATCCCTGATGTCGGTGATGGCGGCATGCGCCATCCAACTCCGCGGTGATGGCAATGAGGCGGCGTCGAATTCAGCGGGTCCACAGACCACGGGCACGCTCGCCCCCAGCCTCGCGCGCTGCCGAACGGTTAAGCCGGAGCAAACGGCAACCTACGATTACTGTCGCCGAATCTGGGCTGAGAACCGACGTCGTTTTTTCGGTCGGAAGGGAAGTGCGACGGCTCCCGCAGGCAGTGATGCGCTCTCCAGCCAGCCATCTGAGTTGCCGCCAAAGGATCAGAGCCGGATGCCGCAAGGCTATCCGTCGGTTGCCCTCCCAGAGAGCGAGTAAGCCATGACGGGCACCGGTGTAATCGATCAATTCCTTGATACCTTTACCCGCTATATCGATTCCGGGTTTGGCCTTTTGGGCAGCGAAGTCGGCTTTCTTGCGACGACGCTGGCTGCCATCGACATTACCCTTGCGGCTTTATTCTGGAGCTGGGGAACCGATGACGATCTGATCGCGCGGCTCGTCAAAAAGACGCTGTTCGTCGGCGTCTTCGCTTACCTGATCGGCAACTGGAATAATCTCGCCCGTATCGTATTCGAGAGCTTTGCCGGTCTCGGGCTGAAGGCTTCGGGTACAGGTCTGTCATCCGCGGATTTCCTGCGGCCGGGTCGAATCGCCCAGGTTGGCCTCGATGCCGGCCGGCCGATCCTCGACGCGATCTCCGGCCTGATGGGGTACATCAGCTTCTTCGAAAATTTCGTCCAGATCGTCGTCCTGCTGTTCGCCTGGGTCGTTGTGCTGCTCGCCTTCTTCATCTTGGCAATCCAGCTGTTCGTGACTCTCATTGAGTTCAAGCTGACAACACTCGCCGGCTTCGTGCTGATCCCCTTTGGTCTATTCGGCAAGACCGCATTTGCGGCTGAGCGTGTACTCGGTAACGTCGTCTCGTCGGGCATCAAAGTCCTGGTTCTTGCCGTCATTGTTGGGATCGGCTCGACACTATTCTCTCAGTTCACGTCAGGGTTCAACGGCGGACAGCCGACCATCGAAGACGTTATGGCGCTGGTGCTGGCGGCATTGTCGCTACTCGGTCTCGGCATTTTCGGTCCTGGGATCGCTAACGGCCTGGTCTCCGGCGGACCTCAACTCGGGGCAGGAGCTGCGGTCGGGACCGGACTTGCTGCGGGCGGCATTGTTGCAGCAGGCGCGGGTCTGGCTGCAGGCGGTGCCGGTCTTGCTGGTGGAGCGCTGGCGGGAGCCGCGCGGGGCGGCGCCGCGCTCACAAGCGGTGCGTCCGCGGCTTATCGCAGTGGTGGCCTCAGCGGTGTCGCCAATGCCGGGCTCTCGGCAGCGGCAAGCCCGCTGCGTCGGGCCGCGGCAACTCTCAGTAACAGCGCTCAATCCGCTGGGCAGGAGCCAACCACAGCGGGCGCCGGGGCCGAGACCGGGAAGGCCGCGCCGGATGGTCCGCCCGATTGGGCGCGGCGCATGAAGCGTGCCCAGACCGTCAGCCATGGCGCATCAGCCGTCACTCATGCCGTTCGCTCGGGCGACCATGGCGGAGGCGGTGCATCGATCGATCTCTCTGAAGGAAACCGCTGATGTTTAAACGTCCATCCGTTCACTACGGTCGCACGCCCGAGCCGGTCACACCCTATCAAAAGGCAGCGCAGGTCTGGGACGATCGTATCGGGTCAGCCCGTGTGCAGGCAAAGAACTGGCGATTGATGGCATTCGGATGCCTCGCGCTGTCAACGGGTCTCGCCGGCAGCCTTGTCTGGCAGTCGACCCAAGGCACGATCACGCCCTGGGTGGTCGAGGTCGATCGTCTTGGCCAGGCCCAGCGGGTGGCACCGGCCAACACAGACTACCAGCCGACTGACCCGCAGATCGCCTACCACCTCGCGCGATTCATTGAGGATGTCCGGGGCCTGCCGGCTGACGCCATCGTGCTGCGTCAGAATTGGCTGCGCGCCTACGACTTCACGACCGATCGCGGTGCCGCCGCTCTCAATGACTACGCCCGAACCAACGATCCCTTTGCCAGGCTCGGCAAGGTGCAGGTGTCGGTCGAGGTATCCAGTGTTATTCGCGCGTCGACAGAGAGTTTTCGGGTGGCTTGGGTTCAGCGCGCCTACGACAACGGGTCTTTGAGTTCAACTGAGCGCTGGACAGCCATTCTCAGCGTGGTGATCGAGACGCCGCGCGATGCCGATCGGCTGCGCAAGAATCCCTTGGGCGTCTACGTCCACGCGATCAACTGGTCGAAGGAGCTTGGGCAGTGAATACGCTATTTCGCAAGTTGGTTTCTCCGCGCCGTGCCTCATGCAGTCGCTCCGTTTCATTCAGATCGGATGGTTCGGCGCTGCGAAAGGCGATACTTCCAGCACTGCTGCTGTGCGCTTCGACCTTGGGTGGTTGCTCAACTTTCACGCCGCCCGAGATCAGCTACGACAGTGACGTTCCGCCATTGCCTCCGCCACCCCTACCTGCCGACGACAAGCCGCGGCCGCTTCATGTTCCGCCACTGTGGAAACCGACCATTGGCGGTAAATCCGGTACTAAGGAGGAAACCGAGCCGGTAAGCCGGGTCGAGACGGCGAACAGCGCGGCTCGGGTCGAGCCGCGCAAGAAGGGATACTTTAACGCCGCACAGGTCTACGCCTACAGTCCGGGTGCGCTGTACCAGGTTTATGCCGCGCCCGGACAAATCACCGATATCGCGCTCGAGGAAGGTGAACAACTCACGGGATCGGGTCCGGTCGCGGCGGGCGACACCGTTCGTTGGGTGGTCGGCGATACCGAGAGTGGCAACGGAGAAACTCGCCGCGTCCATATCCTGGTGAAGCCGACGCGCGCGTCGATCGAAACCAATCTTGTCGTCAACACCGATCGGCGCACCTACCTGATCGAGCTACGCGCCCGCGAAAAGCCCTACATGCCTTCGGTCGCCTGGTACTATCCGGAGGAGCGGTCGGGCAGGATGCGATCCGTGCCCTTGACGCCGGTGCTACCCGATCCGACGCAGCGTCGCTTCCGCTATGTCATTGAGGGCGATGGTCCGCCCTGGCGGCCGCTCGCGGCCTATGACGATGGACGCAAGGTCTACATCGAGTTCCCGCAGGGCATCGTTCAAGGTGAGATGCCGCCTCTCTTCGTTATTGGCCATGACGGCAAGACGGAGATCGTGAATTACCGCGCCTACGGCAACGTCCTCATTGTCGACCGGCTCTTTGCTGCCGCGGAGTTGCGGCTCGGTGGCGAGCACCAGCAGAAAGTCCGGATTGTCCGGACCGATGGGAGGTCGTCGTCATGAGCACCCTTCGGAACGAAGACATCAACGAGCAGCCCGGCGAGCCGAACAGGTCGGAAGAATTGGCGCACGGGTTCCGGTTAAGGGCAGATCATCACCGCGTCACTCGGCTGTCCCGTAAAGTCCTGGCGGGAGGGACCGCCGTTGCATTGGTTCTTGTTGGGGGGGCCGTGGTTTGGGCTCTCCAAAACAACCGCTCCCGCGGGCCCGCAAATGACGAACTCTACAGCACCGATCATCATAACGTCGCTGATGGCCTCGCCGGTTTGCCGCGGGACTATGCTGGCGTTCCGCGTCAGGTGCCCTCGCTGGGCCCACCGCTTCCTGGTGATCTCGGCCGACCAATCCTTGCCGCTCAGGGGCAGCCGGCAACCACAACTACGGGGTTCGATCAGGAGCAGCAGCGCCGTGACCAGGAGATCGAAGCCGCGCGCGTGAGCCGTTTGTTCGCCTCCACCAATGTTCGCGAGACGACGCCCGCCGCGGCCCAGGCCTCAAACGTGGACCGAACCTCTCCATCGTCCATGCCGGGAACTGACGACGGCTTTGCGCAGAACGGGCAGGATCGAAAACTCGCCTTCGTCAATGCATCGGTCGATCACCGTACCACAAGTCCGGATCGCGTCACGAAACCAGCTTCGCCGTATGTGGTGCAGGCAGGGACGGTTATTCCTGGGGCTCTCATCACCGGAATCCGCTCAGATCTGCCCGGACAGATCACCGCGCAGGTGACTGAGAACGTTTATGACACACCCTCTGGTCGTTTACTGCTAATCCCGCAGGGAGCTCGTTTGATCGGAATCTATGACAGCCAGATCGCATTCGGTCAGTCACGCGTGCTGCTGGTCTGGACACGCTTGATCATGCCGAACGGCCGTTCGATCGTGCTCGAACGCCAGCCAGGCGCGGATTTAGGCGGCTATGCTGGTCTGGAGGACGAAGTCGACAATCATTGGGGCGCGCTCTTCAAGGCGGCACTCCTGTCTACGTTACTCGCTGTCGGCAGCGAAGCGGGAGCCGGCTCCGACACCGGCAACAATGGTGACATCATCCAGGCCCTTCGCCGCGGATCGAGCGATAGCTTAAATCAGACAGGTCAGAAGATCGTTCAACGCAATCTCAACATTCAGCCAACACTAACGATCAGGCCCGGTTTCCCGGTTCGCGTGATCGTCAATCGCGACCTCGTACTTGAGCCTTACAGAGGGTGAGGAATGAAAATGGCCAAGCTTAAGATCGGGGCGCTTCCAAATGACAAGCCCGTCAAGGTCACTGTTGAATTGCCGGCCGCCGTGCATCGAGATCTCGTCGCCTATGCGGGAGCCCTCGCACGTGAAACCGGCCAGCCGGTCGGTGATCCATCAAAGCTGATCGCGCCCATGCTGATGCGCTTTATGGCGACGGATCGGGGATTTGCGAAATCGCGACGCGCGGCTCACTTACCAGTCGCTGGCGACGGGTAGCGCTCGGCTAATAGTTTTAGGAAGCCAAGAAGAGCGGGGTTATCGTTGTCACCTCGCCAATGTGCCGAGAAGCTTAGGAAGCTCGGTCGTATTCCGTCGCGCAATTCGCGATAAACTGAACCGGCAGTGCTGGCGCCGATATCTGATTCCATCACCAGGCTGACGCCGAGTCCCATACTGACTAGGCTCTTGATGATGCTCCGACTGACGTCGTGGTGCTCTATTTGAGGCCTATCCCCAAGCAAAGGGAGCTTGGAAATCAGGACATCCTCGAGTTCGTGTCCGGGGTCATATTGGCTCAGCAGAACTTTTTGATTCCGAAGGTCGGTCCACAAAACGACGTCACGCGTCGTTAAGGGATGGCCCTCTGGCAAAGCGGCCAGGATGCGTTCGTTCCAGAGCTGAAGCGTCTGACAGTCTAAGAGAGGCGTAGCGCCGGTCACGATGAGGATATCGAGTGTTCCGTTTCGCAGCGCAGTCGCCAGGCGCGCTCGCGATCGTTCGACGGCCGCGAGTTCGATTTGCGGAAAGTGCACCTTGAAATCGAGCAGCGCGGCCCGCAGGTTCCCTGTCGAAAGGGACGTGCAGAAGCCTACCGCTAGTCTGCCGGCTTTTCCGCGCTTAGTCGTTTGAGCGCTCGCCACGAGCGCATCTACTTGCTCCAAGATTGCTCGCGCCGTTCGGAGAAATTCGTGGCCGCCGGGTGTTGGCTTCACGCCACCGCTCCATCGCTCGAACACGACGCCCCCAATCGAATGCTCAAGCTGGCGGACAGATCGGCTCAGCTGCGATTGACGAAGCCGCAGTGTATCCGCAGCTTGCCGAAAGCTACCAGCATCCGCCGCGGCCACGGCAAATCGCAGCTGCTGTAGATCGACGGTCGGCGGTAGAGCGCGAGATCTCCGCATATCGTTCGCCATGGTTCCCAGTGTTCTATAACTTGGGGAAGAAAAGCTTGCGGCGTCCGTGCGCAGACGCCGCAAAAAACGTTCGTGAGTTTCAAAACGGTTTCTCAGGCAGCCATAAACGCGACCGGGGCCCACAGCACCGGTCCCTGCAGCCCCCCGGCGGCATGCACGCGTGCCAAGGCCTGCGACGAAACCTCGAGATAGCCGGCGACCGCTACGGTGCTGCCGAGCGGGCGAGGTTTACCTATCCGCCGCAAGGGCCACCCTGCGCGGCGCAGGATCCGCTCCATCCGGGCATCGGTAACGGTGACGATCTCGGTGAGCTGTCGCGACAGGCCGAACTCGATCATGCCCGCGAACAGTTCATAGGTCGCGATTGCCAAGCCGTGAGCGCCCTTGGGCGCGTCGGCTGCAACATCGAGCGCAAAGCGGCTGCTTTCCCAGACAGTAGGGCTAGCAGGAGAGCACGCTCCGTCCAAGAGAACGGGAAAAGTATCGCGAAGCATGGTAGGGCCGGTCGAAGGAAGTAGACGTACACAGCCTTGCACGCGATTGTCGCGTGCTCGCTGGATCAAATAGGCGGGGTGAAGCGCGTCGAATTCGTCAATTTCCATATCGTTACTGAATTGGACGTCCCAATCGAGCCGCTTCTTAAATACGCGGTACCGCAGACGATGCATTTCCGTAACTGTTTCGATAAAGCTACTGTAGTGATCAGCTGTGATGAGTTGCATCATGGACCGCCTCCGGCTTTGGGATGACCATGCCCATTGAAGGCGAGCAAGATGAATGAGTCACCTCCCGTAACTAAGGGAGGCGAATCAGTGAATGGGTCGTTGTCCAAACGATTTGGATGCCGTGACGCGGGCCACGGCCTGCACGATCGTCCGTACACCAAGTTTGGTTTTTGCATTTTCAAGATAAGTGGCGACCGTGTGCCGCGAAAGGCCGAGAATAGTGCCGATCTCCCAAGCGGATTTACCTTGAGCAGCCCATTCTAGACATTCAGCTTCGCGTGGTGACAGCGCCGCGCCAGTGGTGAGCCGATTGCTGCCCGTCCCCCGCCGGGCGTGCGCGTGAAAATACATTGCCATGAGCTGCAATACACGTGCGTGTTCACTGATGATCCGTTCGAATTGCGGTCGTCGCTCGCCTGCCGCAAATGTCACCGCTGCAACCAGGCCGCTGTCGTTGTGAATCGGAATCGTGAAACCGCAGCGAATGCCGAACCTCGCGGCCTCCTCAAACAACTCTTGAGAATTTGATAGCGCCAATGAGCCGAATCCGAGCCCCCATTCGAAAGGTTCGGGATGGCCGAGCGCCCGATTAATCACGGGGTCAAAGCGCTCGTAGTGGCTCTGCAAATAATGGGTCGTCCAAGCTGCTGGATAATTTGAGATCAGCTCTGGCGGGCCTCCTGCTTTTTCCGGCATGGAGAGGTACGCGAAGCAAGACAGATCGAGCCCGGCTGCCGCCTGCGACATGGCATCGCGAAGGGCATCTGAGTTCGTTGCGCTCGAAAGGCAATCAATAAAATTCTGAAATATCCGATGCATGAATCGTGGTGACCTGCCTCCGGAGATACTGATCTTAGAGCGGTAGTCCCGCCCGCATACACCTCGGACTTCTTGACCCATTCGTCATGCCTTGACCGACATCACCGAACTCGTCAGCGATTTGAAGCACCTGAAGCTTGTGGCCGCATCTCGCCTGAATTTGTGCATCGTAACCATCCTTCCTGTCCTTGAGGCTCAGGCAGGTAAGAATGTCTCGCAAGTCCGTACAGTCTCACGCAAAAAGGCCGATACGGATGTTATGTGGTGCTCGTTCGGTAAGCGGGCCGACGAACCCGACGAAGCCTCGTTGACCCTCCCTGCATGATGAGTTCGGATTGAACTATGTATCGTTTCCCTCGTCTGATGATCATGCCCAGATGACAGCGGATCCTGCCCCTGGGCCAACAGTCTTCTTCCATCACATCATGCTGAAACAGTCTTTTCATCGGTAGACTGCGTTGACGTGGCGCGCGGGGCGATGGCGATGAACATTGTCAGTCCGCTTATCAGAAGCAGCGCCCCGAGAGCGTAAAGACCGCTGTCCAATTGTCCCGTCGTATGCTTGACCCAACCTATGATTGCGGGACTGAAGAAACTTCCCAATTGGCCAAGGCTGCTGATCAGCGCGATGCCACCAACTGCTGCTCTACCAGAAAGATAATTTTGTGGGACGGACCAGAAGATCGGCAACGCCGAGAACGTCAGGCCGACTGCAACACACAACAGGCAAACGACAGCCACCAAGTGTCCGGCGGCACTTGGGAGCGCCAACAACGAGAGGGCGCCTCCCACGGCACAGAAGAGATAGTGGGTTCGACGCTCGCCTCGAGCGTCCGAACTCTTCGAGATGAGCACGATAGCTATTGCTCCGATGCCATATGGGATCGACGAGAGCATCCCGACTTCCAGGACACTCGAGCTGCTCACACCTTTGATGAGTGCCGGTAGCCAGAACGCGATTGCCATCGTTCCGCATACGAGCATGAAATAGACAGCGGCAAGAATATAGACTTTAGGAGATTTGAAAGCGTCTTTCAGGGAATGTGAAACGTCGTTCTGGTTGCGACTTTCGTCTTCAGCCAAAGCTGTCATAAGGAGAGACTTTTCCCGATCGGTCAGCCATTTTGCGGAGCGCGGGCCGTCATCGACGACGAAGAACGCCAAGACACCCAAGAAGACTGCAGGCAAGCCTTCGAGAATGAACATCCATTGCCATCCGGATAAACCTCCGAAGCCTGCAAAGTAGGTCATGATCGTTCCTGACAAAACGCCTCCGATCACGCCAGCCAGAGCCACGGCGACGAAGATCCACGACACAACGCCGGCACGCCGTTCTGTCGGGAACCAGAATGTGAGGTACAAGATAATCCCGGGGAAAAAGCCTGCTTCGAACGCTCCAAGCAAAAAGCGCATGACATAGAGTTGCCAGGGAGCGGTGACGAAAGCCATTCCGGCGGAAACAAGGCCCCAGCATATCATGATACGCATGAAGGTTAGTCGGGCACCGATGCGGTTCAGGAGTAGATTGCTTGGAACCTCAAAGGCAAAGTATCCGAGGAAAAAGATGCCGGCGCCGAGGCCGTAGACGGCGTCGTTAAAACCGATATCTCCTTTCATTTGCAGCTGCGCGAATCCGATGTTTATTCGATCGAGAAACGCGACGATGAAAGAGATGAAAAGGAACGGCAGTATCCGCCATGCTGCCTTATCGTAAATAGAATCGAGTTCAGTACCCGCTTTTGCGTTCGTCATTTTACTCCCTTTCAATATGTTTTTATTTTTACGAACCGTGCGTCAGAGGCGCGCAATCCATTCTGCTATTACGTCGGCTGTTTCCTCGATCAATGCTGGCTGGCCAGCCAGGTAATGATTGGCACCGGGAAGCCGATGCACACGTGCGCGAGAGCCTGCGGCCGCCAGCCATGCGCCCCGTGTCGATGGGAATGTGGATGCGTCGGCTGAATGTTCGAAAAGCAGCACCGGTATGGAAGTGCGAGCGAGGTTCGTCGGTCCATCGGCTTGACTGCAAGATGCCCACTGACTGAGGAACGCCGATAGCGAGGTGAATCGGCCCATGGCGTTGGATGCATAGTTCACCTCGCGGGCGCTCCCCCAAATGCTGCCGACGGGTCGATCGTTGGCATCCAAGGACAGATCCAGAAGGCGTGGGTCGGCTTGCGTCCGATGGATCACGAATGCCATGTCCCGCGCCGGACCGGATTTGCGTAGCTGCCGAAGTCTCTGCCATACCCAGGCTTCGATCCGGTCGCGGCGTTCGCGCTGCGCGGCCCGAAATCGGTTGATCCACTCAGGATCGAAAGGCGGTCCATTGGATGGATCGAAGACGTCAAGATCGGGGTCGGTGGCAATCGGATCCGTTTCATCGATGACGGCGGGATCGATCCACTCTACCAGAAGACGCGAGCGGCCGAGATGCGCGGCGCTGAGGATGATTCCGTCTGCTGGAGGTAGGTCGTCGGGACCGATGGCGACAGGGGTGCCATCAGGCGCCTGCGTTACCGTAAGTTTCTCTGCCTGCGCCTGATAGAACGACACAAGCGCACCGCCGCCTGAATTTCCGATCAGCACGACACGCTCGTAGCCCTGGCGGCGCAGAAAATTGACGCCGGCACCAAGGTCCTGGATGACTCGCTCCATCAGCAACGTCGTGTCGTTGCCCACATACCGGCTGTTCAGACCAAGACAGCAGATGCCGCGCTTTGCCAACGGCGTGATGAGGTAGTGGCCATGGAAGTTGCTCGTGGGATGCATGACTACGCAGGCGGTCTTGCCGGTCCGCGGCGAGGGCTCTTCATAGGCGCCATAGATGCGAGGCGACTGCATCTGCAGGCCGGACTGGCTTTCCATGGCCGAGCCCGGTTTTACATCGATAACAGCCAGACGCCTCTCAGGCATGGATCCGCCCTGCTTTTTCCGTCGTCCATTCGGCCAAGGCTGCATGGGCATGTTTTTCTGCGGCCGCCATTTCTTCTTCGGAGGCGATCCGTGTCGTGAGCTCCAATCGAATCCCGTTCGGATCGAAGAAGTAGATCGATTTGATGATGTGATGGTCGGTCACGCCGAGGATCTCGACGCCCTCGGCTTCCAGCCGTTTTTTGGCCGCGCGAAGTTCGCTTTCACTGGCAACTTCCAGGGCAAGATGATTCACCCATGCAGGAGTGTTTGGCGACGGATCGGCTGCAATGTTGTCACCGAGATCGAAGAAGGCGATGTAGGAGCCATCGCGCATCTGAAAAAAATATGAACGTAGGGGCAGTATTCTCCAGTGCTCGGGACGTGGTCTTCCTTGATGAGATGGACCAGAGGAAGTTCGAGCAGGTCTTCGTAGAAGTGACGCGTTTGCTCGGCATCGCGACATCGCCAAGCGAAATGATGGAGCCGGTTGATACTCGGCATCGCTTTTTCAGCTTTCATGACAGGGCCTCTTCTTTCTGAGCGGTCGTGTGAATATCGGTCCTTGGTTGCATCGCCCTGTCACGAATCCCGCAGGCGACCGCGAGTACTTTGCTTGCGTCAAAACCAAATCCGGATTTGCTCCGCCAAGCGACGTGCCCGTCCGGCCTGACCAGCACAAAGGACGCATCGTAGGCGTCGGCCAAACGGATGTTGTCCGAGCGATGAATGCTGAAAGGAATGCCGAGCCGGTTAGCCGCCGCTTCGAACGACAGCGCCACGTCGCTCGCGTCGCCAGATGCATCAAGAAATACAAACTCGTCGCCGTAGAGATCGAGTGTGGACTTGCCGTCGTCGAGCCAGACATGCGGCGCGCGATGGCCGGGCCGGGCCGTCTGCTCATATTCGATGACGGAATCGAAGGGCGCTTCTGTCCCATCCGGTATGCAGATGGGAGACGCTTCGTAGCGGTATCCAAGCGCCCCGCCGATCGGATTGAATTCGCGTCGGAACGTGTCTGCCATACGTTTTCCGGTCGCACGGCGCCATTCTTCAGCTTCCGGACTATCTACCGTCAGCAGATGGGTACCTTCTTTCAGTACGGGTGCCATCGCCACCCAATCCCGATAGATCGAGCCGGCAATGCGTACCGTGCGGGCGACCGCGTTTCGCCGCTCCACGTCATAGGCGTCAAGCAACGCGTCACCGCCCCATCCCTGCACGACGGCGGCAAGCTTCCAGCCCAGATCGGCTGCATCGATGAGGCCGGTATTCATGCCGAATCCGCCGGTCGGCGGCATGCCATGCGCCGCATCGCCGGCCAGCAGAACGCGATCGACACGGTACTTCGAAGCATTGGTTTCGCGATTGATCCAACCGAGCACCGGCGTGGTCAATTCATACTCGAAATCTTTCGCAACGAGACTTTTGATAGCTTTGTGCATATCGGCGATGGAGACTTTGCTCGCCTCCACCATCAAGGTGAGCCGATACAGATCTTTTCCATCGAAGGGCAGCAGCGAGATGGACATGCCTTCCGGCCTGACCATCGTATAACGGCCGGCGTTGCCCTTGTTATGAAGCGAGGCAAGCTCCCGGCTGTGAAATATGGCTTCCGCCGCGTAACCATAATGAGGGCTCGACTCGCGGTCCACGCCCAGCGCGTCGCGGATGCGGCTCTTTCCGCCATCGCAACCCACGAGATATCGGGCGCGAAGGGTATGCTTCGTATCATCCACGAGATTGGTCGCGTGAACTTCGACAAAGTCCTGGTGTTGAATGAAGCTGTCGTATCGCCATTGCAGACGCACGTCCGTGCAGGGCTGGGCCCGCGCAAAATCCAGGAGAATGGGATTAAACCACGACTGAGGGCACCGCTGCGCGAATGTCGGGCTTTCCGGAGGTGGCGCCATGTCGGCGATGCAGGGCCATGGAATTCGGCCCAGCTCATAGCCATCTAGCGATGTGGCGAAGATTATGTCCTGGCCATGGTCCTGTGGCCACCCGCAATTTCGCAATCGCTCTTCCAGACCCCAGCGACGCATGAATTCCATTGTACGAATGTTGACGGCATGCATCCGCGGATCGCGGAAAATGCCATCCGTTTGTTCAAGAACGATCGTTGAAATTTTTCGACGGCCAAGATCCCCGGCCAAACCTGCGCCAACGGGTCCAGCCCCAACGACTATAACGTCCGCATCAAAGTTGCTCATCTGTGGCAAAACCAACACCGTCGATACTCCTCTCGCGCTGCCTGCAGGATTACATTATAAGCAATTAATTACGCAAGGAGAAATTTCTGATGGATGACGACGAATCTGACGGTATAGGGAAACCGGAATCGACGGAGCAGAGAGCCTCTGGCGGTGTAAATTCTGTGGAAGTTGGACTGTCACTTCTTCAGCCCCTACTTGAGGCGGGTACGCCGTTGACCTTGAAGGCAATTTCGTCGGCTCTGGGAATGCCTCCGCCAAAAGCTCATCGCTATCTCGCAAGTCTGATAGCTGCAAAACTGGTTCAGCGAGAACACAGCACGCCACGATATGAACTTGGACCATTGGCGGTCCGGCTTGGGTTCGCTGCATTGGGGATGCTTGATCGGGATGGTTTGGCGCGCCGCGCCATGAGCCGGCTGGCAATGGAAACGCACACGACCGCATGCGTTGTGATGTGGGCTGACAAAGGCGCTATCGTAGTAGCTGTGGAGCCGGGGCCAGGAACAATTTTTACTGGCCTGCGAATTGGGTCTCATCTGCCGTTACTGCATTCTGCAACGGGGAGGCTGTTTCTTGCCCATCTCTCCTCAATGCAAACAGCGTCACATCTGATCCTGGAAGACTGCGTGCCGCCCGAAGCCGATCCGGAGTTGGCGAAAGCGCTCCGCGACATCAGGACGTCGGGCGTGAGCGGCATTCGGGATGGAGTGATGCTGGGGATGAGCGGTCTTGCAGCGCCGGTCTTCAACCATGAGGGAGGTATCCATTGCTCTCTAACTTTGGTCTTCCAGACCTATGCCGTGAAAAGTGAGAAAGTCGTGTCGATGACGAGACAGCTTCGCTCGGCGGCGGAAGATCTTTCGCATCAGCTCGGTTTCGTCAAAAGGGACATGATGGCCGACCAGGCTGAAACGAAAGGCAGTAAGTAAGGCACATCAGGTCAAAGCCGGTTGGCGTGCGATCTCGATAGCTGTTGCTGGCAATCACAATTGCAATAAACGCGATATTGGTCTCTCTCGCTATCGGACAGGGCCATGACTTTAGCGACATCGGTTTTCGGAACGAGCGAAATGCACCACGTCCTGCAACAGTTCGGCGAGGGTCGGCGCATCTTACGGATTTCGTGCAAGTCATTAGTCGTGCGCAGCGATTAGGCTTCCCAGCCCGGGATTCGAGCAGCTGGTGACCATGTGTTCGTGGCTGGCGACAAGTATCTTTCACCGGCTTGTCGATCGAATCCGCGAACAGCGGCGTTGAACGCCGATGTGACGATGGTTATTATGACTTTGCTGACGATCTCGATCGAAGCAACGTCTTTGCGAGTACTGGCGTTTGTCGACGAGTAGCTCTCGAGTCGAGGTGCGCCTGCGCTTTAAGTTCCGAAAGCTGATGAAACATATGCTTTAGAACCTTTCGCGCCGTGGCGAGCTCGGACTCGGGCAGGCCTGCAGTCAACCGGGTCTGATAGGCTTGCGCAACCGGAGCCAGAAGTCTGGACAGCTCTTTGCCGCGTGGCGCAACGGTCAAAACCAATTCTCGTCGATTTGTCTTTGATCGCACTTTTGCGAGAAGTTTATCGGCTTGCATGGTCTCGACCAATCGAGAGAGCGTCGAGGCGTCAATTGACGTCATGGTCGCAAGATCGACTAGTCGTTGCTCACCCATCTCTGAAAGCACTGCAATGACGCGCCACATGGGCACGCTCAGGTCAAATGGGGCAATATCTCGGGCGAAGAGCTGAGTCGTGGCGTTGGCTACACGATTGATGAGGTACGGAAGCAACTCGTTCAGATGAAAGTCGGTGGATTTGGTCTTGGCTGTCCCGACAGCCACCCGCCGTTTTTTTGTTTCAACAACAGTCCGCTTAGCCATTCGACCCACCAGCCACGCGCTTTTGACGTCCAAGGTTGAATGACGATGAGCCGGGGAAATGTCAATCTCCGTCGAAGGAACCGGGCACGCGCGAACGATTCGAGGCGACCGGCGCCGATCCATCATTCAGGCAGCCGGGTTGCGGATAGCTACCGACACGATCGTTGTTGAAGAAGCATGCGAAGCTCCCTGTCAATTTCTTGTCGGCTTTTCGTTGCCGAGATATGTCGCGACGAGCCTTTCGTCGGACCGCAGGACATCTGCGGTTCCTTGCACGAAGAAACTACCCATCTCGAGGACATACCCGTAGTGGGAGATCTCCAGTGCCGCGCGAGCGTTCTGCTCGACGAGCAGAACGCTCAGGCCGTCGCCGCAAAGACGTGAGATCGTCTGCATGATGTCCTGAACGATCAGAGGCGCGAGGCCGAGACTGGGTTCATCGAGAAGAAGCAGTTTCGGTCGGCTCATGAGCGCCCTGCCGATCGCCAGCATCTGCCGCTCACCGCCCGACAAAGTGTTCGATTGCTGTCGCCTGCGTTCCTTCAAACGTGCAAACAGCGCGTAGACGGGTTCAAGTCCGTCGCGCCAGGCACGGTCCCCGAGCGATCTCGGCCCGCTGTCCCCCGAGCAAGAGATTTTCCTCGACGGTCATAGTCCCGAACAATTCGCGCTTCTCCGGGACCAGCGCCACACCGGCCATGACCCGTTCTTCGAGAGGCCACGTCGAAATGTCCTCGCCATCGAAGACTACAGTGCCCTCCGACGGCATGACGCCCCCGAGAGAGTTGAGCAGGGTCGACTTGCCGGCGCCATTGGGACCGAGCACTGAAACGATTTGACCATGTCCTGCGCGCAGCGACACGCCTTCCAGTACGCGGGCCTTGCCGTAGCCGGCGCACAGGCCGCCGACCTCCAGAATCGATGTGGCCATCTTTAATGATCCGTCCCTAGATAAGCTGCTCTTACCAACGGACTGGCGCGGACCTCCGCCGGAGTTCCTTCGATGAGCTTCTTGCCGAATTCCATCACCACGATTCGATCAGCCAGGCGCATGACGAAATCCATGTCGTGCTCGACCAGCAACAGGCTGAGGCCCTCGTCCTTCAACTGGCTCAGAACATCCGCGAGCTTGGCTTTTTCCGCGTGTCTCAGTCCCGCAGCGGGTTCGTCGAGGAGCAATAGAACGGGATCGGTCGCCAGGGCGCGTGCGATTTCGACAAGCCGTTGAGGACCAAGAGCAAGATTTCCGGCGAGATCGAACATCACCGACGACAATCCGATTCGTGCCAATTGCCGCTCGGCCTCCTTCATCGTGGATCTTTCTTCCGCCCGGTCCAGATGCAGGATCGACGACCATGCCCCTGCGCGCGTCCGCAGGATGCAACCCATCGCGACATTCTCCAGTACCGTCATGTCGGGGACGAGCTTGACGTGCTGGAACGTGCGAGAAACGCCAAGCCTGGCGATGCGGCGGGACGGTTGGCCGTCCACACGTTCGCTCGTGGCGTCGGGACTTGCGGTGTAGGGCTTCATGCCGTTCGCGCCGATCTATGCTGTGTTCGCATCGCGCCGGCCCTATGACTTCATCCATCAGACCATCGCAGAAGAAACCCGCACCGTGAAGATCGTCTGCACGCTGCCGGGGCTTACCTCCGGTTATGGCCTGAGCCATCAGGCTGCCCAGAATTTTCTGCATTGCTCCGGGCGATGCCGAACATGATGGTGATCGATCCCTGCGATGCGCATGAGATCGAGCAGGCGGTGCCCGCCATCGCCGCGCATGACGGGCCGGTCTATATGCGGCTGCTGTGCGGCCGGGCGCCTCTAGTGCTCGACGAATACGACTACCGGTTCGAACTCGGTAAAGCTAAGTGATCCGCGACGGCAACGACGTTGTAATCATCTCCTCGGGCCTTCTCACCATGCGCGCGCTGGAAGCGGCCAAGGCGCTGGCCGCGTCGATCTCGGTGTGTTGCATGTGCCGACGATAAAGCCATTGGATAGCGGAACGATTCTGCGCGAGGCCGGACGATTCGGCCGACTGGTAGTAAGTGCAGAAAACCACACGTTGATGGGCGAGCTCGGCGAAGCGATTGCCGGAGTACTGATGCGCCCGGGTGTGCATCGTACATTCCGAAAGAAGGTCGGTCCACAAAACGACATCACGCGTCGCTAAGGGATGATCCTCTGGCAAGGCGACCAGGATCCGCTCGCTCCAGAGCGGAAGGGTCTGGTTCTCCAGAAGATACGGAGCGCCGGTCACGACAAGGATATTGAGTGAACCGTTTCGTAGCGCCGTTGTCGGGCGCGTTCGCGATCGTTCGACGGTGACGAGTTCAATATGCGGAAAGTGTACCTTGAAGTCGAGAAGAGCCGAACGCAGGTTCCCGTCGAAAGAGACGTGCAGAACCCACTGCTAATCTGCCGGTTCCTCTTCGCATGGTCGATTGGGCGCTCGCAATGAGCGCATCAGCTTGCTCCAAGATGACTCTTGCCGTCCTGATAAATTCGCGACCGCCAGCTGTTGGCTTCACGCCACCTCTCGATCGCTCGAACACAACGACACCGATCGAGTGCTCGAGCTTGCGGACAGATCGGCTCAACTGCGATTGACGAACCCGCAATACATCTGCAGCTTGACGAAAGCTACCAATATCCGCCGCTTTCACTGCAAATCGCAACTGCTGTAGATCAACGGCCAGCGGTCGGGCGTCAGGTCGCCGCTTGTCGTTTGCCATGGTTCTCTCCGCCATGTTTTGTTCGATAGCTCGTCGAGGTAAAATGGCGACGTCTAAGTGCAGACGCCGCCAAAGAAAGCTCGTGGAGGTTCTATAAAAAGTGTCTCAGGCAGCCATAAACGCGACTGGAGCCCACAGCACGGGTCCATGTTAGCCGGAACACGGAAGAGATTAATCGCTGCGCATAACTGATGGCCTGGATGTAAATTTCTGAAAGAAATCGAAAAAGTGGCGGTAGGTTCTTGTTGCTTCATTGAGAAGGAACTATCGGTCGGCCCACCGACGACAAATATAACATCAGCACCGATGAGCGCTGCGGCAAGCTGAATGCGCCGGACCATGGCATCACCTCAATCCTGCATGTTTTCTCGAAGTCGCGAGGGGCCAGTCTAACGCCGGCAAGCGGCTACCCCAGCAGCGCCGCCTTGTTCGCCTTCAGAAAAGCAGTCAACAGCTGTGGCGTCGTGCCAGAGAGCTTCTTTACGTCGCCCGTCACCTCGGCGAACCCGCCGCCTCGCGTGTTTGCATTGAAGGAGATTAGCAGCGGAACGATGGCTTCCGGCACGCCGGCCACCTTCATGCCTTCAGTAAGAGCTTCGTCGGACAGGTTGACAACCTCAATAGGCTTGCCAGTTACTTCACTGGTAAGGGCGGCGATCTCGGCGTTCGTCAGAGCCTCTGCGCCCGTTAGCGTGTAAGTGACGCTCTGATCGACTGCCGACGCGAGGGCGCCGGCAATGGCACAGGCAATGTCGTCGCGTGATACATACGCGGTGCGGCCCTCGCCGGCCGAGCTATACCACCTCCCGGTCTTGAGCGCCTGTGGTAGTGCCATGAAGAGGTTTTCCTGATACCAGCCGTTGCGAAAGATAGTGTAGGGAAGCCCGGTCGCCTTGATGACCTGCTCAGTGCCGTGATGGTCCGGCGCGAAGAGGACAGGGTTGCCGGGATCGGGCTTGGGCATAGACGTGTAGGCGATTTGGCTAACGCCAGCCACCACTGCTGCGGCGACAGCCGCTGCGTGCTGGCGCAACCGCTTGCCCGGCTCGTTGAGCGCGTCCGTGGAGATGAGGAGGACGCGGTCAGCCCCTTCAAAGGCGCTCACGAGCGAGGCCTCTTCATCGAAATTTGCGACGCGTATAGTAACACCTTTGGCCGACAAGTCAGCGAGCTTCGCCGGGTCGCGAGTAGTGACGACAAGGCGCTCGGCCGGATAGCCTCGCGTTTCTAAGAGATGGTGGACGATCCGACCACCGAGCTGGCCTGCAGCTCCGGTGATGAGTATGGTCTTCGTCATGCACGTATCCCCTGTCTCGTCATTGTTGTGATTTGGTACCGAAAAGAGAGCTGAGTTAAAAGAAGGCAGTATTTTGGGTGCTAGTTACACGAAAGGAACCACCGGGCATGGACACACAGTCCGTTAGTATGCGTACCAAGCTGGAGAGTTACCGCGCCTCCTGTGGAGGCAATCTTGCCAATTGCCCTGTGCGTGAAGTCATGGCTAATCTGAGCGGAAAGTGGGCCTCGCTCCTTCTGCTGCTGCTCGCCGAGCAGCCGCTTCGCTTCGGCGAGCTGCGTCGCCTTGTGCCCGATATTTCCCAGCGCATGCTAACGCAAACGCTGCGGGACCTGCAGCGCGATGGATATGTGCGCCGCGAAGTCTTCCCGACCACGCCGCCCAGTGTCGAATACAGCCTGACCGATCTTGGGCGTTCTATGTTCGAGCCGCTGCGCGGGTTACTGCAGTGGGCCGAGGGCAATCACACGGCGGTGCGGACGGCGAGGACGAGTTATGATGAGCTGGTAAGATAAAAGCACTCGCGGTCGACTCACGGACACCAAGCAGACGATCAAGGACCGCCGCCTTCGTAGGGCATTGGATCGCAATAGCAGTCGGACCGCTCCGATGCCAACGAGATAATTTGCCTGATCTCAATTGTACGGAGTTCAAGGCTCGCCCGGACACATCTATTCGCCGAAGACGATAATGACGGTCGCCTTAGCGGGTGACCGAACGGGCGCTCCAGGTCGTCCGGGACAGCGATATTGATGGCATCACCGCCTTGGGCGGCGGATCCGCCGTCGGCTTGTCCAAAGCGCTCTCGTTCAGAAGGAAATTCCCGCAGCTTGTGCTTTCGACGACCTATGCAGGCTCCAAGATGACGCCTATCCTTGGGAAACTCGGGATGACCTAAACCACCAAGCGCGCGAGGAAATTCTTCCAGCGCAGTGACCTATGATGTCAATCCGACGTTGGGATTGCCGTTTGCCATGTCGGCCAGCAGCGGCCTGAACGCCATTGTGCGTGCCGTTGAGCGCTATATGCACCCGAAAGCAATCCGATCATAACGATGATCCGCCGCGAGGGTCTGTTGGCTACCGGGAAGCAATCCAGTTCCGGAGCCCGTCCAGCGTTCGAAATCCGTCGGCCGAGTAGCACCGGATTGACGGCATCAAGGTGTGCATCATGTCGGCGAGGGCATGTCCCGGGCCAAGATCCAACACACTGTCTGTCCCCAATTCCACTAGAGCTTGGAGGGTCGTCGCCCATTCGACAGGGCGCGCAATCTGGCTCGCCAGTTTGGCCATCGCATCCGTTTCGGAAAATATGCGCTCTCCATCGGTTCCAGCCAACAAGATGCGGTTGCTTGCGACGGGCGAATGCCGGCTCGAGTCCAGCGCTTGCCGGAAGGGCTCGCAGGCCGGCTCGAGTTGTGCGGTGTGCGACGCGACCTTCACCGCCAGAAGTCCGGCACGCGGCGCACCTTCGGCTGTCGCCTCATGGCAGAGATCGGTCACGTCGCGCTCGGTGCCGCCCACCACGAAAAGAGCGCCGGGGTTCGTGATGGCGATAGCGCAGTGGTGCTTGTCAAGCAGGCGTTGCAACGTGTTCCGATCAAGCCCGCGGACATATCCCAGGCGTCCATTCTTCCCCGCGGCGCTGTCCATCAGACGGGCGCGGATATCCGTGAGCCGCAGGACTTCGTCCGGGCCCCAAATTCCCGCAATGCTCCACGCAGCCATTTCGCCCACGCTATAGCCAGTGACGGCGGTTTGCTCCGAAAGCAGGTCTGCCACGCAGGCATGGGTTGCGAGAGCTGCCGTCACGGACAATAACTGGCTGACGTGATTGGTTGAGAGGTCATCGGCGTCTCGCGTCCGGATCAGCTCGCGGGGGTCGTGGCCGAGACAGGCAGTTGCGGCGACAAGAATTGGCTCCGCGGCCGGTTGATTGGCGACCAGGTCGAAAATCTCTGGCGACAAGCTCCCTTGACCACCGCAGAGCAGCGCCAGCATCACGCGTCCAGCCGATCGACGAACATGGCCATGGCGAGCAGATCCGCCGAGCCTCCGGGGCTCAAGCCACGCGTCATAAACGCTTTGTGAACGTCGAGCGCCCGCGTGCGCCAGCCTAAATATCGGATGCTTCCCGACGCGAGGAATGCGGCCGCACAGGCTTGCGCAAACTGCAAGCCCTCCGCTCCTCCGCGATGCAGCAGGTTGGTATCCACCACCGTCGCGATCAGCGTCATACAAGCGTGAACGCGAACCGCTTCTGCGTCGTGAAGAGCGATCTGGCGCCCGGCATGCAAGGCAGGAATGGCGATGCGGTAGACCGATGGGAAACCGCAAGCTGCCTCTGTCCTCGCACCCCCGGCGCCGTAGCGCCGCGCCGCAACGGCGCCATGGCTACGGAGAGACACCGGGTCCGACAGGATGGCGTCGCCCCAGCGCTCGGAGATCAATCTGCCGAGCGGCTTGCGGACGCCGACCGCGTTCCGGTATCCGGCTGCGGCGCAGAGCAGACCCAGGCCGAAGATCGCACCGCGATGCGTATTGATGCCGCCCGTCGTAGCGAGCATCGCGCGCTCCGCCATGACCCCAATCGCGCGCAAGCGATCCATCCCAGCGTCCGCAGCGCCGGCGGCCGCCAACTCCCGAAAAAAGGAGTCAGGGTATCGGCACTTCGGCAGAGCAGTTCGGCATCCATATCGCTGTGCGAGCCGTTGTCGACATGGCTGACAAGGCCTGGCTTCGGAAAGGTCTGGACTTCGAGTTTCAGGCAAAGCCTCGCCAGATCGCCAAGCTCCGCGGCATGGTCCTCAATTCCGGGCGACAATTGCCGTTTCAGTGCAACACTCATGGGAGCGTTCCGGAAAGAAATGCCGCCCTGGTCATGCTGCGGACGCCATCAGTTGCTTTCACGAGGATTTCGCCCCGCTCATCGCCCGTCAGTTCGCGCCATTGCACGCCGCCCGCCGCCCCGATGATTTCTCCATCGAGCCTCACAGGCGCCTCGCGCGCGATCTGGGCAATGTCCGACGGCAGTGTGTTCGCCCGCCGAGCGGACGACAATGGCCACAGCAGGTCGAGGTCCGAACCATCCGAAATGTATGGCAGGCCGGTGAGGTGCTGCCACGCGAGGCTGCCGAATGTGCGGGTCTCTGGCAGCAGACGGAGCAGCCGATCGATGGTCTCGTGCCAGTCCCCGGGCGCTGTCGCTGCCGCGTCCCCTAGCAACGGAGGCGGGGCCTGCTCGATGATCTCGCCCGGTGCGAGCGCGACCGCGATCCGCCGCTTGCCGTACAAAGGCGGCAACGGCAGACCGAGCGGAATCATCCCTGGGCAATCGCTGCAATGCGGCCGGCGGACGACGAGGGGACGTCCCGCGCGCACCCAACTCTCGATGATCGGCTGCCGAGCGAGGTCCGGATGCCGCGCCATCATGGCGGTCCAGGCGGCCGTCGACGGCTTCACCATCGTATGACGACCGAGAGGCTCAACCATGTCGCGACTCCCGATGCGAGTTCACCGCAAGAGTGATAACCCGAGCGGAGATGCCGGCCGCTTTTCGCCGCCCGCCGCGCTCCGCGCCGAGCCGATCGCGGTCATCCGGTCCGGCCGGCTGCTCCAGTATCGCGGCGAGTTGAGTCGCCAACGGAGCGCCCGCGTCCCAAACGATATGAATGCCGCCGGTCTGCACCATATTGTCGAGACCTGGAGCAAAGACCGGTGTCGCTTTCGCTTTCGCTTGCAGGACGTCGATCGGAAGCTTGGTGACCCGTGCCATCGAGGGCAGATCCATCACCGCGGGATGCGCCCCCGGAAGGGCCACCAGCATGCCGGTGGCGAGCGCCGTGGCGATGAACGCGCCGGCCGCGCTGCCGCCGTAGAGCAAGCCGACGGTGCGATGCCCCTCGGCATCCGCCAATCGCAGCACCTTGGCGAGGTGGGCAAGATATTCGCTGAGCCCGAGCAACTCGTCGCGTCTGCTCATGCGCTGGCTGGCGGAGTCCACCAGCAGCAAAATCGGAGCGCGGTCCGCCGACCTGATGATCTCGATGACGCGCTCTGCCAGGACAATCGCCTCGTCTACGCCGAGCGGCAATCCCTGGGCGATGCCCAGCACGTGGATCGGTCTCTCTCCAACCAGCATGGCCTTTCCGGCTATGGTGCCGCAACTCGTCCTGAGACTGCTCCCGTTCGGAAACAGCCCGGTCAAGATTTCATCGAGCGTCATCGGCGTCCTCCCTCTTGTCCGCGGTGCGCCGAAGAAATTCGTCGGTCGGAAGCCCGGGAATTTCCGTCGGGGCGCCGATGCCGATGGTCTGCCAAATCTCCACCGCGTCCTCGGCTTTGCCGAAGCGTTCCAACCGTCGTTCGAGGCGCTTTTGCTCTGCTTCAAGGGTGGCGAGATCGTACCGTCTTTCGATCCGGCGTGCTTCGATGGCCGCCTGGCGAAACGCCAAGGCCTCGTCATCGACGAATATGTCGGCGCCGCCGATCAGGTACCGATGCTTGCCGCCCATGGTGCGCCACACGAGGGCGCGGTCGCGCGAGTCGAATTCTTCGACGCCCTTGTTGGTTTCGATGACCTCGGGGCCGCTGACGCTGATCCGGCCGTGCTCCGATACGATCAGGCTCGAACACGTCCCGGCGATCAGACTGCCGCCGCCGTAGCATCCGGCGCGCCCCCCGATCAGCCCGATCACGCGGACGCCTGCCTGCCGGGCCTCAATGACCGCGCGCATGATTTCCGCAATGGCAAGCTCGCCGGCATTCGCCTCCTGGAGACGCACGCCGCCCGTGTCGAACAGGATCAGCACGTCCAGATCGAGCGCGCGCGCGGCACGCAATAATCCGGTCAGTTTTGCGCCATGGACTTCACCGAAGGCGCCTCCCATGAACCGTCCTTCCTGCGCGGCGACGAGCACCGAGGCTCCGTCCAGGCGGCAGCGGCCGATGACGATGCCGTCGTCGAATTGCTGCGGAAGATCGAAAATCGCGAGATGGGGGCTCGTTTCGCGCTGTTCCGGGCCGATGAATTCATGGAAGCTGCCGGCATCCGCGAGAGCCTCGATGCGCTGGCGGGCGCTCGCCTCGTACCAGCTCTGCGCGCTGGTTTTGGTTGTCGCGGCCATCATGCTTCGGGCTCCTCGATCATGCGGATGCCCTGGGCCAGACGCAGGGCGACAGTGTCGGGCCGGGCTCCGCCATCGTTGACGGAAATGCGAAGGCCGCCGGCGGCGCGACGGGCCACGAAGTCGCGGACCACCGCTTCCCACACGGCACCAAATCCATGAGCCGCTGTGGCGATGTCGATCGTACAGACGTCGGGTGGCGAGGCTCGCTCCAGCAAGACCTCGAGATTGCCCGATGCGACGACGCCGACGATCGCCTGGGCACGGGTGCCTGCCGCGCGCTTCGCTGCGCTCAATTTGAAGCTGAGTGTCTCCATGCGTTGTCCTCACCAGTTACGGAAGCGGCTGGGCGGCCGGTAGAGTCCGCCGGACGCCAGCATGAGATCCTTGATCGAGCGAGCCGCCAGCAGGCGGCGATCGGCGTCGAGCGGGTCGATGCCGAGGTCTTCGGGACGCCGGATGACGCCGCGCTCCCGTAGCCGCTGGACCATTTTCGGATCGCGTGCCCGACCGATATCCGTGTATCCGGCGACGCCGCGTATCGCCTGCTCGCGCTCGTCTTTGTTCCGGCACAGCAGCAGATTGGCTATGCCCTCTTCGGTAACGATATGCGTGACGTCGTCGGAGTAGACCATCACCGGCGCAAGATCGAGCTTGAGCTCGCGCGCCAGCTCGAGCGCATCCAGACGCTCGACAAACAGCGGGACGTTGCGGTCGCCGAAGGTTTCGCCGATCTGCACCACGAGCTTGCGGCCGCGGCGCAGTGGAGCCGCGGAGTCGGGGTCGGCCTCCGCGCCGGCCTTGAGCCAGGGTTCGCTTGGGTGACGGCGGCCGCGTGGATCGGAGCCCATGTTGGGCGCGCCGCCGAACCCGGCAATGCGATTTGTCGTCACTGTCGAGCTATGGCCCTCGAGATCGATCTGGAGCGTCGATCCTATGAACATGTCGCAGGCATAGAGGCCGGCGGTTTGGCACAGGGCGCGATTGGATCGCAGTGACCCGTCGGGGCCTGTGAAGAAGACGTCGGGTCGCGCGGCGACATAGTCTTCCATCCCGACCTCCGATCCAAAGCAGTGAATTTGTTCGATCCACCCGGATCTCGATGGCCGGAATGAGCGTCGGATGCGGATTGAGCGCAAAGTGGGTGCAAATCTTGCCCTTGAGGCCGAGCCGCTCGCCATATGTTGGTAGCAGCAGCTCGATTGCTGCGGTGTTGAAGCCGATTCCGTGATTGAGGCGACGCACGCCGTAGGGCGCGTAGATTCCCTTGATAGCGAGCATCGCCGTCAGGATCTGGGTCTCGGTGATGGCCGCCGGGTCGCGCGTGAACAGTGGTTCGACGTAGAACGGCTTGCCTGCTTCGACAACGAAATGGACGAGGTCGCCGGGGATATCGACGCGCGGCACCTTGTCGACGATCTCGGCCACTTGGGCCACCACGAGACCATTCTTGTAGCTCGTCGCCTCGACGACGGTCGGAGTGTCTTCCGTATTGGGCCCGGTATAGAGGTTGCCATCCTTGTCGGCGCTCACCGCAGCGATCAAAGCCACGTGCGGAGTGAGATCGATGAAATAGCGGGCGAACAGCTCCAGGTAGGTGTGCACGGCGCCAAGCTCGATCCTGCGGCCGAACAGCATCCGCGCAATGCGTGCCGACTGCGGGCCCGAATAGGAAAAGTCGAGCCGGCGCGCGATGCCCTTGTCGAAGATGTCGAGATGGGCAGGCAGAACAACGCCCGACTGGACCATGTGAAGATCGTGAACCTCCGCAGGGTCGAGGTCGACGAGTGCCGAGGCGAGGAGGTCGGCCTGTTTTTGATTGTCTCCCTCGATGCAGACCCGGTCACCGGTTCTGATCACCGCCTTCAGGAATTCGGAAAGTTTCGAAATCGGGACGGTCTTTCCCGAGGCGTGCTGTCTGCCGGCCGCTAGGCGCTCCGCCAAAATCCTCTTTTGCATACCCCATTCGCTCATTTTCGCTCCTCGGCATGCGGATGCTGGGTTCGGATCGCTCTATGTATTCATATTGCGCTAGAAAGTCAATTAACGTATACGTAATAAGCCAATTTGAAATAATATGCATGCACGCAAGGGGATTTTAGATGATTATGCATACATCAACTCCAGCGCGACATGCGGAACGCGCTCAATCAAGGAGGGAGCAGCCGTGACCCATCTCAGGTGTTGCTCTGCTTTCCATTTGCACATTGCTGGGTAGTCTCCTGGGCGATCTGCTCGGGGTGGCGCTCGGGGTTAAGGCCAACGTCCGCGGCGTCGGCATCGCGATGATGTTCTCGCCGCAAATTCGCTTCTCACCGCGTTCGCCGCTGTGGGGATCCTCATGTGGATTTCCGGAGCAATCTCGAAATATCTCACCTTCGGGCGCATTCACGCGTCGGCGATCGCGATCATGTTGGGGCTTGCGCTGGCCTTTTGTGAGGGCGTTGCCACCGAAGGTGAGAAGGGCGTGGCCGACCTGCCGGCGTTGGCCGGCATCGGCTGATGGGAGGGGCGATGCCGCGAGATTTCGCGATCGTTGCCACGGCATTCGAGCTCGATGCCGTTCATGCACGCAAGGCTGGGGTGATCGGCGCTGTCGCGCTCGGGTTGGGAACCATCGTTCCCTTCATTCTCGGCGTTCTCGTTGCCGCGGCGTTCGGCTATACCGATGCCGTCTCGCTGACGACCATCGGTGCTGGCGCTGTCACGTATATCGTTGGACCAGTGACGGGAGCGGCCTTGGGGCGCCTTCGCCGGTTATTGCGCTCTCAATCGCTACAGGTGTATTCAAGGCTGTCATCGTCATGATTGGAACGCCGTTCGTGGCGAAGGTGATCGGCCTCAACAATCCACGCAGCGCAATGGTGTTCGGTGGATTGACGGGGACGGTCAGCGGAGTTTCGGAAGGTCTCGCCGCGACCGATCGGCGTCTGGTCCCCTACGGAGCGTTGACCGCGACATTCCACACCGGTCTGGGATGTCTGGTCGCTCCGTCTGTTCTCTATTTTGCGATGCGCGCGATCACAGGAAGCTGAATGACGGGTTTGTTCAAAATCGCTGCCGAATCCGAAGAGGATGGCGGCCTTCTGTCCGACCGCATTCGAAACGCGCTGACCGACGAGATCGCGTCCGGCACGCTCGCTGCCGGTTCGGCATTGGAAGAACAGCAGCTCGCTGATCGTTTTGGCGCCTCCCGCACACCCGTGCGGGAGGCGCTTCGCCAACTCGTGGTCAGCGGACTGGTGGAAGTACGCGGGCGCCGCGGCGTCGTTGTTGCCCGGATGACGCCCGAGCGCATTATGGACATGTTCGAGACAAGCGCCGAGGTTGAAGCGATGTGCGTGAGGCTTGCGACCTACCGCATGACCCCGCTCGAGCGCAGCCATCTGATCGAGCTTCACGAGGCATCGCAGGCGATGGTCGAAGCAAACGATGTCGACGCCTATGATGCATTCAATCGCGAATTCCACGAGTGCATCTACCGCACGACCCACAATTCTTTCCTTGCCGAGCAGGCGCTGGATGTCCGTTCGCGGCTCAGCGCCTTTCGCCGGACTCAATTGCGCCAGGGCGACCGCATTCGTCGGTCTCGGGACGAGCATGAGGCCATCATGCAGGCCATAGCCGAAGGGGACGGCGATGCGGCAGCGCGCCGAATGCGAGCTCACATGTTGAATGCGGCTTCGGCACTCAAACGCTATATCGACGATCGCCTCGGCTGAGATGGCCGCGAAAGGATTTCCGGCTGGGCGCCCCGCCATTAAGCCGGCGCTGATCCGGTTGAGCCGTTTCGGCCTTCGGGAGAAGGTCTCGTCGGTCGCCGTGATGCTCGCGGTCAATGGCTACATCATGGGCCAAAACCTTGAATGTGAACGGTGTACATGAGCAGCTTGATCCGATTCAGTCGCTGCCGCCGCTTCCATCCATATGCTTCTTCGACGCGCGCCGCAGGTGGCCGCCGAATGCCTTCAGGCAGTAGACCCCTGGTCCCAAGAGTTTTTGTAGTAGGCGCGGACGATTTCTCTTAGCGGGCTCTGCTCTAGGTGTTAGAATCTCATCGGGTTCTCGATGGCAAGGCCGTCGGTGTTCATCTCGATCTCCCGTTTCAAAGCCGCAGTCAAATAGCCTGCAGAGCGTCCACATCTCTTTTAAACAGATTCACGATATGCTTCGTGACGATCCGTATGCGCGCGAGAAACTCCAGATCCTCATGGACGCTCAAATACACGTCACGGAAGATCTGGATTTCGTCGGAGAGAATCGGAATCAGGGCGCCGTTCTTCCTGGCTGAAAACAGCGGCAAAAGCCCGATACCGACCCCAGCGGCTACGGCATTTTGCTGAGCGTGCATGCTTGACGATCTGAATGCAACGGACGTTGGATCGAGAACATCCAACAACCAGCGCACCGGCTGGATCGCCACCAAGTCCTCCACATAGTCTACGAAGGTGTGGCTCGCCAGCGCGTCGCGATTTTCCGGCACCCCATGCTTGAAGATGTAGTCTTGGCTTGCGAATAGAGCGAGCCTAAAGGAGCCGACCTTCTTGACGACCAACCGCTGTCCCGTAGGGGGCACGAAGCTGATGAAGATATCGGCTTCGCGCTTGGTTAGATTTATCAAATGCCGTTCGGTAATTAGTTCGATAACCAATCCTGGCTGCTCATTGCGCAGTTCTACGAGACGCTCGGCAAGAAACCATGCACCGATTCCTTCCATAGTCGCGACCCGCACCCGGCCACTGGCCGACGCATCTCCTGTACCGAGAAGCGTGGGCACATTGCCAGCTTCCTGCTCGATCCGCTCGGCTATCGCGAGAAGGCGGTGACCTTGCTCGGTCAGGACAAAGCCATCTGTCTTGCGATCGAAAAGCTTTACCGAGAGATCTTTTTCCAGCTCAGAGATGCGGCGGCTGACGGTCGTGTGATCGACGCGCAGACGCCGCGCGGCAAGCGCGAGCCGGTTCTGCCGGGCGAGCTCCAAGAAAAAAACGAGATCATTCCAGTTGAACACTGAGCTATGCGCCGTGCGAGTGAAAGCCGCGCTCAATTTGACCCATACTCGCTCGATTTCACAGCAAATTATTGTCGCAACGCAGTATCGCCGTGGGGTTGTTCCCCCACCACGATTTCAATTGAGTACACAGCGTTTCGGCGACCTTCCCCTGGCTGCACGACTCCCGCCATGCTCGTCGCCTTCGACGCCAGTTTGTACAGACCTGCCGCCGAAGGGCGCCATTCGTATCGAAATCTTCGCCAAGCGTGACCCGCTTGCGGCTCCAGCGCGGCCTCTTCCCAACCTCGTCCGCCGTCCGTAGAGACAAGCACCCGGTCCACACCTTCGTCGCCCCACGCCCATCCCCAGACGTTGATCGCATTGTGAGGTGTCAGATTTGCTTCCTCGGGTGACGGGGAAACGATGACCGATTGCACGGCGGTTCGCCAAACAGGTAAGGTCCGATCTCCCGTCGCATCAGGATCGAGATACCAGCGCTTGGTAAAGGGGCTGTTAGCTCGGGTGTCCGCAAGAGTGAGGGTCTGCAGCCATTTCACGCTGTTCGTTCCATAGTATCCCGGCACGACCAACCGAACAGGAAAACCATGTTCGGCCAGAAGGGGGGCACCGTTCATTTCGTAGGCGAGCAAGGCATTTTGGTCGGCTTGCCCCAGCGGCAGGTCTTTGACGTAGTGCCCACATTCCACATTCCCGAATTCACCGCTATCAGCTCCTTGCGACCAGAGGTACTTAGCCTCGGGACGAACGCCAGCCATGGCGAGGATCGTCGATAAAGGTACCCCGCCCCAAACTACGTTGCACACCCGTTGAGACGGCTCATCGGGCCGCAATGGACTGCCGGCACATTGGTGAACGCTGGTGACTTGCTTCTTCTCGAAGCCGAGAAGATCATCCTGCGTGAGGATAATTGGACGCTCGACCAAGCCACCCACGTCGAGGCGCCAGCGAGCGGCAGACAATCGCGGAATGCCCATGTGGCATAGCACGATGGATTGCACCGTCGGTGTGATCCTGTCTGTGAGATCGTGCGGCTTCGAAGGCAGTCGGCCAAAGAAACCGCGATGGTGATATTCGACATCAGGAACGTTAGCGGCCACAGGCAAATCCTACTCAGGTTGGTTGCGATGCAGCAAACATGGCGGGGCCACCCGACATGCGTGATGATCGCGAGATTGCTGATCACGGAAGCAGCGATGCGAGCAATACTTGGGCGTAGATTGCTTAAGCCTTGCGCTTAGTTTGAAAACGCGAATTTGCGCAAGCCTTCGTGCAGAATTCGGGAGTGGAGGCCCAACGAAGAGCTGCTACGCCTGTGATACCAGATTAGATAGAGGGAGGCACGAGCATGACGAAGAATCTCCACTTGAGTAGCTGCAGGTGTGGATGCGCGGCTTTTGCGCCGTCCGAAGTCACGCAGACGCTCGACGCGGCCGTCAGCGATGCCGTCGAGGCCTCACTCATCACTGGACTGTTTCCGGAACCGCTGCTGCGGCGACAACTCTTGAAAACAGTTGGTGCGGCAACTCTCTTGGGCGCTCTGTCCAGTCTACTACCCCTCAACACGCTGAAGGCGATCGCTCAAGAGCGAAAGCCGCTGGAGAAGACAAAGCTCTCGGTTGGCTTCCTTCCTATCACCTGCGCCGTGCCGCTGATCTACGGCGAGAAACTTGGCTTCTACGGTAAAGAGGGTCTCGACGTCAGTCTTCAAAAGATCGCCGGCATCGCCCTCATCCGCGACAAGATGCTGAACGGCGAGCTCGATGTTTCGCAGCAGGTCATGCCGGTTCCGCTCACTATGACGGCGGGGCTTGGCGGCAACAAACAGTCAATCAAGGTTCTCACTATTCTCAATCAGAACGGCAATTCGCTCGTTCTCGCGATCAAGCACAAAGACAACCGAGACCCCAGGAATTGGAAGGGGTTCACGTTCGCCGTTCCGTTCGAGCAAAGTCACCAGACGCTTCAGCTGAAAAACTATCTCGCCGCAGCCGGTCTCGATCCAGACCAAGACGTCAAGTACCGGATCGTGCCCCCGACGGAGTACGTCTCGAGTCTGCGCGTAGGCAGCATCGACGGCTTCTTTGGCGGTGAGCCGGGCGGTCAGCGAGCGGTCTACGAAGGCGCCGGCTTCATCCATCTCATTTCGAAAGAAATTTGGGATGGCCATCCGTGCTGCTCCGTAACCGCTTCTGAAAGCTGGATCACGGCCAACCCTAACACTTTCATGGCGTTTTACCGCGCCATCGTTGCAGCCAGCCTCGTCGTCTCGAAACCGGAAGCTCGCACCGGAATGGCCGCCGTTCTGGCGCAACCTCAATATCTGAACGCACCCGAAATCGTTCTCGACCAAGTGCTGACCGGCAAGTATGCAGACGGTCTCGGCAATGTGAAGAACGATGCAGCGCGCGTCGACTATCAACCCTTCCCGAAGTATTCCGCGGCCGTCTGGCTGATGGTTCAGCTGCGGCGCTGGAATATGTTGAAGGAAGATGTCGACTATAAATCGCTTGCGGAGCAGGTGATGCTCGCCACCGATGCTTCGCGCATCATGCGTGAGCAGGGGGCGACCGCACCTAAAGTCGAATTCGGCAAAGAGATGATCTTGGGCAAGGAATTCGACTCTGCCAAACCGGAAGAATACCTCAAATCAGTGCGAAAATCTGGCTGATTATGGTACGCTCCTTTATCGCGGCACGACCTTGGATCGCAACCATCGCGATTTTCTGCCTTTTCATAGGCCTATGGCAAGTCGCCACCACACAAAGCCAATCGGCGAATACGCCCGACAGCGAATATGCGCGCCTGATGGGCGCCTCTGCCGGGCCTAAGAAAAGTCCACTCCCCACGCCTTACGACGTCGTTGAAAGAAGCGTCGAATTGGGCCGCACTTTCTTCGATAGCAGCAACCCGAACAACCTCGGTCTTGCGTGGCATATCCTCTATTCGATGGGGCGAGTGGCCGTAGGATTCTTTTTGCATTGATTGTGGCGATTCCGTTGGGATTTCTGCTGGGATTGGTGCCCTATTTCGGCAGTGCACTGAATCCGTTCATTCAGATTTTGAAGCCCATCTCACCCCTGGCTTGGATGCCGCTCGCCCTCTACACGCTGAAGGACAGCGGCGCGGCGATGATCTTCATCATCTTTATCTGCGCTATCTGGCCCATGCTTATCAATACCGCGGCAGGCGCGGCGGCCGTCCGTGCGGAATGGACCAACGTCTCACGCGTGTTCGGACTCCGGCCCATTGAGCACGTCCGCAATGTCGTGCTGCCTGCAAGTGTTCCAATGATCCTCACGGGCATTCGCGTATCAATCGGCGTGGCCTGGTTCGTCATCGTAGCGGCCGAAATGGTAGGTGCACAAAGCGGCATAGGCTACTTCATCTGGAACGAATGGAATAACCTTCAGATCAGCAGTATGGTCGTTGCGATCGTCCTCATCGGCTTGATCGGGCTTTTGCTCGATCAGGGCCTGAAGAAAATTGGCGATGCATTCAGTTATCGGGAATAGACCATGAGCGCGATATCGATCCAGGACGTCTCGGTATCATTCCAGGGTAAGCGAGGTGCCACTTTCTCGGCGCTCAGCAGCATATCTCTGGAGATTCGAAGCGGCGAGGTTGTGTGTCTGATTGGGCACTCCGGCTGTGGCAAGAGCACGCTGCTCAATACGATCGCAGGACTCCAAGCACCTACCTTGGGGCGCGTGATCTGCGGAGGAACAACAGTGACGGGACCCGGCCCCGACCGCGCGATGGTGTTTCAAAGTCATGCGCTCCTTCCTTGGAAAACATGCTTGCAGAACGTCGAAATGGGCGTCCGCCACGTACTCCGCGATATCGCTCCGGATGAAATCCGTGAACGCGCAATGGTCGCGTTGAACCTTGTTCACCTTGAGCACGCCCGAGACAAATATCCTGCCGAAATTTCCGGCGGAATGAAGCAGCGGGTGGGCATTGCCCGGGCCGTTGCCGTAAATCCGGGCGTTCTGTTGCTTGACGAACCCTTCGGCGCTCTGGACGCACTGACCAAAGCAAGCCTTCAAGACGAGTTGCTTCAGATTATCGAAAGAAGCAAATCGACCGTCGTAATGGTCACCCACGACATCGACGAAGCGATCTATCTGAGCGACCGGGTGGTCGCGATGACCAATGGACCGGATGCTCGGATCGGGGAAATCTTCGCCATCGAAGTGGAACGTCCTCGCAATCGTGTCGCCCTGACAAAGGATGCGAATGCCATCCGCAACCGCGAGGGGCTGATCAAATGTCTCCTGGATACGCAACGGCCTCGCACCAAACAGGTATCAGCCTGAAGGACCTACGCTGAGCCCATAATTCTGGCGCTCCGACCTATTGTCGGGAACAATGACGCATTCTTTCTACCGCGCGATCAGTACTGCGTCGCCGGCACGTGGACGACAAGCCGATCGCGATCATCGGATAGGCATATTTGGCAGATCGGACGACTGCCGAGGCGCCTTTCGGCGGCGACCAGACCTAGCATTTCAATCGCCTGTTCAGACGGCGCGCAGCGCTTCGCCTCAATAGTGCCCATCGCTGCCGCGGAGTGGGCTGACCATTCCCCGCAGTACTTCGCGCGGATCAGCGCCGGCAATTCCAACCCTTTGGGGCATCGGGCAGGCCTCGAAGCATTTACCACAAGGTGCAAGCCGAGGCGATGTCTTCCATCTTGGCGTCGAGCGCTTGGAGAAAGTTCATGGATCAATCTTTCTTTAGCGTTTCGGAGTCTCTGGACCCGACGCTAACGCCAGATCGGATCTCCCACATAGTTCCGAACACTTGGGCGAGCGCATTGAGATTGCCGATGTTCATAAACGCGTCCGATGCGGCCATTGACCGTGTCAATTGGCGCAGGATCCGGTGAGAGCAGTTCCAATTTTTGAATGGCATCGAACAGCAAGGTCTCCGGCCCGGTGACTATTCGACCTTCAGATTCGCGTCCTTGATCACTTTGGCCCACTTCGGGAGCTCCGCCTCGATCCGCCCTCTGAACTGCTCGGGAGAACTACCGACTGCGTCGAATCCCAGTTGTGCCATCTTTGATTTCACGTCGGGATCATCCATTGCAGCGACGATCTCCTTCTGAAGCAAGTCGATGATCGCTTTCGGCGTGCCCGCGGGCGCTAGGTAGCCTTGCATCGTGTCGGACTCCAAGCCGGAAAATCCCTGCTCGATTAGTGTCGGAACGTCGGGAAGCGCGGGCGAGCGAAGAGGTGTCGTCACCGCCAGCGCCCGGAGCTTTCCGTCCAGCACCTGCCCGACCGCTGGGGTCATGACTGTGAATCCGATCGGCGTATGCCCACCTAGCACGGACTGGATCGCCGGACTTGAGCCGGCGAAGGGGATATGAACCAGATCTAAACCTTGCGAAGCCTTAAGGACCTCGGCTGTCAAATGCGGAGCTGTGCCGGCGCCGCTCGACGCAAAACTGTATTTTCCAGGATTGGCTTTGACATAAGCGATGAGTTCTTGAACGTTTTTCGTCGGAAAGGAAGGATGGACGACCAGAATATTGGGCGTCAGAGCAGCAAGGGTGATCGGTTCGAAATCCTTGATTGGATGATAGGGCGCGCGTGCGTACAAACTGGGGTTTGCTACGAAACTGGAGGAAACCACCAGCAGGGTGTGACCGTCAGGCTTGGCGCGCGCAACGGCAGCCATGCCGATATTGCCACCTGCACCGCCCTGGTTTTCGATGTAAAATTGCTGTCCGAGTTTGGCGCTCATCCGCTGCGCCACAAGGCGGGCGAATACATCGGTCGGACCACCTGCTCCGAACGGCACAATAACCTTGACTTGACGAACTGGGTACTTGATCTCGTCGGTCAAAGCCGTTCCGCACAACAGAACCGCCGGTAGCAAAATCAGCATTGATTTAAGTGACATCATTGTCCTTCTCCAAACCGGGAAGGATGAACGATGACCCCTCAACTGATCAGATCAAGCACGAATTTCGCAAGGCGCCCTGCATCGATTCCCGCACGACCGGAATATAGTGCCTTGACGCCCGACCTACTGGCCGTGACTATTTTCTAAATACTGGAGCATGATGCAGCATGGCGGTTTCAGGGCCGAATTCGAATTATAGTGTCGCCAATATCGAGACAATCGTGAAAGGCACCGACGTCGTCGTTCGCGTGTTCACGCTCGAGCCGGGCAACCGAATCCCTTGGCATTATCATTCGGAAAGTCTGGATCATTACTTCGTACTTGAAGGAAACGTCTCGATAGAAACGCGAGGCGCGGAGCCGGACGTATCACTGAACGTTGGTGACCGTTACAAGATCGAGCCAGGCATCGCTCATACCGTTGCGAATACCAGTACCGCGACCTCGCGCTTTCTGCTCGTGCAAGGCGTCGGCCAGTACGACTGGCTCAAAGCATGAAATGGCTCGTCTGACGGGACCAGTTTGGACCCACGCCGGGCAGACCGTACATCGCTGTGAGCCTTCACGGCTAGGAAAGCTCACCGGTCAGAAACTGCGCGCGACCGAGGCCGAACGACCAATCGGCATCGCCATTTTCCACGAAGGAAACTATGATGTCGGAGCTCTCGATTCCGCAATCTTCCTTCAAATTTTCGCAGAGTATCTCGTAGAAGCGCTTCTTCTGCGCTTCAGGCCGCATCCGGGACGTCACTTCGACGAGCGTCACTTTGTTCGTTCGCTTGATGCCGAGGCCGGTATCTAGCAAAGTGAGAGTTCCCTCGCGGTATTCCGACACAAGCTGATATCGATCTCCCTCTGGCACCCCGAAGGCGGTAACGATGGCACGATGTGCGGCATCCAGCAGTCTTGAAATTTCCGGATCTGTTCGACCTAGGAGAATGTTGAACCGAAGTAGCGGCATTGTTTGACCCTTTCGTTCTTACGATGTTGCAAAAGCACGCGGAATAATCATTTGAAAGCGAGCAGCGTGTCGTGTTCGGCAATAGTCTTCAGGTGCGGTCCGAAGCGCTCGGGCTTCACAGGCTTGAGGAAAGCTTAGAGTTGTGTTTGACGACGCTATGACTGCCGCTGCCGGGCGGTTGATCGTTGTTGCTTGCTATGTTCGAACTCTCCAGCAGGATATCGCGGAAGGCCTGGAATGCCGGCGTCGCAAATCCGGGACGGCAGGCGAGATAGGTATCGACGGTCGTAAAAGGGGTCGTCTCGACTGCTACGTGACGCATCAGCTCGACCACACTTTTTGGCATGACGCTGATGCACGCGCCGGCGGCAGTGCATGCAAGCATGGCGTGATACGACTTGACCTCGTGGAAGGTCAGCCCAGCCGCCGTACCTCCGTTTTCCGTCAGCCAATTCTGCGCGAGCTCGCGATAGGTGCAACCCGGTGCAAAGGCCGCCAAAGCCCGCGGCTTTACATCTTGAGCGGTGCGAACCTCAGGATGGCCGGCCGGAGTCAACAGGACCAACTGCTCGCGGAAGACCGGGACCTTCTCCAGTGCATCGGGCGCGAGCCACCACTCGCCGGCAGGCACCGCGATCAAAGCGCAATCCAGACGATGTCCGAGGACCGCGTCTATCAAGGACCGGGTTGGTGCCGTTGAAAGATCGATCGCGACTTCGGGCCAAGCTTGATTGAAGCGGGTCAGCGGAGCCGGTAGCCGGCTGGCAACAGAACACTCCATCGACCCCACGCGAAGGGTGCCGGTCGGCCGGGTAGGATTGACCGCCTGTCGTGCTTCGTCGGCCAGATTAAGGATGCGCTCGGCGTAGTCGAGGTAGGTGGCGCCTTGCGGGGTCAGCAGCATGCGTTTCGTTTCTCGCTGAAAAAGCGAGACTCCGATTTCGGCTTCTAGCTGCTGGATTTTAGTTGTGACGTTGGAAGGAACGCGCCCTAGCCGTTCGGCGGCTTTAGTGACGCTTTGCTCACAAGCTACGGCCCGGAACACCTCCAAAAGAGCGATATCCATCAGATTCTCGATTGCAGAATATTGTTTTATGTGTATTCTTTATTTGTGAATATGTCAATTCAAGTCATGAGGGCGTCGTGTCACAATTCAATCCATCCAGCCTTTTCGGCTGGTCATCGCCGATCATCCAAGCCCCTATGGCAGGGGTCTCGACCCCGGAGCTTGCGGCGGCGGTGTCGAACGCGGGCAGCCTCGGCTCTATCGGGATCGGAGCAAGCTCCGTTGACGAGGCGCGCCAAATGATCGCGAAAACACGCTCACTCACGAACCGTGCGTTCAATGTGAACTTGTTCTGCCATGAACCTGCATTGCGCGACACGACGAAAGAAGCTGCATGGCTTCAGTTTCTGGCTCCGCTTTTTCAGGAGATGGAAACATCGGCTCCTACGAAGATCGATGAGATCTACAAAACGTTTCTTACGGATGAAGATGCTTTTCGGATGCTGCTTGATCATCCACCAGCCGTTGTCAGTTTCCATTTCGGTATTCCGACGGCGGATCGCATCGCCGCTTTCAGAGCTGCGGGAGTGAAGACCCTGGCAACCGCGACAAGTCTGAGAGAGGCCGCGTTGATCGAGGCCGCCGGAATAGATGGTATTGTCGCTCAAGGGGTTGAGGCTGGCGGACATCGCGGTGTTTTCGATCCGGACGCGGTCGATGAGCGTCTGAGTACCGCGGTCCTCGTGAGGCTTCTGGCCCGGCAGACGAAGCTGCCGATCATCGCCGCCGGCGGGATAATGGACGGCCAAGGCATCAGTGCCATGCTGGAGCTCGGCGCCGCAGGCGCACAGCTGGGGACCGCATTCGTCCTCTGTCCCGAATCGGCGGCCAACCCTGCTTATCGTCGCAGTCTGAAGGGTGAGAGAGCATACACCACGCGATTAACCTCCGTTCTTTCTGGAAGGCCAGCCCGCGGAATGGTCAACCGCTTTATTCTGCATGGCGAGTCGCTGGGTAGTCCGCTTCCGGCCTCCTATCCCGTCGCCTATGATGCCGCGAAGCGACTTGGTGCGGCAGCAGGGAAGAAAGATATTCATGAGTTCGCAGCTCAGTGGGCAGGGCAGGGTGCGCCCCTTGCCAGAGAAATGCCTGCGGCCGAGCTCATCAGTACGCTTTTAGACGAACTCTCGTCCATATCGATCCGGAGCTGACTGAACCTCCATGCGGACGACGATCGATACGCACTTCCGTTCGCAATCAAGCGGACGGGGGAACCGTCAAGGATCCCGACGTCATGATGAGTGGGGCCGCGAGCTATGAGTACGCGGCGACCCGCCAGCGGCGTCCTTTACGGACGGCGCATCGGGCAGTCGCGTCGCATAGATCGATTGGAATCTTCGATCGACGAGGCCGGTTCCGAAAGGTCTGCCCGCATCGCAAGACATCATCGCCTTGCATAGCGTGACGAAGTCTCACGCTGCGCGGACGCGTTCGAGGAAGCGGTCGACATCTTCTCTCAATATCTCCGAATGCTGGCCAAGCTCTCTGGCTGAGACCAGAACATGGCTTGCCGCTTTGCCAGTCTGATCAGCCGCATCGTGTACCCCCACGATATTGTGGGAGACTTGCTCAGTGCCATGGGAGATCTGCTGGACGCTGCGAGCGATCTCGCGAGTTGCGGCCCCTTGCTCCTCCACCGCGGACGCAATTGCGACTGCGATGTCGTTCATAGACGATATCGTGCCTCCGATGCCCTGTATGGCTTGCTCTGCATCACGCATCGCACCGCGCATTTCCAAAACGTGCGAAGAGATTTCTTCGGTCGCCTTGGCCGTCTGACTGGCCAGCGACTTCACCTCGCTTGCGACCACGGCAAACCCCTTGCCGGCCTCGCCAGCACGAGCGGCTTCGATCGTGGCATTAAGGGCCAGGAGATTGGTCTGGCTGGCTATGTCGCTAATCAGCTGCACGACATCACCGATCTTGGCCGTTGCGATTACGAGGCCCTGCACCGTCGAATTCGTGCGCTTCGCTTCCTCGACCGCCTCACCTGCGACTCTTGTCGAGCGGGTCACCTGGTTTCCAATCTCAGCTATTGAGGCTGATAGTTCTTCCGTAGCCGATGCGACAGCCTGAACGCTCGTGCTGGCCTCCTCGGCAGCCGACGCGACCACGCCGGACTGACAGCTCGCGGCCTTCGCAGTCTCCGACATTCCCTCGGAGGTACCGCACATGGTCGAAGCCGACCTCGACAACACGTCCAGCGATGAGCGAACACCTTGCTCGAATTCGGCTGCAAGCTTTTCGAGAAGATCCTTCCTCTCCGCCTGCGATTGAATCTGCAACGCATCCTGCTGCGCGCGCAAGCGGCTTGCCTCGTTCATCGCCTCTTTGAAGACGTGGACCGACCTCGCCATCGCCCCGATCTCATCTTTCCGC
Organism: Tardiphaga sp. 709; assembly: GCF_032401055.1. Taxonomy (NCBI): domain Bacteria; kingdom Pseudomonadati; phylum Pseudomonadota; class Alphaproteobacteria; order Hyphomicrobiales; family Nitrobacteraceae; genus Tardiphaga; species Tardiphaga sp. 709. The sequence continues at coordinate 2,354,304 of NZ_CP135529.1, read as the reverse complement.
TTAATCGCCGGGATCGCAGACGTTGTATCGCCGCCTGCCAGATTTCGCATCATTACGGTAAGCTTTGATATCGGCTTGGTGATGCTGCGGCTCAACAACATCGAAATCATGACTACGAACATAAGTACGGCCGCGATGAACGCCGCTATCCGCTTCAGTTGGGCCATGAATATTTCATCGATGTCGTCCACATAGATGCCTCCGGCGATGGCCCAGTCATAGGGCTTGAACTCGGCGACATAGGCGATTTTGGGTAACGGCTCACCATTCCCAACGCGTGGAAAGCTGAAAGCAACGAAGCCGGAGCCGGCTGATCTGACCAAGTCGGTCTGGCGCCTGGCAAAGAGGACCCCATTTCCGTCGACGGCATCGTACATACTTTTGTTCTGCAGCTTCGGATTGGGGTGGGCGACCAGCACCGAATTCGCGTCGAGTGCATAGAAATAATCATCTTTTCCGAAGCGGAGCGATTGCAGAAGTTGTTTGCTCCGCTCCTTGGCGTCCGCTGCTGTAAGTCCCGCCTTGCGCGACGCTGAGTAATCCTGCTCGAGCGTCTGTTTCGCCAACATGACGAGCTGCTGGAGCTTATCCTTACGGTCCTCTAAAAGGCTACTCCGCAGTGTGGTCAGGCCTAGGCCTGCTACCAACACAATGCCCGCGATAGCAATGCCGACCATCAGCATGAGCTTCGATGAAATTCCGAATGAGAAAGGCATAGCTATATCCAAATCTAGAAATGCGTGTTGCTTTGACTGCATGCATTGTCTCGATACAGTATGAAAAATGCCTTTCTCCCTAGTCGTGGCATGATCGATTTGTTGTCTTATCGCGCCGACACGATCACGCGCATTGTGCATCATGATCCAAGATGATGGTCATCTTCAATGGAGATGGATCGGCAACTATACGTCTTGAGTTAGTCGCGGCGGCAAATCCGCACCACCTGAATGGCATCGTCACGTCAATGCTGAAAAGAGCGCGATAGTTGCCGGTATCATCAATGCAAGGCGCGCCGTCTCGGACAGACGGCGCGCCTGCTAACAATCAGTCGATCACGTTTCAGTCCGCCGTACGGGCCGACGCAACCGTCTCGCGGCTCACGGAGACGGCACGCCGTGGATCGCAGAGGAGATTTACGACCGCAGTTATGACGGCGATAGAGATCGGGTAAGCAAGGCCAGCATAGATGTTGCCCGTCCAGGCGACCAATGAGAGACTGATGAGTGGTACCAATCCGCCGAATATGCCTGTTCCGATATGGTAGGGTAGGGATAGAGATGTGTAACGCAGCCGCGCCGGAAACAGTTCGACCAGAAATGCTGCGTTGGGACCATAAACCATAGCGACAAACACCAGCTGCGCCACGATAAGCGCGGTCACAAGAATGAAGTTTTGTGAGGCGGCAGCGCTTGCGATTCCCATGTAGATCGGGACGTAAAGAACCGCCGCGAGAAACAACCCCGTTACCATCAGTGATTTTCGCCCGATCCGATCGGACATCGCGCCGCATGCGACGATCAGGGGCGTCCCAATGACCAGTGCGGAAGCGAGACAGATGTTCGCCGTGAGGAAATCGATCTTCAAGACGCTTTGGAGGAAGTAAAGCGCATAGAACTGGCCGGTGTACCAGACGCAACCCAATCCGGCGGTCGCGCCAAAAAGTGCGTACATCACAAAGCCGAGGTTCTCACGGTTTCCGAAGCTTTCTTTCACCGGCGATCGTGCCAGCTTCCCTTCGTGTCGCATTTTCTCGAAGATCGGCGACTCGCTCAGTTTCATCCGCAGATAGATTGAGAGGAAAACGAGCAGGAACGACAACAAGAACGGGATGCGCCATCCCCATTCCTTGAACGCAGCGTCACCGAGCGTGAGACGACATGTCAGCACGACCACAATGGCTACAAAGAAACCGACGGTCGCCGTGGTCTGAATGAAGCTGGTGAAGAATCCGCGACGGTTCGGAGGCGAGTGTTCGGCGACGTAGATCGCGGCGCCGCCGTATTCGCCGCCGATCGCAAGCCCCTGGATCAATCGCAGCAACACCAGGGTCACTGGTGCGAAGTATCCCGCTGTCTCGAAGGTCGGGAGCAGCCCTACGAGTGCTGTCGACACTCCCATCAGAATCAACGTCAGCAGGAACGTATGTTTCCGACCGAGTCGGTCGCCGAGACTGCCGAACAACAAAGCGCCCAGGGGGCGGACCAGAAACCCGGTCGCGAAGGTCGCAACGCTGATGAGCACTGCCGCAGTGGGCTCGTTCGCGGGATAGAACAGCGTCGAAAAGAAGATGGCGAGGCTGCCGTATAAATAGAAGTCGTACCATTCGATGATCGTGCCGGCACTCGATGCCAGAACTACCGTCCATATACCGGGTTCGTCTTTTGTGTTGGAACTTGCTGCGTTCAGGCTCATGTGATGCTCCATTGTCGAGTGTTGTAGGGGGTCTGATATCCGCCAAAGATCTAGCGTGCGGTCCTCTACTTCACTCGACGCAATGGCGCGGCGTCGGTTTTGATGAGGTCTTGCGACAGAGATAGTCGTGCTATCGCTTCGGATACGACGGAGTCGATCAACTCCCGTGCAGTTGGCAGGTCGTGGACCAGGCCGATTGCTTCACCGACCGTGACGTTCGCAGTGTCGTGATCACCTGAGATGCAGGCCGCTTCGACCTTCTGCAGCTCATCCGCCTGGATTTTTCCGAGCTCGGTCTCGCGGCCGTGCCACTGCTCGATGAATTTGTTGCGGAGCAGGCGCCCCGTGTATGGGAACGGCCACGCTTTCTGACGAACGACGTCGTAGACCGTCGTCCGAATGGTATCGTCGCCGCTCGCGGCGACGACTTTCTTTTGGCATCCTCGTGGATCAGCGCTTCTTGCGTGGCCCAGAAGCGAGTGCCCATAAGTACGCCGTCGGCGCCGAGCATGAGAGCCGCGGCAAGGCCGCGTCCATCCGCGATGCCACCGGCGGCCGCCACCAATGTTCGCGGCGACCGTACGGCACAAAGATCGACGACGTCCGGAACGAACGGCATGGTCGAGCGGACGGCGAAACCGTGGCCGCCCGCTTCGGTGCCTTGTGCGACGATGACGTCAGCTCCGACGTCGATGGCACGCTTTGCATGCTCGATCGTATGCACCTGGCAAATGAGAGGTATCCCACGCTGCTTGACACGGGCGCCGAGTGGCGCAGGATCGCCGAAAGACAGCATCATCGCTGTCGGACGTTGATCCAGGGCAAGATCGAACAGAGCGGTGTCCGGCGTGACGGACCATGTGATGAAGCCGCAGCCGACCCTGTCATGGCTGATCTTTGCGGACTCGGCTTCAAACCACTGACGGTCGCCGTAGCCTCCGCCCAACAGACCCAGAGCACCGGCATCACTTACCGCCGACGCGAGCACGCCGCCGGCAGCCGGCGTCATCGGGGCGAGGATGATCGGATGCGAGATGCCGAAGAAGTCTGTTAGTCGGGTCCGTAGGCCAAACCCATTGAAAGTATTTGCCATATCGCATTGCCTCCAAAAATGGCAGCTCTTGTGACTGCCTCAAAATTGACAGCTTGGCTTAAGTCTGGCGTTGACACATTACAAATGATTAGATTTGATCATTTTCATCTGCTTTTGAGATGGAGCGTTGAGATGAATAGCGCAGACCTCAAGTTTTTCCGGGCTGTTGCGGATGCTCGCAGCATTTGCGGTGCAGCAGGTGTTCTGAACACCGTCCAGTCCAACGTCACGGCTCGCGTCCGTGCGTTGGAGATCGAGCTAGGTGCGCCGCTGTTCCATCGGTCCCGAAAAGGTGTGACGCTCACTCACATGGGAGATAGACTGCTTCCCTACGCCGTCCAGGTCGGTGAACTGCTGGCGCAAGCTCGCAAGGCCGTCACCGACGACATCCTTCCTTCAGGCCAACTGCGGATCGGATCGTTAGAAACGACCGCCGCCCTACGGCTTCCACCCACTCTGATACGTTTTGCGCAGAGATACCCCGCAGTGGATGTGCACATCGAAACGGGGCCTACGGATCATTTGCTCCAACGCGTGCTGGAGCGAAAGATCGACGGCGCGTTCGTTTCCGGCCCTGTAGAGCATATCGATCTCGAGATTACGCCTGTCGTGGTCGAAGAGCTCGTGATCGTGTCTAAAGCATCGACCATGACATGGGAGCAGCTACGTTCTGAATTCGTTCAGAGCGGCGCTAAAGTGCTCGCCTTCCGCTCGGGTTGCTCGTACCGAAAGCGGATGGAGGCATTTCTGGCGCACGATGGTGTATTCGACGCTCGTTGGATGGAGATGGGAACGCTAGACGGCATCATCGGTTGCGTTGCGGCTGGAATCGGAATTGCGATGCTTCCCATCTCCGTAACCCAAATGGCCATCGATGCCGGTCATATCCGCGCGCATGCTCTACCCAATGGAGCCGGACTAGCTACTACGGTGTTCGTTCGAAGAAAGAACGATTATCTTTCGACTACCCTGCGAAGCTTCATTAACAACGTCGGTTCATGTGCATCCATCACGAAGGTCGATCAGAACGGCGCGGTGGACCGAGCGGAAGATGCGGCACTGTATAATAGCGAGCGCTTTCTTCCTGCCGCGGGTCATTGAACGAAACGGTCTACAACCTGTCTTTCGGCAGGAGGGAATCGGTCCACTGTCAGCCAAAGCCGTTTCTCATGGTATTCCGCAGAAATTCTACGAACACTCGCACGGTTCGCGGGACGTGCGACGAGTACGGCCGAATCGCAAATAGCTGGTCTCCAAAAGCTCCGGCAACTCGCCAGTCCGGCAGCACGACTTCCAGCTTGCCCGCTTCTATGTAGCTTTGCGCGCTGAAATCAGGAAGGAGAGCGATACCGATCCCACCCAATGCCGCCTCACGCAGAACCTCGCTGTTATTGGCAGCAAAGCTTCCGGCGACTTCAACCGTGATCCGCTCGCCATCGCCTTTCCTGGGTTCGAGCGTCCAGATGGGCACCACGTTTCCTCGCATGTAATGCAGACAGTCATGGCCCGTCAGATCGTGTGGGATGGAAGGCACGCCACGTCGCCGCAAGTAGCCGCGTGTGGCGACCAGAAGCGAATTCGTTTTCGAAAGCCGCCAAGCGACGTGCGTGTCCGGAACGCTCGCTACGTGCCGAATAGCCAGATCGAAACCTTCCTTGGCGAGTGAACTAAGATGGTCGGACAGTTCTAGCTCGATCCTCACGGCGGGATGCATGCGCAGAAAATCAGGGATCAGCGGGGCAATCCGCTGCCGGCCGAGAGCCACGGGGACCGTGACGCGGAGCAGACCACGCGGTGCCGCGGCCATGTCCTTCACCGACGCGAAGCTTCGGTCCAGATCCGAAAAATGCGCGCGCGTTTCATCGACGAGCTGCTGACCGGCTTCGGTGAGACGCATCGTCCGGGTGGTCCGTCGGACAAGTGACACCCCGGCAGCCTGTTCCAATTCGCCGATGCGATGGCTCATCGCCGCCTTACTTACGCCTAGCCGCTCGGCGGCGGCTGTAAAACTTCCCATATCAGCTAATACGACGAGCCAATGCATGTGCGACCACAACGCCTCGATCCGTTTTGTTTTCATCGTGGCGGTCGCTTCATGTTTTTGGGCTATCAGCTCGAAGGGGCACGTCATCGACCCGCCGACACCATGATTCCATTGAGACTGCCTCCTCGTACCCAGCCTACGCGGAATGGACGCTTTCCCTTTGACGCTCGTGAAAGGCAGGCCCTGGCGGACAAACAAGGTAGCTCAGGCATCCGGGGCATTGTTCACTTTTTTGAACAGTTAGTCCACGTCTTATGCATATCCGGAAATTGCCGGAGCTCCTATTCGTAGCCATCACTTAACGATGGAGCAGACCGATGACCCAAACGCCCTTCACGTCGAACGAAGATGTCGTCAACTTCATTGACGGAGACAAAGTGCCCGGTTCGACCTCCGAACGTCGCCCGATCTACAACCCGGCACTTGGCAAGGTCGCACGAGACCTTGTGCTGGCGGGCCCGGCAGACGTCGATGCTGCTGTTGAGAGCGCAAAACGGGCCTTCCCGCGCTGGTCAGACACGCCGCCTATCCGCCGGGCCCGTGTGATGAACCGGTTCTTGCAGTTGGTGAACGAAAACAGCGATGTTCTGGCTGCGATGATCACTGCGGAACACGGCAAGGTTTTCAGTGATGCTCAAGGCGAGGTGGCCCGGGGCATCGACATCATCGAGTTCGCGTGCGGGATCCCGCAGCTCCTGAAAGGCGATTTCACGGATCAGGTCAGCACGGGCATGGACAATTGGACCATGCGTCAGCCGCTTGGTGTCGTGGCGGGCATCACACCTTTCAATTTTCCCGTGATGGTCCCCTGTTGGATGTTTCCGGTCGCGATCGCAGCCGGCAACTGTTTCATCTTAAAGCCTAGCGAGCGCGATCCCTCTCCGTCGCTTTTCTTGGCCGAACTGTTGATCCGGGCAGGATTGCCGAAGGGCGTCTTCAACGTCGTACAGGGTGACAAGACGGTAGTTGACGCCTTGCTAAAGCATCCGGACGTCGCAGCGATCAGCTTTGTCGGATCCACACCCATAGCCCACTACGTTCACCAGCAAGGATCGCAATTCGGAAAACGTGTCCAGGCGCTGGGCGGCGCGAAGAATCACATGGTGGTAATGCCCGACGCTGATCTGTCGCAGGCCGTGGATGCCCTCATTGGCGCAGGGTATGGCTCCGCTGGCGAACGGTGCATGGCCGTCAGCGTCGCCCTGTTTGTGGGCGACGTCGCGGACAGAATACTACCCATGCTCGCCGACCGCGTCAAAAAGCTACGGATCGAGAATGGCATGAACAGCGAGGCGGAGATGGGCCCGATCGTCACCCGCGAGGCACTCGATCGCATCGAGGGTTACGTCCAGATTGGCGTCGATGAGGGGGCTACGCTCCTGGTGGACGGACGCGGTCATAAGGTCCCGGGGTATGAGGATGGCTTCTTTACCGGCGGCTCTCTGTTCGACAACGTCACGCCATCGATGCGGATCTACAAGGAAGAGATATTCGGACCTGTACTGTCCTGTATTCGCGTCAAAGATTTTGGCGAAGCGGTGCAGTTGATCAACGATCACGAGTTCGGAAATGGAGTTTCCTGCTACACGCGAGACGGAAACGTGGCACGTGAATTCTCGCGTCGCATTCTCGTCGGAATGGTCGGCATCAACGTGCCTATCCCTGTGCCAATGGCCTGGCATGGCTTCGGCGGCTGGAAGCGAAGCTTATTCGGCGACACGCACGCGTATGGCGAAGAAGGCGTGCGATTCTACACGCGGCAGAAATCCATCATGCAACGTTGGCCGGAAAGCACAGCGAACGGCCCAGAATTTGCGATGCCTACCGCTAAATAGACCTCCGCCCATAAGCGCCCGGGTCGGATTGCTCATATCCGGCCCGGATAGAAAGCCTACGAACTCCTCACGGAGCCGTGAAGTATCTTTGACTTACTGTCGGATCGACGAAAGGACGAAGCGATGGCCACGACATCGTTCAGTCAATCGAAAGCGCACGAAGCGATTTTGCCAAAAGCATGGGTCGTCGCCTTGGTTGGAGGGGCATCCCTCTCGATCGCAATGGGGATCGGTCGGTTCGCGTTCACTCCATTGCTTCCGATGATGCTCCACGAGGGGGTGGTCGATCTGCAATCCGGAAGTCATCTGGCCACGGCTAATTACGTTGGCTACCTGCTCGGTGCGATGGTTGCGGCCACGCAACCCTCGATCATCAGATGGCTGTCGTGGCAGCGAAGTCCGCCCTCGGCAGGTATCGTCCGATGGGGGTTGTTGCTGACTACGCTGCTCACCGGACTTATGGCCTTCCCCGTGCCGAGTCTGTGGCTTTCCCTCCGGCTCCTGGCGGGCGCCGGGAGTGCCTACGTGCTCGTCTTCACGTCAGGATGGTGTCTCACACACCTGGCTCGCCATGACCGACCTACGCTGGGCGGCCTAATTTTCATGGGGCCAGGCATCGGGATCGTGATTTCGGGGCTCGCCGCCAGCGCACTAGCTCGCAATCATTTCACGTCCGGGTCCGGATGGCTCTTTTTTGCCGGTCTCAGCGCCGTAGTCACGGCGGGCGTGTGGACGACGTTTCAGGGCACCGATCCCCACTTCGAGACCGTTGAGCCAATTGTATCAACGAAGCCATCGGTGAACAGCATTGAGATCGGACTTTTCGTTCTGGCATACGGTCTCGCCGGATTTGGCTATATAATCACAGCTACGTTTCTGCCTGTGATTGCCAGGAGCACGCTGAGCTCCTCGCCTTGGATAGACCTGTTCTGGCCACTGGTCGGGTTCGGAGCCGCAATCGGTTCGGCACTTTCCATCCTGACGCCGAGGACATTGAACCGCCGCCTTGCATTGGCGGGCCTCTATGCCATTCAATCACTCGGGGTTGCGTTGACCCTCTTCTTTCCGTCGCTCGAAGGTTTTATCGCCGGCAGCATTCTCGTCGGAATCCCCTTCATGGTCATCACGTTCTACGCCATGCAGGAAGCCAAGCATCTACGTCCACACCATTCGGCCGCGTTGATGGGGGCGCTTACGGCAGCGTTCGGAATGGGACAGATACTCGGGCCGGCGGCCGTAGCCGCCTTTGCAGCGAGTGAGTTCTCCCATGCACATGCCTTCGCGTTCTCGCTCGGCACCGCGGCTGCGAGTCTGGCCATAGGCGCCCTGCTTTTCCTGACGATGAACATCTGCTGGCCGCATAGAAAGGGCAACTAACGCGGGCAAGCGAGGTGGCGACTCCGCGTCACCGCATCCGAGAGCCCGTCCGTCGAACAGATAGGGATGAGCCGGTTGGTCTGCTCGGGCAGGCTCGACTGGTCCACCGATCGACCAGGGTCGCCAAGCAGGCGTACCATGTCGAATTTGTACAGATAACCAGGATACGTCGTCCGCTCAGCGTTCGTTCAGCGCGGTGTGTCTCCGCCCACTTGCATTCTTTCATATTTTGAAAGGCTGCATTTCGCTAAGGCGGTATTCTGCACTCGACCGTCTCGGGTTATGGTTCTTACCTGCGAAAAACGTCAGAGCATGAGAAGAAGCTATTTATGAAACTGTATCATCGACCTTTGTCCGGACATTCCCACCGGGTCCGTCTTTTTTTGTCGATCATCGGGGAGGACTGCGAACTGATCGCTGTTGCTCAAGGAGCCAACCGCGAACCCACGTTTTTGAAAATCAATCCATTTGGGCAGGTGCCGGTACTGGTCGACGGCGATGTAATCATCGCGGATTCGAACGCCATACTGGTGTATCTGGCCAAGAAGCACGGTAGGACCGACTGGCTGCCGGAAGACGCGACTGGTGCCGCTGCGGTCCAACGATGGCTTTCGGTGGCGGCGAACGAAATCGCGAACGGTCCATGCGCTGCCCGTCTAATTACGATCTTCAAAGCCCCGCTAAGCGCTGAGCAGGTCATTCAAAACTCGCACAAAGTGTTGAACACGATCGATGGCGTGCTGACGGAGCGAGAGTGGGTTGCGCTCGACCGTCCGACCCTGGCCGACCTAGCGCTCTACAGTTACATCGCGCGCGCGCCGGAGGGCAACGTCGATACGTCTAGCTACCCCCACATCCAATCTTGGCTAGCACGCGTCGAGGGACTGCCCAATTTCTTCCCCTTCGTAGAAACTGCGGTTGGCCTCAGGACCCCGTCGTGAGGATCGCACGATGTCGGAACATCCATTGGCGAGTACGACAATGCTCGAGAGGCTAGGGCGTTCGCCCTGGCATGGCGGAGAGCTCGCATTGCAACGCGCCCTAGGCGTTGCCGAGCGCATGGAATCGCGAGGCCGACAGGTCGTCCGTGACCATCTGACCGGGCAACACCGAGAGTTTTTTGCCGGTCTCCGATATCTCGTTCTAGGCGCGGTGGATGGGCAAGGGTTGCCCTGGTCCACCTTACGTGAGGGAAGCGTCGGGTTCATCAGGGTCGAAAATGAGCGGACCCTCCATATCGAGGCCGATGAGCGGCTCCTAGATCCTGCGCAGTCGGGGCTGTCGAATGGAAACGCCGTTGCTGCACTCGGAATCCAGCTCGATACTGGACGACGCAATCGAGCGAATGGATGGATCGTGGAATCCTCGCGCAATGGTTTCGATATTGGAATCGAACATAGTTTTGGGAATTGTGCGAAACATATCCGTTTGCGTGATCACCTTCCCCTTCAAGCGGGCAGCCCACCTGTGAATGAGAGGGCGGAGTTCTTCAGGGCTCTTGAAGGTCGGCATATCGCCATGATTGGACGTGCCGATACGTTCTTCGTGGCGTCGTACTGCGAACGCAAAGATGGCGCACGGCAGGTCGATGTATCGCATCGCGGTGGATGTCCGGGCTTTATCGATGTCTCGCGGAACGGTTGGTTGACGATACCCGACTACGCGGGCAACAATTTCTTCAACACGCTCGGCAATGTTCTCGTCACCGGCAAGGCCGGGCTGACCTTTCCGTCATTTGAGAATGGTACCTTGCTGCAAATGACCGGTGACGCCGAGGTGAATCTGAATTCCGGCTCGTCTATCCGTTCCCGAGGGGCGGAGCGAACGTGGCGGTTCCGTCCGCGTAAGATCGTCGAGCGCTCAGATGCGTTTTCTTTCAGATTGAAGCTTGTGTCAGACCTTGTCCTGCCGCCCGAGAGCCCCAGCGTTTTTGGCCAGTAGAACAACGAGCCTTCCATCACCGCTGCATAAAATGAGAATCCAGAAGTTGTTGCAAAAGCGAGGTCTTACAGTAAGCCTCAAGCCGCACCGCGATAATCGTCAGCTCGGCTCGCATTAGGGCTCGACCGGCGGCCCAAGCTCAGCCAAGCGGGTAAGAGGACCATCAACGAAAGTCGCCGGCACGATGCGTTTTCGGTTGACCGTCAAATCAAAGACGTCGAACCGATTATAGTACCCGACGACGTCATGGAATTGCTTCGGCTCGATACAGCGGCGCAGATCAAAGTCGGCGTACGCGATTCCTTCTTCGTCCTGAAGGGAATCGCCGAGTATCTCACCCGTCGGATCGACGAAGAAGCTCGCGGCACGCTGCGTTTGATCAATCACGTCGATGACCGACGGATCACGCGCAACTAGGTAATCCCGCATTGCCGCGTCCATGTAACCGGCCGTGATGATGCCGAACGCCTTCGCTTCAAAGGAATGGGCGCTGGCTCGGATGCGGTTGGCGGCCACGTTATTGAAATTGCCTCCGGCACTGGGCCGACGAGTAGGCCACATCGGGGGCCAGCTCGAAATGTGGATCTGCTCCGCCTGAGCCATTAGGGTGTAACGTGCGAGCGGATTGGTGTTTTCGCCGCAGATTAGGTTGCCGACACGGCCGGCCGGTGTATCTACGACGCAAAGGCCAGCACCGTCACCGGCAGCCCAGATGAGCTTCTCGTAGAACGTCGGCACCAGTTTGCGGTGATGGTTGAGCAATGCGCCGTCAGGTCCGATTAGGACGTTGCTGTTCCAGATCAAGCCGACGCTGGCGGGCGAGCTTTCGCTGATGCCCATCGACACCGTGACGCCGAGCGCTTTGGCTTCGTTGCGCAATGCGGCCATTTCAGGTCCGTCGATGGCGACCGACTGCTCGGCCATCGTCACAAAGAGATCGTGGTTTTCGATCGGCGCCCACAATGCGGCCCAAACAGGAAATGCAGGGATGAAAGTCTCAGGGAATGCGATCAGCCGCGCTCCGCCCTTCGCGGCTTCCCTGATGATGGAAATCGCTTTCGCCGTAGTGGCAGCGCGATCGAGGAACACCGGCGCAGCGTGGACAGCCGCTACCTTTACGGGGGATTGCATACTGCGCTCCTAGTGGGGGCAGGACCGGAAAGAATGGTCCGCGCTGGGATTATCGAAACCAGTTTAGTCGATCGCGAAAGGGCGGCCATCAGGCATTTCTGCACTTGGATGTGCGCAGAAGCCGCCTCCCGGATAATTTTCGCAAACGGAAATCGCCGGTGGCGCGGTGCAAACGGGCTTCACAGGTAGTAACTCCCGTCTCGACGAGTCCGCGACCAGCCTATCAATCTGGAGCGATCGTATGACCACGCCCTCTCCGACGAAGGCTTCGCGATTTGTTTCGATCGTTTCCAAATCGTATAGGTAATCGACCGTTATCCCAAAAGATTCTTGAACGCCGCGCAGGCTGACGTTTCTGCGCCAGTTCAATCGCTCAAGGTGCGCGCCATTACTCAGATGAGCGCGCTACCGGGTCGGGTGGATTCTTCAGCGACGACCACCGTGTCAGGTAAATTGCGCAGAGGCTCATGAACTCGTTGCGTCGCGCCTCGGTGGTCGGCAGAGCGAGCCGCTCATCCGACCCCCGGAAATCGCTCGTAGGCGGAACAATAGCTTGTCCGAAGATCCCCTACATGTCGTCGACTACCTCAATTGCTCGGCCTCGAAATAGCCTGAGATTCCGGTGCCAGGGGCGCAATTGACGTACTCAAAGATTTGCCCCTGCTCCGGCAACACGAAGACCTCATGCCAGGTACGCAGCTGATTGGCTTTGCCATACTTGCGATAGCGCGCGATCGCGGCCGTGAAGATCGCCTCATGGGAAGCATGACGTTCGGCCCAGTTTTCCATGTGGCCCAACGACAGAAAATATCCCAGCGCGTGTGTTTCGAGTGCGGGAACGCCTGTGGGGTCGCATGTCTGCTGGAATCGCAAAGAACAACATCCAGTCGCTGTCGGACTTTCGCGCAGATAGTCCATGCCTCGTTCCAGCGGAGCGCGCAGGTCGCGCATATAGTCCTCGGTCTGGCTCGGATCGCATCGACCCCAAAACGCCGCCGAGCGGATCATAGCGAAATTGTGTGGCGTCACGATGCGCCACCGCGCCGAGCGAGTGCTGCGTTCTTTCGACGCCGGCAGATCGCCGTAGGCCGGCGCTAAGGCATCCACCGCAGCCAACGGGATGCGATCGCGCATTGCCCCATAGTATCCACAGTAGGGCGTTGGGTATACCGCCACATCATCGGATCTACTCAGGCCGGCAGGATAGTCCTGCCAGTACAACGTCTCCTGTCTTTCCACCGGCACCGTCACGCTCTCCCGGAAGTAACCGTTCGGCTCCTTCAGGCGTGCGGTGTCGCTCCACCAGCCTGCTACAAGCGGATCGTTGATCCAGGTATTGCGACGCTGCTGATCTACCCAATAGGCGGCGACGATGTGCGTATAAAGGCCGTTCGGATCGATGAACCAGGCATGGTCGTGGACGGTGGGGCCGCTCGGCAGCGCGACCGCGTCCTCAATCCAACGGAAAAACGGCGACGCGTAGACGCTCGCGGCGTCCTTGCCCTGGATTCCGTGGAAAGCTACGCAGAGTGTGTCACAGCTGTTCATAAAGCCCGCGGACCAGCGCTGGACCACTGGCTCGAACCCTTTGGGCTTCCGCAGCGGATTGACCCGATCGTAAACTTGAAGTCCCATTTTACTCCTCCCCATCTATTTGCTTAGTGCACACCGAAGTAAGCCTTATGCAGCTCAGAGTTCTGCTTGAGCGCGTCCGCGTCGCCCTCTGCCACCACTTGGCCCTGGACTAGTACGTAGCCGTAGTCGGCGACATCCAGCGTCTGCCGTACATTCTGCTCGACCAACAGGATCGATAGCCCGGCCGTCTTGAGCCGCCGCACGATCCCGAATACTTCTGAAACGAAAAGCGGCGACAGACCGAGGGACGGTTCGTCGAACACCACCAGTTCCGGATCCGTCATCAGCCCGCGCGCAATCGACAACATCGATCGTTCGCCTCCCGATAGCGTCCCTGCGAGCTGGCTCCGCCGCTCCTTGAGGCGCGGGAAGGTCTCGAATAACTCTTCCATGCGGGCGGCAACTCGCCTGTTGTCGCGCACCAAAAGACCGCCCACCTTAAGATTGTCGAGCACGGTCATGCGCGGCAGAACCCGGTTGCCCTCGGGCACGGTCGCGATTCCGAGAGCGGCGATCTTGTGGGTCGGCATATTGGCGATCGCGTCGCCGCCGAAAAAGACCTCACCCTTCCGCACCCGGTTCAGACCTAGAACCGTCCGGATAAGCGTGCTCTTGCCGGCGCCATTGGCGCCGAGAATGCACGTGACCTTGCCCGGTCTGGCCTCCACGCTGACGTTCTTCAAAACGTCGGCCCTGTCGTAGCCGGCGGTCAAGCCGATCACCGAGAGGCGGCGGGTCGCCGCTGTGTAGGTGCTCATGCACTTGCCCCCAGATAAGCTGTCTGAACCTGAGCATTGGCGATGAGACCATCGAACGGTCCCTCGAAGATCTTGCGCCCGAAATTCAGGACCACGCAGCGATCGGACACCCTGCGGATGACGTCCATTTCGTGTTCGACCAGAATAACCGCGAGGTCCGGCATCTCGGCGCGGAACGCCAACAGGTCGTCCATCAGCTGCCGAGTCTCGTCGTGCGTCATACCGGCGGATGGCTCGTCGAGCAGCAACAGGCGCGGCGCCCCGATCAATGCGCGGCAAATCTCGATGCGGCGACGATCAATCATGGTGAAAGCGCCTGCCGGCTGGAACAGCCGATCGGCAATGTGCGGATTAAAGCGGCACGCCAGCGCCTGCGCGTTGCCGATCATGGCGTCAAGCTCGGTGCGCCAACGACCGCGACGAAACAGGCTCGTCACAAGGCCAAGGTCTAGACGTGACAGCGCACCGACCGCGATGTTGTCGAACACGCTTTGATCCAGCATCAATCGAGAGCGCTGGAACGTACGTGCGACGCCAGCCCGTCCGATCATCTGCGGTGGCTTGGCGAACAGGTCCATATCCCCAAGGTGCACCGATCCGGCCGAAGGCGTGTACAGCCCGGTGATCACGTTAAAGAACGTGGTCTTACCCGAGCCGTTGGGGCCGACCAGACCGATGGTCTCCCCTTTGTGGATATCGATGTCGAGACCGTCCAGCGCCACCAGCCCGTCGAACCGCATGGTCAGGCCGGCGCATGCAAGCAATAGGTTACTCATGCCCGGCACCAGTCGTGCTCGTGAAACGCGACAGATCCCGCAACGGACGCGGCAAAATGCCGGATGGCCGGAAGAGCAAGATGCACAGTACGAGGACCGCGAAAATCAGGAGCCGATATTCCTGGATTGCCTGCAGCTTCTCGGGAATGACCAGAATGACGATAGCAGCCACCACGGCGCCCCAGAAATTGCCGAGTCCGCCGAGCACGATGATCGACAGCAACAGCAGAGATTCACCCAGTCCGGCGCCGTTCGGTGTCACAAAGCCATTCATCATGCCGTAGACCGCGCCCGCGGCACCGATGATCGCATTGCCGATCAGGAAGGCGAGGACCTTCCAGCGCGCGATCGAGAGTCCGAAGACCGAAGCGGCTGTCTCGTCGCTGCGCACTGCATCGAGCGCCACGCCGATCCACGAACGTTCGATCCTTCGCACAAGCGTGAAAGCCAGCGCGAATAGCCCGATCGAGAGGACCGCATAGGGAAGATAGAAGGAGACGTCCAAAGGTCCGAGCGAGGTCGTGCGGCCGAAATCGAAACCGAAGAGAGAGAAACTTCTGATCTTCATGCCCTGCGGACCACCGAACGTATCGTTCACCTCCAGCAATGTACGTAGTAGCAGTCCGAAGGCGATGGTGACGAGCGCCGCATAATGGCCGCGGGTGCGCAACACCGGCAGCAGCAGGACGACGCCGAGCACCCCGGTGACAAGCCCGCCGACGACGATAATGGCGAGATGCGGGATGCTGGCATACGCAGTCAGAACGGCCGCCGTATAGGAGCCGATGACAAAAAAAGCGGCGCCGGCGAAATTGACGACCCCAGCAAATGCCAGCTGCAAATTTAGGCCGATGCAGGCGGTGGCGAACAGCGCCACCGTAGCGAGCATTAGCAACGTGTAGTGCTCTTCGCGAAATGTTGCGGCTATCGCCAGTGCTCCGATCAGGGCGATTGCATTGGCGAAACCGCCGTAGTCACTGCAGATAGCCGAGATCTCCTGGCCGACGCCGGTGCGGTCGGCAAACGCGAATACGACTAGAAAGGCGGCCAGCAGTCCGAGCACCTGGATCTGCGATTCGGCGTGCACCATCAATCCGCCGCCTAGGAATAGTAGCGAC
Source organism: Tardiphaga sp. 709 (assembly GCF_032401055.1). Taxonomy (NCBI): domain Bacteria; kingdom Pseudomonadati; phylum Pseudomonadota; class Alphaproteobacteria; order Hyphomicrobiales; family Nitrobacteraceae; genus Tardiphaga; species Tardiphaga sp. 709. Next base: position 2,338,184 of record NZ_CP135529.1, on the reverse strand, counting down.
ACGATGACGACGACGACCATGCGCGGATAGCGTTGTAATCGCACCATGGGAAGCCGTGGAACCGAAGCGGGAATAATGCTCATCTCACACCCGCTCACTGCGTCGTTCGGCGATCAGCCCGGTCGGGAAAAAACCGATGAGAACAATAATGGCTGCGAAGGCGACGACGTCCTTGTAGGCACTGGAGAATGGCAGCAGCACGACGACCAGGGTCTGCACGCCCGCGAAAAGGAAGCCTCCGATGATCGGGCCAAGCAGACTGCCAAGCCCGCCAATCACAGCCGAAGCAAAGCCGATGATTCCGAGCAAAACGCCCATACTGAAATTGATCTCACGGTAATACAGACCCAGCATGCAACCGGCGAAAGCAGCCAACGCGGAGCCCAACGCAAACGTCCCCAGCACGACCCGCTGAAAGTCGATCCCCGACAACCGCGCGATCTCGCCATCCTGCGCAACCGCGCGGATCGACAGTCCCAGTCGGGTCCGCGTGATCAGAAGATGCGTGGCGAACACGAGCGACAAGCCGGCGCAAAGGATCATTACGCTATCGATGCCGACGCTGAAGGACCCGGTCGCTATGGTACCGCTTGGCAGCAATGCTGGAAACGGCTTCGGGTTTCCGCCATTTGGCACGCCGAGCCGGATGGTTTCGCGTAGCACGGTTCCTGCCATCAGCGTCGCAAGCAGCACGTTGACGGCTGGCGCGTGACGCAACGGCATAACCAGCAAGCGGCCGATCAGGATGCCGGCGAGCGATCCCATAGCTACGGCGGCGGCGAGGCCCGCGGCAAGTGCAAGCGCCGGCGAGAACACGACTAAGCCTCCCGCAAGTCCGACAGCGCCGAGACCGGAGAATGCGCCGACAGTGACAACGTCGCCGTGTGAGAACTTGATAATGTCCAGCACGCCGAAAAACAGCGAGAAACCGACCGCAATCATTGCATAGATCACGCCAAGCATCAGGCCGTTGAAAATTTGCTGGGCGAGAATGCCTAGATCCATCACATGGTCCTCGAAACAATGATTTGATAGAGGCTGGCTAGGGCGGCAGGGTGGATGCCCGCCACCTTGCCGAGAAAACTCAGTTCTTCGCGAGTTTCTTCTTGCCAGCGGCATAGTCGCTGTCCGGCCAATAGACCCACTTGCCGTCTTGAGCGACGTAGACATTGGCGTTGACGATGTTCTGGCGGTGCCCGTCGAAGTTGATCTCGCCGACCAGCGCCTTATGGCCCTTGGTGGTGTTGAGGACCGCTTTCACCTTCTTGCGGTCGGGCCCCACCTTCTCGATGGCATCGATCACCAAACTAGCGGCTGAATAGGCGAAGGGTCCGTAGGCGTCGGGGTCTTCGCGAAATCCCGCTTTGGCATACGCGTCGATAAAAGCCTGTCCCTGGGGATATTTGCTGATCGGGGCTCCGTTGTGGAATGAGACGGTACCCTCGCCGGCTGCGCCCGTGCCTTCGAGAAAGCCGGCTGTCATGATACCAGAAACTCCGGCCAGCTGCGCGGTCACGCCAACGCGATCCATCTGCGACCGCAGCCGGACTCCAAGCGGTGTCAGTCCGCCGACGAGTATCAGATCGGGCTTCAATTCCTTGATCTTCGTCAGTTCGGCTGTGAAATCCTGCTGGTCCGGGCTTACCGGAAAGGTTGCTATGACCTCGTTACCGGTAGGCTTGAGATACTCCGCGAAGTACTTGTTTTGGCCCTTGCCATAGTCCGTGGTGTCATGGATGACCACGAACTTCTTGTAGCCCTGCTTGGTCAGGAATTCGGCGGCGAGCTTGCCCTCATTGATCATCGTACCATTGACGCGGTGTATTTCCTTGAAATCGTTTCCATAGGTGATCTCAGGCAGGATCGCCCCCCAGACCACGACGGGTAGTCCAAAACGCGCGTAGGTGTCCACGGTCGCGATACCGACTGCGGAGCAATAATGCGTAACTCCGGCCACGATCGAGTTGTCGGAAGCGGCCTTGGTCGCCACCTGTATGCCGACATTTGGCTTGCATTCGTCGTCGAAGGTCACAAGTTCGTAGGTGTATTTTGCAGCCGGGTCTGCATTGCGCTGCTGCACGGCCAGCGTAGCTGAATTGCGGCCGCCGAGGCCCGGCGCCGAGTTACCGCCCGATAGCGGGCCGATGAAGGCAATCTTCACCGTATCCTTTGCTGCCGCGGGCGTATCAATTAGCGCGCACAGCGTAATCGCGCCCCCGAGCAACGATAACAATCTCGATTTGGTCATGACGGCTCCCTCTATCTCCGAGGTGAGCCTATCGGCTCACACAGGGGAGGCCATTAGGCATTTCTGCAAGGCTACGTGCGGGGACTAGCCGTGTGCATGAAACAAGCAGTTTACCGTGCGCCGGTGAGGCATCGTGCTGGTTTTCTGTGCGACTGCGATCGCGGACGTGTCGAAAGATCATGACTGGTGCTATCCGACACGATGAGATCTTCGGGACTCCACTGACGCAGGTATAGAACCCAGGCGAGCCTTATATTGTGCGGCAGCCATCTAACGTCTTGTGCTCTAGTGGACTACTCGTGGCGCTGAAGTGCCGAGCTTCCTTCAAACGGCGTCTTCCCGCTTCGCGCGTAGCCCGGCTCACGTAACGACTAAGATTTTTGGCCTGACGGATATTCTGGACCAGCGGGATGAGGCCGCCGTGTTCTTTACGCCAGCGATACTGCCAACGTCTGGCGCATGCTGGCGTGCACAGGATATCGTAGAAGATCATTACCAACACGGCTTTCACCGGCTTGTCGATCGAATCCGCGAACGGCGGCGTTGAACGCCGATGTGACGATGGTTATTATGACTTTGCCGACGATCTCGATCGAAGCAAGGTCTTTGCAAGTACTGGCGTTTGTCGACGAGTAGCTCTCGAGTCGAGGTCCGCCTGCGCTTTGAGTTCCGAAAGCTGATGAAACATATGCTTTAGAACCTTTCGCGCCGTGGCGAGCTCGGACTCGGGCAGGCCTGCAGTCAACCGGGTCTCATAGGCTTGCGCAACCGGAGCCAGAAGTCTGGACAGCTCTTTGCCGCGTGGCGCAACGGTCAAAACCAATTCCCGTCGATTTGTCTTTGATCGCACTTTTGCGAGAAGTTTATCGGCTTGCATGGTCTCGACCAATCGAGAGAGCGTCGAGGCGTCAATTGACGTCATGGTCGCAAGATCGACTAGTCGTTGCTCACCCATCTCTGAAAGCACTGCAATGACGCGCCACATGGGCACGCTCAGGTCAAATGGGGCAATATCTCGGGCGAAGAGCTGAGTCGTGGCGTTGGCTACACGATTGATGAGGTACGGAAGCAACTCGTTCAGATGAAAGTCGGTGGATTTGGTCTTGGCTGTCCCGACAGCCACCCGCCGTTTTTTTGTTTCAACAACAGTCCGCTTAGCCATTCGACCCACCAGCCACGCGCTTTTGACGTCCAAGGTTGAATGACGATGAGCCGGGGAAATGTCAATCTCCGTCGAAGGAACCGGGCACGCGCGAACGATTCGAGGCGACCGGCGCCGATCCATCATTCAGGCAGCCGGGTTGCGGATAGCTACCGACACGATCGTTGTTGAAGAAGCATGCGAAGCTCCCTGTCAATTTCTTGTCGGCTTTTCGTTGCCGAGATATGTCGCGACGAGCCTTTCGTCGGACCGGAGGACATCTGCGGTTCCCTGCACGAAGAAACTACCCATCTCGAGGACATACCCGTAGTGGGAGATCTCCAGTGCCGCGCGAGCGTTCTGCTCGACGAGCAGAACGCTCAGGCCGTCGCCGCAAAGACGTGAGATCGTCTGCATGATGTCCTGAACGATCAGAGGCGCGAGGCCGAGACTGGGTTCATCGAGAAGAAGCAGTTTCGGTCGGCTCATGAGCGCCCTGCCGATCGCCAGCATCTGCCGCTCACCGCCCGACAAAGTGTTCGATTGCTGTCGCCTGCGTTCCTTCAATCGTGTAAACAACGCGTAGACGGGTTCAAGTCCGTCGCGCCAGGCACGGTCCCCGAGCGACCTCGGCCGCTGTCCCCCGAGCAAGAGATTTTCCTCGACGGTCATGGTCCCGAACAATTCGCGCTTCTCCGGGACCAGCGCCACACCGGCCATGACCCGTTCTTCGAGAGGCCACGTCGAAATGTCCTCGCCATCGAAGACTACAGTGCCCTCCGACGGCATGACGCCCCCGAGAGAGTTGAGCAGGGTCGACTTGCCGGCGCCATTGGGACCGAGCACTGAAACGATTTGACCATGTCCTGCGCGCAGCGACACGCCTTCCAGTACGCGGGCCTTGCCGTAGCCGGCGCACAGGCCGCCGACCTCCAGAATCGATGTGGCCATCTTTAATGATCCGTCCCTAGATAAGCTGCTCTTACCAACGGACTGGCGCGGACCTCCGCCGGAGTTCCTTCGATGAGCTTCTTGCCGAATTCCATCACCACGATTCGATCAGCCAGGCGCATGACGAAATCCATGTCGTGCTCGACCAGCAACAGGCTGAGGCCCTCGTCCTTCAACTGGCTCAGAACATCCGCGAGCTTGGCTTTTTCCGCGTGTCTCAGTCCCGCAGCGGGTTCGTCGAGGAGCAATAGAACGGGATCGGTCGCCAGGGCGCGTGCGATTTCGACAAGCCGTTGAGGACCAAGAGCAAGATTTCCGGCGAGATCGAACATCACCGACGACAATCCGATTCGTGCCAATTGCCGCTCGGCCTCCTTCATCGTGGATCTTTCTTCCGCCCGGTCCAGATGCAGGATCGACGACCATGCCCCTGCGCGCGTCCGCAGGATGCAACCCATCGCGACATTCTCCAGTACCGTCATGTCGGGGACGAGCTTGACGTGCTGGAACGTGCGAGAAACGCCAAGCCTGGCGATGCGGCGGGACGGTTGGCCGTCCACACGTTCGCCACCTACGGTGACCCGCCCGGTGGACAAGGGTGTGACGCCGGATATCAGGTTGAACGTCGTGGACTTTCCGGCGCCGTTTGGACCAATCAGGCCGACGATTTCGCCACTGCCGACCGTGAAGGTGACATCTTGGACGGCGGCCAGCCCGCCAAACCGCTTGCTGACAGCTTCGACCCGGAGAAGCGCTTGGCCGGGGACTTGCTTCGGCCGATCAAGGAGCGGGGGCGCATCTTCCCAATCCCGCCTGGGTCGCGGTGACCGCCACATTCGCTCCACGATCGACCAGAGACCGCCGGGTGCGATCTTGAGCACCACGATGAGAAGGACGCCGAAAACAACGATCTCGTAGCTGCCGGCTGATCCGAACAGGCGGGGCAACCAGTCCTGAAGCAGATCCTTGAGCACTGTCGTGAACGCCGCGCCTAAGAACGCGCCCCAGATGTGGCCAACGCCTCCGAGAACCGCCATGAAAAGATAATCGAGGCTACGGCCGATGCCGAACGGAGACGGATTCACGGTTCGCTGCATGTGTGCAAAAAGCCATCCGGCAACCGATGCAAGGAGAGCCGCTATCACGAAGGCCAACAGCTTGTGTCTGAAGACAGACGCGCCAAGGGACTCCGGCATGGTGGCCCCACCTCCACGATCGACGTTGATCGCGCGCATGACCCGACCAGTCCGCGAGTCAAGCAGCCGGACCATCGCCACCGCCGATAAAACCGCCATTCCCCAGATCAAGAAATAAAACCGTCTGCCATCCTGCAGGCTGAAGCCGGCCAGTTCGAGCGGCGGAATGTTGACGAGGCCATCGTAGCGGCCGAGCGCATCCAGATTTCCCACCACATAATACAGTGCGATGCACCAGGCGATGGTAGCGAGCGGCAGATTGAGTGCGGACATTCGCAGGGTGACGAAGCCGACAACCAAGGCCGTCACGGTAGTTAAAGCCAGTCCTGCAAGCAGGCCGATCCAGGGCGACAGGCCGAACGCGGTCGAGAGATAGGCCGTTGTATAGGCGCCGATCCCGACAAACGCGGCCTGACCAAACGACGTGAGACCCGCGACGCCCGTCAGCAGCACCAATCCCAGGACCACCAGCGCATCAATGCCGATGTAGTTCATCTGCGTGATGACAAATCCAGGTATCGGCAGGAATGGCAGCACGATCAAGAGACCAAGCACGGCAAATCCGACGCAGCGGACTGCCGCGCGGCTCCAGACGTCGGACGGCAGGCGCGGTCCGGTTCGAAGTAATCGAGATGTCACGATGGTCATGCTCAATGATCTTCCTGAGTCCGCGTGAGAATGGTGCGCAGCAGCAAAACCGGGATGACAGCACCGAATACGATCGAATCCTTGAACGCACTGGACCAGAACGAGCCGAACGACTCCAAAAGGCCCACTCCGATGGCTCCAATCATGACGCCTGGAAAGCTTGACAGGCCCGCGAAGACCGCAGCCACAAATCCTTTCAGGCCGATCAAAAATCCCGTGTCGTAGTACAGCGTCGTCGTCGGGGCGATAAGGATTCCCGACAACGCGCCAATCGCGGCGGCAAGAATGAAGCTCGTCTGTCCGGCTCTATCGCTCGAAAGCCCCACGATGCGCGCTCCCAATCTGTTCACCGCCGCGGCCCGCAGCGCCATTCCTGGAAAGGTGCAGGTCGAGAACCAGAATAGGAGCGATATCAGGAGAAGTGCGGTCACGATCACGACGATGGCCTGACCGCTGACCGGGACCGACCCGAGCTGGACCGACACATCCAACAAAGCAGACGTTCGATAGCCTTCAGGACCGAAGAAGATCAGGCCCAGCCCGACCAGAGCAAAGTGCACACCGACCGACACGATCAACAGCGTCAGGACGCTGGCGTCCGCAATCGAGCGATAGATCAGTCGATAGACAAGCATGCCCATTGGCGCTATCAGCATCAGCGACAACAATGCTTGCAGTATCAGTGGAAGACCCACCGGGGCAGCCAAGACGGTCACTGCGATAATAAAGCTCGACGGCAACAGGACTCGGGCGAGCTCCCGCGCCAGCCGGCGATCGACTCGCCGCCGTTGCCAGGCCAGCCAGAGCTCCTGCAACAGGCAGCCCAGCGTCAATGTCCCGAGCAGGTAGATTGCCGACGGCACGCTCCCGGCATTGATTTGCGCCAGGGTGATCGCCCCGAATACGACGAACTCCCCCTGCGCGATAAAGAGTATCCTCGTCACGCTGAAAACCAGCACGGTCGCCAGCCCGATCAACGCGTACACCGCGCCGTTCGAGATTCCGTCAACAGCAAGCATCGAGCCTACAGTCAGATCCATAACACGGCTCCATCTAGCAGAACGATCGGCAATGGTTCGGACCGGACGTTGCGCGAAGTCCAGCTTCGCGTCACACGCCCGACCACGGTCAGGCCAATTTCCCGCGATTGTTCCCGGAACGACAATTCAATGAGCGGCGTTGCCTATTGGGCGAGTTTCCAGGCCCCATCCACGATGCGCAGAAGGACGACTGCGCGTTTGTCGGAGCCGGCGTGATCGGATGCGCTCATCGTGTACACGCCTTGCGCGCCCCGAAGCTCGGTGGTGCCCTCCATGGCATCTCTCAAGGCTTCCCGGAATTCGGGCGTACCCGGCTTGGCCTTTGCGCGGGCCACGTTGACCGCCCGGTCCGCGATCAGGTACGCGTCCCAGGAATAGGCGGAGAACGAATTGTTCGTGTTGGCTCCGAACTTCGCATCGTAGGCACGGCCGAAGTCCAGGCCGGGTTTCTTTGTGGGACTGTTGTCCGGAAGCTGACTGACGACGACGACGGGGCCTGCAGCAACGAGGGCGCCTTGCAGGGCCTTGCCGCCAATTCGAAGGAAGTCGGGGTTGACGACTGCAGCGCTGTGGTAGATCTGTCCCTTGTAGCCGCGCTCGACCAACGTCGTATGTGGCAATGCTCCGGGCGTACCCGAGCCGCCGAGGACCACGGCATCCGGTTTTGCCGCGATGACCTTGAGAGCCTGACTCACCACGCTCGTATCGAGCCGCGCGTATCTTTCATTCGTGACGACCGTGTAGCCGGCCGCCGCCGCGTGGCTCATCAACGCCGCGTAGACCTGGTCGCCCCAGCCGTCGCTGAAGCCAATGTAACCGACGGTTTTTGCGTTACGTGCCTTGATGTCGTCCGCGACAGCACCGAGCTGCAGCGTCGTTGGCAGGGACACCGAGAAGACCCACGGGTTCTTGGCCGGTTCGCCACTGAGCGGAGACAGGGCGATCTGAGGCGTCTTGGTTTCCGACGCGACGTAACTGATTGCCGACGCGGTCGGGACATTTCCGGACCCGATCAGCAGATCGACATGGTCCTCGCTGACAAGCTTGCGCGCCAGGCGCGCGGCAGTCGCCGGATCGGTCGCGTCATCCAGAACGATATACGTCACCGGTTCACCGCCAAGAGTGGCTGGCAAGGCGCTGAATGTGTTTTTGTAGGGGATGCCGAGGGACGCTCCGGGGCCGGTCGCTCCGGTGATCACGCCCACCTTGACGTCTGCCGTCGCGGTCCCTGACAGTAGGACCAAAGTAGCCGTGGCGTACAACGCCGACTTTGCCGAATGTCTCATGCTCGAATCCTCCGATTGATGTTTTTGAATGCTCGCATTTATCGCGATTGACATTGTTGGCTTGAGTTAATTGCCGCAGACGCTCAGAGTGACCGGACTTGGTCCTTCAGGATTTTGCGGGAGATCTTGCCGACGCCCGTTGTCGGGAGTTTCGCCAGCACGAAAATTTCTTTTGGACACTTGTACGATGCAAGTTGTCGCTTGGTGAATGCGATCAGGCTTGCGTCGGTGACCGTCGATCCACCGCGCAACACGACTGCCGCAACGACCTTCTCCACCCATCGATCATCGGGAAGACCGAACACGGCCGCTTCGGACACGTCCGGGTGCAACAGCAAAATCTGCTCCACCTCGGACGGAAACACGTTTTCGCCGCCAGTCACGATCATGTCGTTCTTGCGATCGACGAGATAGAGGTAGCCGGCCGCGTCGCGATAGCCGATGTCGCCGGTACAGAGCCAGGCCCCTCTCATCACGCTGGCCGTCTTATCCGGTGATTTCCAGTATCCCTTCATCATGCGGGGGCTTCGCACCAGGACCTCCCCGAGCTGGCCCTCCGCCGCCTCTCTGCCCTCGTTGTTATCGACGCGTATCTCGCACCCGGCTATGACGTTGCCGCAAGATTGGAGAAGGTGGGCTTGCTCTCTGGATGCCGAAGCAAGCGCATGATCGTCCGGGGACAGACACGATATGAGGCCGCCCTCCGTCGACCCGTATGATTGGGAGAATCTGACCTCGCTGAACGTATTCATGGCGCGATGCAAGAGAGCGAGAGGCATCGACGATCCCGCGTAGACGATGCGCCGCAGCGACCGCGCTGCAGCCGCCGCACCATCCTGCGCAATCAGGTCTGCAATCATCGTGGGGACGAGGTGGACGTTGGTAATGGCAAAGCGCTCCAAGCTAGCGACGACGTCCGCCGCGTCGAACGCTGGCCTCAGGATTGACGTACTGCCCGCCGCAAACGCCGCTAGCAGGTAGTAACAAAGCCCGCCAACATGGAACATCGGCATCGCGCACAGAATGACGTCCGTTTCATCCACTTCAATGGCCCGCTCCGCCGACGCGACGCAGTTCGCGAGCAGGCCGCCATGGGTGATCATCGCTCCCTTCGGAGCACCGGTCGTGCCGCTCGTGTAGACGAGGAGCGCCGTATCGTCCGCGTCCAGCACGAGATGCGCTTCGCCCTTGCTGCCAGCTCGGATGAGATCCTCGTGGTTGAGCCAACCCTGGCGGTCGCCATCGACACAAACACGCAGGGGCATCAATGCCAGCGCCATCTGATCTGCAACGATGGCGCCTTCCATGTCGCACACCAGCGCCTTGGGACTACAGTCGTGGATCAGAACCGAGAGCTCCTGTGTCGACAGCCGCCAATTGAGCGGGACCGGTATGAGTCCCGCCTTCATCGTTCCGATGTATTCCAGCAGGGAAATGCTGTTGCGCCCGAGCAGCGCGATCCGATCGCCGGCCTGCAGCCCTCTCGACCGCAAGGCATCGGCCAAGCGGTTAACCCGATCATCGAATTCCGCGAAGGAAACCTCGCGCGACGGGTCGGAGAACGCGATCTTTCCGCCGAGCCTCCGCTGACGACGAATGACGTCGCCGAATGTTGTTGGTGGCTCGCTCTCTTTCGTGCGATCGATGACCGATCCGATCATTGCCGCACCTTTGCCGATCGGCCCTTCCAGTGTTCGTAACCAGCGACGAAGCGGGGCGACATTGCTTTCAAACGCGCGGGGTCTATCCGGCCGGACCGGCCGATGTAACTCATCGCGAACGGCCAGGCCTCAAGCCCCATGTGATCGGCAAACTGATCGTACCAATCGGCGCTTTGCGCCGCCGCATCGGTCATCTTTTCGATGACCTGCCGTCGCTTCGCATCGAACGATGCCAGCGCATCCAATACGCTATGCGGATGTTGTACAAGCGCGGCCGCAAGCGCCTGCACGTCCTCAAGCGCCAACCGCGTCCCCGAGCCGATCGAATAGTGAGCGGTCCTCAGCGCATCGCCGACCAGGACCATGTTTGCCGTGTAATAGTGCCGATTGCTGACTTTCGGGAATTGCCGCCACAGGGATCGGTTCGTGACCAGCGGGTGCCCGTCCAGTTCCTCGGCGAACACCTTCTCGCAACAGGCGCGCGACTGCTCTTCCGTCATCCCGCCGAAGCCGACGGCATCGAACGTTGACTGATCGACCTCCACGAGAAACGTGCTCATATCCTTCGAGTAACGGTAGTGGTGCGCGTTAAAGTGTCCCTGTGGGAGGGACTTGAAGGTCTGGGTGAGGTAGTTGAACGTCTTGGTCGTGCCAAACCAAGCGAAGTGATTATTCAGGAGAGAAACCTCAGTGCCGAAGGCCGCCTCGTGCGTCCGGCGTACAAGCGAATTGGCCCCATCCGCACCGATGATCAGGTCTGCCTCTCCCAATTCCCTGAGATCCGAAATCGTCCGCTCGTCGATCAACGTTACGCCAACGGAAAGGGCGCGCATCCGAAGGATTTCGAGGAGCTTCAATCGGGCGATCGCCGTGAAGCCGACGCCATCGATCTTGATCGACTCGCCATGAATCCTGACCTCGATGTCGCTCCAGGTTTCAAGGTCCTCTGTAATGAGGCGCAGCGTTTCAGCGTCTGCAGCGCCAAGAAACTCCAATGCCTTGTCCGAGAACACCACGCCGAACCCGAAGGTCACACCTGCGGCATTTTGCTCGAAGACGACGACATCAGCCGCTGGTCGCTGACGCTTGATCAGGTAGGCAGCGTAAAGTCCGGCTGGGCCACCACCGAGTATCTTGATCTTCATGATGCATGCCTAAATTGGGAGACGTCGAATTGCTGTTTTGGCGCAGTCATTCCGGGACGAGTCTCTTAGCGCGCTTTTCCAGGAACTCGCGCAACCCGGCCTGGGCGTGAGGACTGACCAGCGTCAAAGACGCGAGGATAGATTCGAAAAACAAGCCGTCGTCATGCGACGCATCGTGGATGCGCGGCAATCCGTTGATGATTGCATAGTTCGAAACCGGCGAGTTCGTCGCGATACCGGCGGCCAGTTCCAGCGCTTTGGCAAGCGCGCCTCCGACGGGCGTGATGAAGTGCACGAGATTGGCACCGGCAGCCTCCTGAACGTTCAGCACCCGGGCCGTGAGCATCATTTCCATCATCCGGGTGGTCGACATCAGGCGCGAGACGCGTACGGACCCCCCGCCGCCGACGAAGATGCCGCGCTTGCCTTCCGGGAGCGCGAAGAACGTCGACTCGTCAGCAACACGAATGTGGGCCGATGCAGCGATCTCCAGGCCGGCACCGATTGTCGCTCCCTGCAGGGCGGCGATGAATGGTATTTTCCCCTGCTCGACGGTGTTGAGAAGTACGTGCTGCGCACGCGAGTCGTGCATGCTCTCGATGGGGTCGCGCCCGAGGTGTTCACCAAGATCGAGACCGGCAGAGAAATTGTCGTTGTGCGAGTGCAGGATGCCGACGCGGGCTTCTTCGTGAGCGCGCGCCGCTGCGCGACCGAGCGCTTCAAACATCACCTGGCTCATCGCATTGCGCTTCTCGGGCCGATCGATTCCGATCAGGGCGATGTTTCCCCGCAGCTCGTAAGTGATATGGTTGTCGGACTGCATGTGATCGCTTTCGTTAAAGATATTCGTACTCCGCCAATCGGGCGGCTCCGATCAGGGCAAGTTTTTCTTGCTGAGCGGCTTTGAGATCGACATCGCTGAGCCAGTACCGTCCGCAGGCGGCCAATCGTTTTGCAATCGCATCGTCCTTGTCGTCGGATGCCAGCCGGACGGCGATCCACGCGGTGGCAGCGAGCATCGCGACGTTCAGAAAGGCCACCGCTCCAGCTTCGGCGTCCCGCGGACGCGATTGCGGATCGAGAAATGCCGCGCCGATCTTGCGCAACCGATCGAGCACTGAAAGCGCTGACGTCGCCAGGCCTGGATCCGCTGACGCTATTTCGCCCGTCGCGGTGTCCAGGAATGCCGCCAGGCTCTCGCCACGATCCCGCCTGAGCCGGCGGTGCACTAGGTCCAGCGCCTGAATGCCGGTTGATCCCTCGGCGATCGACATCATGCGGGCGTCGCGCATCCATTGTTCCAGGGGCCACTCGCGTGTGTAGCCGGCGCCGCCCAGCACCTGAATGCCCTCATTTGGCACTTCGAAGCCCGCCTCGGCGCAACTGGCCTTGATGATCGGCAGCAGCCACTGCGTCACCATGCGCGAACGCGTCGCCTCTCGCCCGGTTGGCTCGTCGACCGCCATCCGCTCCGCGTCGAGCCGCACCGCAATCTCGTATACGAGCCCGCGCAGTACTTCGACGCGTGAAGCCATGCCAAGAATTTGACGCTGGATGTCCGCATGGCGGGCGATCGGCACCGGCGGCACCGCCGGATCACCGCCCTGTTTTCGCGTTTCCGCATAGGATTGCGTCATCTGCACCGCGCCGAACGCCATGCCGACGCCCTCGATTGCCACCATCAGACGCATGCCTTGGATCATGACGAACATCTGGGACAGACCACGATGTGGATGTCCGATCAAATGGGCTCGTGCTTGCTCGAACCCCATGGCACAGGTAGGCGAACCGTGCAGGCCAAGCTTTTCCTCGATGCGCCTTGGGGTTACTCCATTGGAAACCCAGTCACCGTCGGCGTCCCGTACGCGATTAGGCACCAAGAACAGGCTCAGACCAGCGCTCCCCGGGGGCGCATCGGGTGTCCTGGCCAGCAGGAAATGCCCGATGCGCTCAACAAGATCGTTGTCGCCGAACGACGTCCACATTTTCTCGCCGGTCACGAGCCACGAGCCGTCGCCAGCGGGCAAGGCGCGCGATCGGATGCGTCCCACATCCGAGCCGGCATCGGCCTCGGAGATGCAAATCGTTGCCGACCACTCACCAGTCACGAAACGCGGGATCCACTCGTCGCAGATTGCCTTCTCGCCGAATTCAAGCAGCACCTGGGTGGCGGCCCGCGTGGGTCCGCTGAGCATCCCGATGGCCATGCACGCGCAATCGAACAGCTCACGACACGCAGCGTTGACAAACGAAGGCAGGCCTTGTCCGCCATATTCGGCCGGCTGGTCGACAGCGAGCCAGCCTGCCTCGGCCAGTTGCTTCCAGGCGCCGCTGTAGCCGGGCGCCGACAACACCCGGCCGTCCTGGAATCGGCAGCCTTCCAGATCGCCGGCGCGATTGATGGGCGCCAGGACGTCCTCCGCAAACACGGCGGCAGCGTCGAGCACCTGCGCCAGCGTATCGGCACCGACGTCGACGTCGACGGACAGGCGTTGACGGAGGGCGTCGTAGCCGGGGACCAGGGCAATATGCCTCCGGATCACATCAGCATGATATCTGTAGTCTGCGCTCATGATGACACCGCGACGTTCGCGCTCCCGGCGGACGGGTCGACCGCCGTCTCGTCCGGATACGGATGTCCTTGCCGGAAGGTCAGCAGCTCGATGAGCTGCTCGTCGCGCCACTTCGACCACTCCGCATTGCTGCGGTCGCCACGCAATTGCTCGACTCCTTTGCGAAGACTTTCGCAAACGTCGGGAGTGAGCGTCGGCTGTCCGAGGGACGCCCACCACAGCTCCACATCGCCTTTGAATCGGCTCAGGATCTGCTCGATGCCGCCGTCTCCGCCCGCGAGATTGAGGGTCATCAGAGGGCCCATCAACGCCCAACGCAGGCCCAATCCCCAGCGGACGGCGGCGTCAATGTCATCGGCCGAGGCGACGCCCTCGTTGAGGCAATTGATGGCCTCCCGGAGCAACGCAAATTGCAATCTGTTCGAGAGATGTCCGACGCGTTCTTTCAGCAGAACGATCGGACGCTTTCCGAGCTTCTGATAGAAGGCCTTGGCCAGGACCACGGCGTCCGGACGGGTCCTGTCGCCTCCCAGTACTTCGACGAGAGGAATGACATGCGCGGGATGAAACGGATGTCCCAGCACCAGCCGCTCCGGATGCACGCAATATTCCTGCATGCGGGTCGGGGGAACGCCGCCACTGCTGGACAGGATGAGCCGGTCCGGCGCGAGGTATCGGTCGATCTCCGATATCACCTTGCCTTTGACATCAATGGCCTCGGTCACATTCTCCTGGACGAGGTCACTGTCAGCCGCCAGGGCTTCAAGCGTCTCGACAAAACGCAGGCGAGCCAATGGCGGCGATGCCGGAGCCTCTTGGCGGAGCTGCCGGAACGTGTCCCACGCCGCCTCGACACCGGCGCGGACGCGCCGGGGCGCCTGCGGGTCCGGGTCGAACACAACGACGTCGAACTCGGCGTACAAGAGGAGCGCGGCCCAAGCCGTGCCGACCGACCCGGCCCCGGCGAGCCCGACGACGGCGATCTCTTCAAGCGGCAACAGTGGAGCGAGCGGCGCCATGTCTACGCCAGACCGAGCATGTCTCGGGCTTCCGCCGCAGTTGCCGGCTCGAATCCCAGTTCGCGAATGATACGGACCTGACGCTCGACAAGCATCTCGTTCGTCGCCATCACGCCCTTGCTGTAGTAAAGGTTGTCCTCAAGCCCGACCCTGACGTGCCCCCCCAGCAGAATCGCGTGCGTCGTCGCAGGAAGCTGGGCGGTGCCGATGGCGGAAACGCAAAAGATGGAGTCTTTCGGCAGGAGTCGAACCATCGATTGCAGGATGTCCGGGGTGTAAGGCATCGCCCCCTGAAACCCGCGGTCGGCATTCAATACCATGTTGATGTAATACGGCGGCTTGTCGCACCCGGCGGCGATCAGCCGGGTAACGTCCTGCAAGATATGGGCTGGGCTGAAGACTTCCCATTCCGGCTTGATGCCCTTTTCCCTGAACCGGGCCGCGAGTCTGTCGCATTGGCTGGGTGTCGTGCTGACGAGCATCTCGCGCTTGCCATGCATCGCTGCCACGGTAAAACAGTCGAAGGTCGCCATCTCAGCGCCGCCATCCAGACCCTTCATGCGCTCGTCGAAGTTGACGTCGAAGAGACCGTCGGGACGCTCGATCAGCATGTCGCCGTCAACGCCGCCTCCGGTCGAGTTGTTGATCACGATGTCGCAGCGCTCGCGGACCAGATCGTTCAGGCGACGGTAGATGTCGGCATTGCAGGTTGCCTCGTCGTCCGGCCTTCTCACATGCAAAGCCGCGACCGACGCTCCGGCGTCATGGCAGCGCCGTACGCTTTCGGCAATTTCCTCGGGCTGCGTCGGCAGATTTGGATTCTGCGACTTTTTGGCCATTCCTCCGGTCGGCGCGATCGTGACGATTACTTTGTTGCTGGCCATGTTGGCTCTCCGTTCAAGCGTTTCGTGTCGTTTGCAGCTGATCGTTGCGGTCGAGGATTGCGCGAATGTCGTCGGGGACACGCGACGTCTTGATCGCGGCGGGATCGTCTTAGGCCGGCGCCGTCCAGATGCGCACGTCCTCTTCTTCCATCAGCAGATCGCCGACCGTTGAAAACGGCGGCGAAAGGATAGTGACTTGTCGCCGCCCATTTTCGCGTTGAATTTGTGCGTCACGATTTGATGGAGCGTCGGGGATCTGTGAAGTCCCATCACCAACCGAAGGACGGGCAGGCCTCGACGCGCTCTCGCTTCATCGATCTTGTTGGGGTCAAAACCCAACAGAAAGAACATCTCGCTCCGGCCATCGACGATCCGGCGCGCGTAGTTCGGGGAAAAAACAATCCCGCCCGGGTCGCATTCGCTCCAGTGCAACCCACGCTCATAGCTATAGGTACGCATGGCGCTCATGCTTGATGCCTTGCGATCTCAGGCGGGATTCGGTGCGTTGTGCGCGGTCGCGCATCGACCACCATAGTCGACAGCGTATGTATCGCTCCTCAATGCGCGTTCGCTTTCGCGACCATCCAACCGAATGTTCCATAGCGGCCTCTATATCCTTATAGATCTCAGAATGCATTCATTTGCGACAATTAGTCAAGCTAACAGTACAATTCAGATGCAGAATTTGAAACGTGATAATGTGCGGTGCGGCATTGCTTTGTAATGCCAGCGACAATTCATGAGCCAATAGGGAATCGGACTGCTGTGAGGACACCACGAAAGACTGCGAAAATTGCTCCGCGCCGCGCGCGCGGTGTTTCTTCACCGGCAGCAAGCGACGTCGGCGCAAAACAGAAAGACCTGTTGGAAGAGTCGCTCGCCTATGCGATCCGGCGAGCCCAGGTTCGCTGCGACGAAGTGTTACTCCGCTATCTCGATCCGGGCGTGTCGCCGGCGAGACTTGCCGCCTTGTCGACGGTTGGTGCCAATCCGGGAATTAGCCAACGTGAGCTAAGCGAATTGCTGAGTATTGCCGCCCCAAGCGTGGTGAAAGTTCTTGATGATCTGGAGAAGATGTCCCTCTTGCGGCGCGACAAAATCAATGGACGCCTTCACGCGCTAAAACTGACAAAAAAGGGGGTCGAGGATCTTCAGCGATACCGGTTGAGCGTGAACGTATTCGAAGCCGAGATTGCCGTCCGCTTGACGGCTGCTCAACGGGCACAGTTGCTTTCGCTGCTGCGCGACGTCGCGCGCTAGGTGTTTTCAGCAAATGCGGGGAAGTAGATCCATTTACGCTGATCGCCATTTTCTGGGTCGAAGCTAATGATGTCGGCGACATATGGGAGCGCCGGAACAGCATGTCGTCGATGACGTGACTTCCGGTTGCCGCCCAATCTCATTCTCATGACAAGGTCGCTGGCCGAGCATCGGAGATTTCCGGCAAGGGCAACAAGCAACGGGTGAATCCCTTTGATGAGGTGCTCGACGGTCTAGCTGGTGCCGTCCAGATTGCGAGTAGGGCTCGGAAGCTCAAGTCCTACCAGACGTCGATCGTGTTCTGGACCTGGCGGTCGCCAGGCCATACATGAAGGCGCGCTCGATATCAGTCGCGTTGTCAGAGAGCACCGACGAGCGCGAAACTGGCGCATTTCTATACGACCTGGCCGAGGCATGAGCTATCGACAGCCGCAATCGTTGCCTCAGCGTCGGATAGGATATGCCGCAACAGCGAGTCTTTCAGCACCAGACTGAACGGAACGAAGACTGCTTCGACGTAGTTTGTCGCGACCAGCACCTGCAGACCCATTGGTCCGTCGGCATTATCACGACAATGCGGTCGCCCCTCTTCGCACCAGCGCGTCTAAGTCCATCTGCGAGACCCCGCACCAACCAGCTCTTCACGAAATGTCTCATCTGGCAGATCAGCGTCCTCGAATCCCGGCCGGGGAAGCTCGTTATTTCTCTACGAACAGCGAGGTGGTACTCTCGCGGAGCCATTTGAGCGCGGGATCGTCAGCGAACCTCGTGTGCCAGAATTGCTGGATTGGATAGGGCCTGATGTTAATCGGCGGCTCGACCATCCTCAGTTTTTCCAGGCGGGCGTAATACTCGGCGATGGATCGGGGAACCGTCACGATGAGGTCCGTGGCGGCGATGATCGCCGGCACTGAAAGAAAGTGCGAAGACAGCAATTGGATGCGTCTACGTAGTCCCTGCTTCTTGAGCAGCGTCTCGAACAATTCGTTGCTGCGTCCTACTGAGTGGACGACGGCATGCGACAGTTGCAGGAAGGTGGGGAGGCTCACGGACGAGGATTTCACGATCGGATGGTCGGCCCTCACAAGGCACACCAGCGAGTGCATGAATAGTCGTCGTCTCAGCAATCCGGGACCTTCCAGATTGGGGAAATAGCCGAGGGCGAGGTGCACTTGGCCGGATGATAGGGCCGCTTCCATCTGGTCGTTCGCGATCTGCTCGCAGCGGAGATTGCAGGAAGGTGCGTGCTTGGCGAGATGAGCCGCCAGTTTCGGAAGAAAGTGAATCTCTCCGACGTCCGGCATCGTCAATACGAATTCACGGCGCGCTGTTCCTGGATCGAATGCGGCTTGCTTTGTCACAGCGACATCGATCGCCTTGATCGCCTGTTCCGCGACACCCACCAGTTCCTCGCAACGCGATGTCGGCAACATCCCGTGCGACGTGCGTATAAAAAGTTCGTCGCCGATGGCCTTCCTGAGCCGCGCCAACGCGAGGCTGGTCGCGGGTTGACTGAGATCGAGTTCTTCGGCCGCTCTGGACACGCTGCGCAGACGATGAAGCGCGATCAGCAGCCGCATCAGGTTGAGGTCGAGGCTATGTGCGTTCCGCATCGTTCATCTCCGCCTGATATTTGTAAAACGAATATACCGAATACTATAAACTTTATTGCGTAAATGGGCAGTTTGGCCTTTCCTCCCACTCAGACGCTCGCGACCGGCGGCCGGCTGTGGCACCGGTCGAAGAAGCACATGGGTGGAAGCGGTGGTAACGATTCAATCGAAGCGGCGGCCGTCTTTGGACGATCGGTATCGCGTGGAGGATGGCCGTCTTTTCCTGACCGGCAACCAGGCGCTGGTTCGGATGCTCATCGAGCAGATGAAGAGCGACCGCAGCGCCGGAATTCGGTCCCGCGCGTTCGTGACCGGCTATCCCGGCTCGCCGCTTGGAAGCATCGATCTGGCTCTAAAGCAGGCCAGCAAACATCTCGCTGAATACGGCATCACCCATCTGCCGGCTCAAAACGAAGAATTTGCGGCTTCGTCCCTCATGGGGACTCAGATGCTCGACGAGCATCCGCACGACGACGTCGACGGCGTCGTCGGCTATTGGTACGGCAAGGGTCCTGGTCTGGATCGGGCTGGGGACGCGCTCAAACACGGTAATTTCGCCGGCACAAGCAAGAACGGCGCGGTCGTCATCCTCAGCGGTGAGGATCACGAAGCCAAGAGCTCGACCGTCCCCTATCAGCAGGAATTCGCCTTCGAGCACCACGGCATCCCCGTGCTCTATCCAGCAGACATTCAGGAGTTTCTGGATCTGGGGCTGCACGCCGCGGGTTTGTCCAGATTCAGCGGATGCTGGGTGGCGTTGAAGCTCGTTGGGACGCTCTGCGACGGCGGCGAGGTCGTACAGGTCCATCGCGACGGCGTCGCCATCGAGAAACCGCAAATCCAGACGGCGGCCGGTCCTTTCGCGAAGGTCGCGAACCACAGGTTCTTTCCCGTCGTCAACGTCGAGACAGAGCGGAAGCTCTACGAGGAGAGGCATGCCGCGGTTCTCGTCTACGCCCGGGCAAACAAGCTCAACAGGATCGTGGTCGACAGCCCGGAAGACGAAATCGGCATCATCAGTGCGGGCAAAAGCTGGTCCGATACTCTGCAGGCGCTCGATGATCTGGGGTTATCCGGCAAGCTGCCTGCGGCTCGCATCCGACTGGCCAAGATCGGGCTCGTCTGTCCGCTAGATAAGGAGTTCGTCCAGCGGTTCGCGCAGGGTCTGAAGACGATCATCGTCGTCGAGGAAAAGCGCGATTTCCTGGAACGGCAGATCGCAGCGGCGGCGATCGGTACTACCGTGGTCGAAGTGCTTGGCAAAAGAGACCGAAGCGGCGAGATCCTGTTTCCCGTTCACGGCGGAATGAACAGCGACCTCATCGCGGAGCGGTTGGCGAAGGTTCTGCCGTCGACGACGAAAGTGCCAGCCGCTGCGACACCTGCTGCCGGCAATAACGCCGAGATACACACGAAGCGAACTCCGAACTACTGCTCGGGCTGCCCTCACAATACCTCGACGCTTCTCGCGCCGGGGCAGATGGCATGGGGTGCACCCGGCTGTCATCTCTTCGCGGCCTTGATGGACAATCCACAAAAGCGGGTCGAAGCAACTACGCAGCTAGGCGGAGAGGGACTGCCGTGGATCGGCCTGTCGCCGTACACCAGCCGTGGCCATATCGTGCAGAACCTCGGTGACGGCGCTCTTTTCCATTCAAGCTACCAGAACATCCGTTATGCCGTTGCGACGGGGGTCAACATCACGTTCAAGATCCTGTTCAACGGCGTGCTCGCGAACACCGGCGGGCAAGAACCGGTCTCGACGGCGACCGTAGCCGATCTACTGACCCACTTGGCCTTGGACAGGGTTGCCAGGATCGTACTGATCAGTAAAGAGCCCGAACGCTATCGCGCTGTGAAGCTCCCTCCGATGGTGGAGCTGCGCGATGTCTCGAAACTGGAAGCTACCATGGCCGAGTTGGCCACTGTGCCGGGGGTGACTATCGTTCTATATGACGGTATGTGCGCCAACGAGCGCAGGCGTCGTCAAAAACGTGGGCTTCTTCCGGCACCGACCAAGTTCACCTTCGTCAATGAAGATGTCTGCGAGAACTGCGGAGATTGCGGCGTCAAGGCCAACTGCATGTCATTGCAGAAGGTCGACACGGATTTCGGGCCCAAAACCCAGATCCATCAGTCGTCATGCAATCAGGATCAGGCTTGCGTCGTCGGCGAGTGCCCGTCCTTTGTGACGGTGGAGGTGAGCGACGGTGTTTCCTTAAAGAAACCGTCCGCCGCAGAACTCGACACATCTTGGCTGACCGAGCCGGTCTATGCGCCGATTACGCAGACTTACAGCATCTACATTCCTGGACTTGGCGGCACCGGGGTTCTGACCGCAAGCGCGATGCTCGCCCAAGCGGCAGCGCTCGACGGTCTCGAGGTGAAGACATACGATCAGACGGGAGCCGCCCAGAAGTGGGGCCCTGTCCTGTCGAGCCTGGTGCTTGCTCCTTCTGGCACGGTTCCGTTGACGAATACGGTCGGCCGCGCGAAGGCGGATCTTTATCTGGCGCTCGATCTACTGGCGGCGGTGGAGCCTGCGAACCTTGCCCGCTGCGACGTGGGGCGCACGAAATCCGTCATGAATGTGAGCGTCCTTCCGAACGGAGAGATGATCCGGGACGTACGGATCAAGGCGCCCATCGAAGAACTCTGCCGCAGGATCGCCGGAGCGACGAACGGAGACGCTGCGGTCGCCCTTGATGCGCGGCGGATCGCCGAAGCGCTGCTCGGGGATTATCTGATGACCAATATGGTGGCCATCGGAGCCGCGTATCAGGCGGGGTGGCTGCCGATCTCTGGACCGTCGATCGAGACGGCGATCGAACTAAACGGGGTTCAGGTCAACGCCAATCTTCTCGCATTCCGGGCAGGGCGCCTGTGGCAGTGCGACCCCAAGCGGATGAGCGCCATGATCCAGCCGCGGCCGCAATTGCTGGCAAACCGGCTTGATACATTGACGAGTGGACCCGTGAGCCGCGCTCTGAACGGGGTCTGCGC
The DNA here is from genome assembly GCF_032401055.1 of Tardiphaga sp. 709. Lineage (NCBI taxonomy): Bacteria > Pseudomonadati > Pseudomonadota > Alphaproteobacteria > Hyphomicrobiales > Nitrobacteraceae > Tardiphaga > Tardiphaga sp. 709. The sequence goes on along the minus strand of NZ_CP135529.1, from coordinate 2,316,516 downwards.
CGCAAATGCCTGGATGAGCGGATTAACGAAGGACCTCATTTCGAAGCGCTTCGCGGACTTGGCGAATTATCAGGGCCTGCGATATGCCCAAGAATATATCGATGCCGTACTGAGAGTTGCGGATGCGGAGCGCGCCGCCATGGATGGATCGTTCGACGCGTCGCTGGTCGGTACCGTGGCCCGCAATCTGCACAGCCTCATGGCGTACAAGGATGAGTATGAGGTCGCACGTCTGCTGACCCGTAATTCCTTCGAAGCCCGCTTGCGCGGCAGCTTCAATGGGCCAGTACGCATCAATTACAATCTACAGCCCCCGTTGGCCCGGCATTTTGGCGTAACCAGCAAAGTTCGGCTCGGTCCTTGGTTCAGGCCGCTCATGGTCGTGCTGGCGCGACTGAAATTCCTGCGCGGAACACCGTTCGATCCATTCGGTCGGTTGGAATCCCGCCGCGAAGAGCGAGAGCTCATTCATTGGTATCTTCAGCTTCTTGATGTCGCGCTGCCGCTATTGCGATCAGACACGCTCGGTAAGGTGGACGAGATCCTATCGCTGCCTGCGGAGATCAGAGGCTACGAGCACATCAAATCGGATTCCGTAACCAAGACCAAGCAGCGGGCGGCCACACTTCTTTCATCGCTCACAGCGCCTCCGGCGAAACGAGTTCAAGAGGCCGCACCTGAGCTTGCCTAACCGGCAGCGGGGCGCCGTGCGGTCGAAGTCCGCCCCATAATTCGCAGATGCCCCAATCGTATCTGCAGTCGAATTTGACGATCGAATTGAACTGCTTGCGTGCCGAGGCGCAAAGCGGATCGACAATCAACTCGGATCATCAAACGGAGGGAACATCATGATGAATGAGCACGCGACCACCGCGGCGATTACGCCTCAATCCGAGCGGAAGACCAAATCAGAGCAGGCCGCACATCGCAAGCTTCTGGTCGCCGGAGCGATCGGGACGACGATCGAGTGGTACGATTTCTTCCTTTATGGACTAATCGCCCCCTTTGTTTTCGAGCGTCTCTTCTTTCCAAAATTCGATCCCACGACTGCGACAATTGCGGTCTTTGCGACTTTTGCGGTTGGCTTTCTCGCCCGCCCCCTTGGCGGAGTGATCTTCGGTCACTTCGGAGATGTGGTGGGCCGAAAGTCGGTGCTTCTATCGACGATGCTCATCATGGGGCTTGCGACCATGACTATGGGCCTATTGCCCACCTACGAAGCGGCCGGCGTCGCGACCACGGTGGCGTTGGTGTTTTTGCGGTTTCTGCAGGGCTTCGCTCTGGGCGGTGAGGCCACGGCTGCCGGCCTAATGGCCGTCGAGACGGCGAGCAAGAATTCGCGCGGATTGTCGGGCGCGGTCATTCAGGCCGCAGGCCCGATCGGTGTCGTGCTGGCATCGCTTTCTGTGCTTCTGATTACCAGGCTTCCGGAAGCCGACCTGTTGTCTTACGGGTGGCGTATCCCATTCGCGGCCAGCGGCGTGCTGGTCGCCGTCGGCCTCTATTTGCGCTACGGCATCGAGGAATCGAAGTTGTTCAAGGCGGCGGCTACGACAGAGCGCCCCGCCGTGGAAGCCATCAAGAAGTATCCGAAGCAGATATTGATCGTTTTTTTCATCGAGCTGGCGCAGACCTCGTTCTTCTACCTCAGTGCCATCTATACACTCTCTTACGCAACGCAAACGCTCGGCGTGGCACGCGGTACACTTGCCCAGGCGGTGCTCATCGCGAATATCTGCGGACTATTCTTCGTGCCGTTCTTCGGAGCGCTTTCCGATCGGGTCGGCCGTCGGCCTGTCTACGGAACCGGACTCGTTCTCGCAGCGGTATCCATGCTGGTGTTTTACGACGTATTGGCGATGGGGAGCGTGACCTATCTGACGATCGCGATCGTCATTACGGCCGGCATCATCCATCCGATGATGTTCGGACCGGAAGGGAGCTTCTTTCCGGAATTGTTCCCGACATCCGTTCGCTTCAGTGGCGTCTCGATCGGCAAACAATTTGGTACCGTCCTCGGCGGTGGCATCGCGCCGTTGGTTGCGGCTACTCTATATGCACGTTTCGGAACGACCACTGCGATCAGCGTCTACTTCATCATCTTGGCCGTGGGCGGAGGCATCGCACTGGCCATGGCCCGCGAAACCGCGAAAAGTGCGCTCAACGAGTGACGGAAGTCGCTCGGTGCCAGACCGCTGGCCCAGGCGTTCGGCCGTCTTCGAGACGGCCGAAGTTTTTTGCGAGAGACGGGCGAAGCACGGATGCGCATCGAGATGTGGCGGGGCATCCAGTGTAAGTGCGTCGAACGGCACATGGACCTTGGTGATCCGCGGAGCTCGCAAGAGGACTCTTCGTCAGCTCCTGGCTTTCGTCGACCCGGGTTTTGGCGCCGGCTGCATATCCTTGAAGTCCATGATCCGATGATACATCTCGCGGAGGAGCCGGCGCATGGTCTCGATCTCCTCTGTGGAGAAGTCCGCGACGATGATCTTCTCATAAACGAGAGCGGCAGGGGTTAGCTCTTCGACCAATTCCTTGCCGCGGCGCGATAAGGTGACAGTGATCTCACGCTTGCTCAGCTTGGAGCGCTTCTTCTCGATCAGGCGCCGCCGCTGCATCCCTTCGGTAAGCCTGGAGAGGGTCGAGGAGTCGATGCTGGTGTGGATCGAGAGCTCGATCAGCTTTTGATCGCCTATGTCATGCAGGACCGACAGGACGCGCCAGTGGGCGATCGTCAACTTCTGCGCGGCCAAGTCACGGGAGAAGATGTCGTTGACGGCCGACGCAAGCCTGTTGGTCAGATAGGGAATGCGTTCTTCGAGGGCGTAGTTCAGCTTCTTCATGTGCGACTTTTGCAAAGCCGCACACTATTCTTGGGGTGCAGGAGAGGCAAGTCGGTTTCTCTACCGGAGCCTAGTGTTTTTCCTCGCGGAACAGGCCCAGTTTCTCATGAACCGGTCGATCCGAAAACGAGAACAGAACACAGTCGCCTTTGAGCGCGCGGATCGTGTAGGGGCTCCAGCCTGGCATCGAGAACACGCCATTCTCTTGCAGGATCTCGGGCGGACGGCCCTCGACAGCGATCTCGACTTCGCCTTCGAGCACGACAAAGACTGCGCTGTCGGTCGAACGATATTTTGCCGTCGAGAAGTCCGCCGGAAGAAGCCTCATGGTCGGTCCCAAGGTCGGCATGACCCAATCGCCATTCACCGGATTGACGTATCGGAGGCAAATGCCGTGATGGGGATCGATCTCGCCGGTGCCCGCGAGGCGGTGCAGAGCTTCGCGCGTCCGCGCATAAGGATAGTTGAAGATCGGCGAGGTCAATGATTCCGGACGATATTCGACCGGAAGCAGCCCGCTTCCGAAGCGCGCCTCGGAATATCCTTCCGGGCGCGTCATGGCCTGAGCCGAGTCCTGGTGCTCTTCGCGGAAGCCCGTCTTCAGGAAGCCGACGAGCGGTACGTCGAGGCAGTCCATCCAGATCACGGGACCGTCGCCGTCGTGTCCGTGATCATGCCAGGTCCAGAATGGGGTCAGGATGAGATCGCCACGGTGCATCATGGTCCGCTCGCCTGCGACCGCGGTATACCCGCCGTCACCTTCTAGGACGAACCGCAGCGCCGATTGGGTGTGACGGTGGGCGGGGGCGACTTCGCCAGGCAGGATGAGTTGCAATCCGGCATAAAGTGTATCGGTGATCTGCGAGCGTCCGCGCAGCGCAGGATTTTCGAGCACCAAGACGCGCCGCTCGGCCTCCTCGGCACTGATGGACGAGCCTGCCGCAAGCAACTGCGGGCGGACGATCGACCAATGCCAGGCGTAAGGTGTCGCCGTCGGTCGAGGATCGGACGGAACGAGGCCTTTCAACACCTCCCATAAAGGCGCTAGGTTGAGGGAATCGAGCTTCTGATAGAATTCGCTGCGATCGACGCTATTTTTCAAGATGTTCTGTTGGTTCATTTGATTTCCTTTCGCGAAACGGTCTCTTCGTTCTGCCCGGTCTCATCCGCGAGCCGGCTAGCGATGATCGAGCGCAGAGCGGCGCGATCCAGCTTGCCCACCCGCGTCACGGGGAAGGAATCGATCGGTTCGATTCGCTCGGGTAGTTTGAACTTCGCTAGCCCCTTGGCGATGAGGAATCGGGCGATTTCGGCGAGGGTGATCAGTTGGCGGCCCGGCTTAGGAATGATGAAAGCGCAAGCCTTCTCGCCATATGTCGGGTCAGGCATCGCCACGACTTTGCCGTCCACGACATCCGGGTGCTGGGCGATCAGATGTTCGATATCTTCGGTGCCGAACTTTTCTCCGCCGCGGTTGATGTTGTCCCGCATCCGTCCTTCGAATACGAAAGCCGTTCGGCCATCGATTTGAACGCGTCGCATCAAATCGGCAGTGCGAAAGAATCCGTCACTCGTCAAGCATTCGGCGGACAGTTCGGGCGCTGCGAAATAGCCTCTGAGCGAGGAGGGCCCTCTAAAGCAGAGTTCTCCGACCTCGCCATCCGCGACTTCGTCCTCCGTGCCCGGTTGAAGCAGGCGAATTTCGTCGAAGGCCGAAGAGGGGGCGCCTACCGATGCATGCCGGACCGAAGCCGGGTCATCGGGATGGCCGGTCAGGACAAGACCTTCCGTGATGCCGAACATGTTCGTGGTCGCGACACCGGTCGTGCGCTCGATCGAAGCTGCGCCCTGGAGCGTGAGAAAAAAGCGCAAAGTGGAGAGATCGAACCGGGAGACGCCGTCGAACGAAGCGATAGCAGGTGCGTGCGGACCGATCGTGAAGGCGTGATTGACCTTCCAGCGCTCAATCAGCGTGAGGAATTGCTCGGGATCCCAGCGCGGAACGAGCACGGTACAGCAACCGTAGAGGACTGTCCGGAGCAACGCGAACATCATGCCGGCATTGTGCATGAGCGGAAGTGCCCAGATCCCGACATCGCCGGGCTGCATGTCGTAGCGGTCACACCACTGCCGCACGTGTCCCAGATACTCCGCGTGAAACCTCGGGATCACCTTCGGCACGCCCGTCGAACCGCCGGACAGCTGCAGAACCGCAACATCCTGGCCGGATGTCGCCAACCGTCCCGTCACCGCAGTCAGGGCGTCTGACTTCTTGTAGGACGTGATGTGGTGGCCCTGCCGTTCGGAGGGCCGGCTGAACGCGATCACGTGGGCAATGGATTTCTCCCGCGCGACATCCTTGGCGAATTGCACGAGATCGAACGTGCCTTCTCCGCTCTGCACGAAGTAGGCCGACGGACGAGTGATATCCGCCAGCTTGTGCATCTCCAGCTCCCGGTACTGCGGAATGGTGCAGACCGGGATTACGCCAGCCTTGAGGCAAGCGAAGAAGGACACGACGGTCTCGATGGTCGTGCCCATCTGGAAAAGAGCGCGGTCGCCTGGTAGCAGCCCGCACTCCACCAGAATACGGGCAAGCTCATCCGACCGCATTCCGAGCTCTGCGAACGTCATCGTCACGTCGTCGCAGACGAATGCCGTCTTATCTCCGTAACGCTCGCAGCACTCTCCAAGCTGCTCGTCGATACGCCGGTCGATCCACGCGCCGTCGCGGATGAAGCGTTCGGCCGCGGCGGCATTCGCATAGACGACGCCCTCTAACGGCACTCGTGGTCCTCTCACTTCGCGGCCCCCTGGACCAAGGCACAGTTTCCGGCGTTGAGAGGCCTGAACGCAGCCTCGGCCGAAATGGTATCGATGAGTTTGTAGTAGTCGAAGGGGTAGCGGCTTTCTTCCGGCCGCTTGACCTGGAAAAGATAGATAGGATGCACGGCGCGGCCGTCGGCTCGCACCGTCGTTTCGCCGAAAAGCGAATCCTTGATCGGAGCGCGTTTCATTTCCGGAACGGCGACCTTCGCCTCGTCCGATCCGCCCGCTGCGACCGCGCGCAGATAAGCGAGGGTGGACGAATAGACGCCGGCATGGTTCGCGCTCGGGACTTTGCCGCCCATCCGCGCCGCGAAGCGCTTCGCGAAGGCGCGCGTTTCGTCGTTCATATCCCAGTAGAACGACTCGACGAGCAGAAGGCCGCTCGCTGTCTTTAGTCCGATCGAATGAATATCATTGATGAAGATCAGAAAGGCGAGCAGGGACTGGCCGCCGCGGCTCACGCCAAACTCGTCGGCCTGCTTGATCGCGTTGATCGTATCCGTTCCCGAATTCGCCAGCCCGACAACGTCTGCCTTCGAAGCTTGAGCACTCAGCAGAAACGATGAGAAGTCGGCCGTCGCGAACGGATGACGTGCTGACCCTTTGACGCTGCCTCCCTCGGCCACGATGAAGGACGTTGCCTCACTCTCCAGGGCCATGCCGAGCGCGAAGTTAGCGGTGAGAAAATACCAGCTCTTGCCGCCGCGCTTCGCCATCGCAGACGTCGTCGCACGGGCAGACGCCCAAGTGTCATTGACCCATTGCACGGTGTTCGGCGAACAGAACTGTCCAGTCATGTCCGACGTCGCCGTGCTGGATGCGAGAAGCGTCATCTTTGTTCCGCGCAGCAGCGAATTCAGCGCGAGGCCGACGGCCGAGTTGGGAACATCGACGATCGCGTCGACGCCCTCGACATCAAGCCACCGGCGAGCGATCGCCGTCGCGACGTCGGGCTTGTTCTGATGATCGGCATATATGATTTCGACCTTTAGATCCTTGCCGCCGCCGGCGAAGTCCTCGACGGCCATCCGCGCGGCTTCCACCGAACCCGGCCCGTTGGTGTCCTGGAAAATTCCAGACATGTCGTTGAGCACGCCAACCCGAACGACGCCGCCCGAGATGTCGGCTCGTGCGCTGCCGTTTGACATCGCTATCGCACTGCAAAAAGCCGCTGCTACCAATTTTCTGTACATCGTTCCCTCCGGTTCATTTGTTTCACTTGGCACTGCCGTTCATCGACGGCTTGACCTTAATCAATATACTGCATATGCAACAAATGCAAATGCATCAATAAACTCTGCCAGGGAGAGGCGCAAATGAAGATCTGCAGGTTCAACTCCAATCGTGTGGGTGTCATCGAGGGTGATACGGTAAAGGACATCACCAACAAGCTTGATCTTAATCCGACATGGCCACTTCCGCCCGGTGATTGGGTCGTTTCCCAGTTAGCAGCGGCAAATAGCAGCGATCTGCTTGCCGGTGCGAAGAGCTTGCCGCTATCGGACATTCGGCTGGACAGCCCGATCGCGAATCCAGGGAAAATCATCGGCGCGCCGATCAACTACAAGGCCCATATCGATGAAGCGAATGCCGACCGCGAGATCAATCAGGGCAAGACCTATACGCAGCTCGACGAATATGGTCTGTTTTTGAAGGCGGGCAGTTCGCTCATCGGCCCCTCGGAGGTCATCCGTCCGCGTTTCGCCGATCGACGCACGGACCATGAAGTCGAACTCGCGATCGTCATCGGCAAGACGGCGAACCGTGTCTCTCGCGAGAACGCATTCGACTACATCTACGGATACACGGTCGGCCTCGATATTACCGTGCGCGGCAAGGAGTTCCCGGGCTTCCGCAAGTCGCCGGATACGTACAGCGTGCTCGGTCCGTGGATCGTGACCGCGGACGAGATTCCGGATCCCGACGCGCTCGACCTGTGGCTCAGCGTTAACGGCCAGATCAAGCAGAAGTCAAATACGCGCATGATGATCTTCGGCGTAGCGCGCCTGATCGAGTACGCGTCGTCGTTCTACACACTTCATCCCGGCGACGTCATTATGACGGGCACGCCCGAAGGTGTTGGTCCGATCGTGCCGGGTGATACCCTCGACGTCGAAGTCGAACGCGTCGGCAAGCTGGCCATCAAAGTCGGTGAGGTGACCGCTTGAACGCGTTCGCTTATACGAGACGGTTGAGTTGGAGCGAATGCGACCCCGGCGGAATCGTATTCTTTCCGACCTACGCCCGATGGGCGGTGGATGGCCTCAACGAGATGTTCCATGCCGGCGGCTATACGCCCAACATTAGAAGGGCCGACGGCTCCACAGAGGGCCTACCTTGTGTAGAGTTCAACATGCGATTCTTTGATGCACCCAAACTTCACGCATCGATCACGCATGAGATCTCCGTCAGCCGAATCGGCACAACATCCTTCACCGTCCGGCACCGCTTCACCGGTGAGGGGGGTACTTACGCGGAGCTGACGGACAGCCGCGTATGGGCCTTGCACGTAGACGGGGGTCTCCGGAAGAGTCCGCTGCCGCAGCCCGTGATCGACCTTTTAAACGCTCGAAAAGTCTCCGAGGCCGAGGAGTAGTATGGCGAAATCACCCATCAAGATCAGAATTCTTGGCGCAGGTCCGGCCGGTCTCTATGCTGGATACCGGCTCAAGCGCCTCCTGCCGTCTTCCGACATCATGATCGTCGAGCAGAATCCGCAAGACGTCACCTTTGGCTTCGGCGTCGTCCTGTCGGCGCAAGGGCTTCAATTTCTTGCGGGCGACGATCCTGAACTCGTTCAGGCGATCTCCAGCGGATTGGAAGCTTGGGAGGACATCGAGGTGAGGGTCGGCGGAGACCGCGTTCGCATCGATGGCATCGGGTTCACGGCCATCGCCCGCCTCGAACTTTTACGTATCCTTCACGCGAAAGTCCGCGAGGTCGGTTTGCAGCCGATCTATGGTAAGTCCCTTGGGGATCTTTCCCAATTCCGCAATGCCGATCTCGTCATCGGTGCCGACGGCGTAAATTCTCTGGTTCGGAACGAGCATAAGGAGGCGTTCGGAACGAAGGTCGAGAATCTCACAAACTGGTTCGCCTGGTTCGGCGCTGCACGCCCGTTCGACGCGCTAACACAGACCTTCCTGGAAACGGAAGAGGGCCCGTTTAACGCCCACCACTATCGTTATTCCAAAACGCACAGCACATTCCTGGTGGAGACAACTGCCGACAACTTCGAGCGGCTCGGGCTTCAGAAGTTCTCTGAAGAGGAGTCGCGCCTCTTCTCACAGAAACTATTCACTCAGGTTCTGGAGGGAGCCAATCTACTGACAAATCGGTCGATCTGGCGTCAGTTCCCAAAGATCACGAACGAACGCTGGTCGCACAAGAATATGGTTCTTGTGGGCGACGCTCTGCGGACGGCCCACTACTCGATCGGATCCGGAACGCGGCTTGCGTTGGAAGATGTGCAGGCGCTCATCGGTGCAATTGCCGGGACGAACGGCGATATTCCATCGGCGCTCGCTCTATATGAAGAACGGCGGAAGCCGATCGTAAATAAACTGCTCTCCGCCGCTGCCCAAAGCGCGGAGTGGTACGAACATTTTGATCAGAGGATGAAGCTTCCGCCGCTTGAATTCGCGCACGAATATATCAGTCGGTCGGGGCGGGTGGATCCAGACCGTCTTGTTTTGACGTGTCCCCAGTTCGCGCAGGACTATATGAACTGGAAGAAGATCGCCGATAGGGGGCCTGGCGGCTGACTGTCGCCTTCGTCAGAGTCGGCAGCTCATCGAGACCCGTGCGTCGCCGGAGTCGCCGCCGTTTGAAGTGCCGAACTTGCAGGCTAGCCGCGATAGATATCGCCGCAACGATAACTCCACCAATCGCGTCGTCCAAATGCGTCAGAGCGAGCATCCACTTGCAGATTTCGGTGGCGACGGCGTTCCATTCGTTCGGCGGAGGGCCTCTTTATTTGCCGTCCATTCTATGGACGGCTCCGGAGGGCGTTTTATACGCGGCCCAAAATTGCTAATAGCCGTTGGCTGAATCAACGGGCTGGAATTTTAGTTCGTTATGTCGAAACTGGAAGAGAGTGGCAGGGAGTACGACGGTTTTCTAGAGGTCGTACCAAAGTTGATACTAAGATCGCCGCGTCGCTTTCTTTTGGCCAATACAATGCTTCGATGCTTACATCTGGCCCAGTTGTAAGCGAGCATAATGGCCGGCGCTGGTCAGCAATACCGGCCGAGCTTTGAATGCCCGTACTCAGCTAGAGTTTTCGCTCCATCACTGCATCAAAGTTCGTGACAGGCGGAAATGCTTCCTTATCGATTGTCACATCGATGACAAACGGAACCGAACTTTTCATTGCTTGGGCTAAAGCAGCAGAGAATTCCTCTCTGTTGTTGACCTTTGCTCCCTGTGCGCCAAGGGCCGTTGCCGCCATTGCGAAGTCGATCTTCCCGAAGTCGTTAGCCTCGGCGACGACGTTTCCGTTCCACCGATACTTCTGCTCGTGATATTCGAATGCGAGCGCGCTGTTGTTCATGACAAGGATCACCACCGGCAATTGATAGCGTACGGCCGTCTCGATGTCCGCGAGATGATAGCCAATACCGCCGTCACCTGTGATGCAAACGACCTTTTCCTGACGTGCCATTTGGACCCCGAGCGACGCGGGCAGCGCCCATCCAAGAGATCCGATCGCACGGAAGAAGCTATCGTACCGAGCAATAGGGTAGAGCACGCCGGTCCATGCAGCCATGTATCCGGTGTCGGCAACGAGCGTAACTTCGGTGGCATAACGAGACAGCTCGTCGAGGACTGAAAGCGGTGAAAGCGCAGCGTTGTCTGCAACAGCCTTGATCTGTTGCTTGTGGTGAACGGTCCACCCTTCCACTTGGGTCCTGCAATGTGTCAACCAATCGCGGGAAGCCATCATTCCCTTCTGTTTCACGACATTCAGGATGTCAGCTAGAGAAATCCCTAGATCTGCTCTGATAGCAAGTGAAAGCGCATAGGCGTTTACCAGCGCCTGAGAGTCATGATCGATCTGCAGGACGGTGGCGCTCCGATTGGGCAGGGAGTAGCCGTTTGTTGCCAGGCCACCCAGTCGTGTTCCCAGAGCGAGAACACAATCGGCTTCTGCCAAAAGCGCATTAGCCGTGACCGACGAATACCGACCGACGACGCCGCAGAAATTTGGATGGGACGCGAGAACGGCTGGCTTTCCGCCCGCGGTTGCGACAATCGGGATACCGGCGAGATCGGATAGCAGCGCGAGATCGGTCCACGCGCTAGCGAGCCTGACACCTTCACCGACGAACAGGACGGGCCGCTGAGCATTCTTCAGCGAGGTGACGGCCGCTTCGATTTCGGAAGCAAGCGGACGAATCTTGCTCGGTTCGGCAATGTTGCGTCGCGAACCTGCTCTTGGCGTGTCAGGAGCGCCGGGCATTCCGAAGAAGTTCTTTGGAATGTCGAGATGCGTCGGACCGCGAGTAGGCGTGGCTGCAATCTGTAAAGCCTGCCACACAAGGTCGCCGGCCGTGCCCGGATCCGCGACGGCGCCGTTCCACTTGGTCACGGGACCGAAAATGATGTGTTGATCGAGGTCCTGATACTCGTTCATGTGCACTGCTTGTGTGGCAGTTGCGCCCGTGAGTGCAAAAACGGGCGATTGAGCCCAAACTGAGTCGGCCAAAGCGGCCGCAACGTTCGCGGCCCCTGGACCCGCCTGCCCGTAGGTAGGAGTTACGCGTCCGCTCGCTCTAGCATAGCCGTCCGCCATATAAACAGCACTGGCTTCGCTGCGGCCCACCACCATTCGGATTCCGGCATCGCGAAGTGCGATCCAGAGTGGCTGGTCTCCGCCTGTCAGAAGAAAGAAGTTTTCGACGCCGGCGGTCTTTAGGGACGCTGCGATATCGGTGGCGACATTGTTTGTCATTCTATTGTCCTTGGAGTCAGTCGTCGCCTTCGACAGGCGGCATGATGTGAATTCGCGTCCTCCAAAAAAGACGTAGTACCGTAATACTGAAGCAATTTATTTTGTCAAACCAAGAGCAGTATTTGCGTTCCGCTGCAGTGCAAAAGCTGTTCCTGCCGAAATTCTGTCATCCTCTTCATTTCTCGATTGACGCGAATAAATAAATAATACGATATTACGAGAGCATATTATTTATGGCGCTGAGATCGATTGCGAGGGATATGGTGAAAAAATATCAAATGTACATCGGAGGAAAGTGGGAGAACCCGAGCTCAGGCGAATGGTTCGAAACACTCAATCCCTATACCGCCGAGCCTTGGGCGCTGATCCCGCGCGGTAACTCGGATGATGCAGCACGTGCGGTACAGGCTGCGCATCGTGCAATGCATGTAGGGGAGTGGCCGAAGCTGAATGCTACCCAGCGCGGCGCCTTGATGCGCAAGCTCGGCGATCTGATTGCGGCAAATGCCGAGCGACTTGCCGAGATCGAAGTAAAGGACAACGGCAAGCTGATCAGCGAAATGCGGGGGCAGCTCAATTACATACCGCAGTGGTACTATTATTTCGGCGGCTTAGCGGACAAGATCCAGGGGTCTGTCCTCCCGATCGATAAGCCGAACATGTTTACCTACACAAAGCATGAGCCAATAGGCGTGGTGGTTGGCATTATTCCTTGGAACTCGCCACTCATGCTGGTGGCGTGGAAACTCGCTCCGGCGCTTGCCGCCGGAAATACAGTGGTATTGAAGCCGTCCGAGTTCACATCGGCATCGCTCCTGGAAATGATGTCGCTGGTAGAGCAGGCCGGATTTCCGCCCGGCGTCATCAATGTTGTGACCGGTTTCGGCAACGAGGTGGGGCCGACGCTGGTCGAGCACCCGCAAGTTGCGAAGGTCGCCTTTACTGGCTCCGACGCTACTGGCCAGAAGATCTATGAAAGTGCGGCTCGTGGCTTGAAGCGCGTCAGCCTTGAACTCGGCGGAAAATCACCCAACATCGTGTTCGATGACGCTAATCTGGACAACGCCGTCAATGGCGCTATTGCTGGCATCTTCGCGGCGGTGGGGCAGGCGTGCATTGCGGGCTCGCGAATGCTGGTCCAGGAGTCCGTGCATGATGCATTCGTCGAAAAGCTTCTGAAAGCGACGCGCGCCATCAAGATGGGCGATCCCATGCTCGCCGAAACCCAAGTCGGACCTGTCGCTAACATTCCGCAATTCGACAAGGTGCTGTCCTATCTCGATATTGCCAAGAAAGACGGTGCTCATCTCGCGATCGGGGGCGAGCGCTCCTATCGGCCCGAATGTGGCAAGGGACTTTTCATCGAACCGACTGTCTTCACGGGCGTCAAGAACAACATGCGCATTGCACAAGAAGAGGTGTTCGGACCAATCCTCTCGGTAATACCTTTTCACGACGAAGAGGAAGCTATCGAAATCGGGAACGACACCTTGTTCGGCCTCGCAGCTGGCGTCTGGACGCAGAACATGAAGCGGGCCCATATCATGTCCGATCGGCTCAAGGCCGGTATGATCTGGGTGAACACCTATCGCATGGTGAGCTATATGGCTCCGTTCGGCGGCTACAAGCGAAGCGGTCTCGGTCGTGAAAACGGCATCGAGGCGATCAACGAGTATATGCAGACTAAGACCGTCTGGATGAGCACTGGCGAGGAGCCGTATCCGTTCGTACTCCGCTAGGTCATGCAACAAGTACAATGCCAGTTACTAGGCGAAAGATGCGAACTGCCCGAGTACTGTAGATGAACTGATCAACGAAAATGACCGGCGGGATCAACCCGAGCGGTCGCATAAGAATATATAGGGAGAACACCATGAGAGCAGCAGCTTCGGCCGTGGCCATTGCGATGTCGTGCTTGGTTCTTTGTCAAGCGCCGGTACAGGCGCAGAATAAGGAGGCAACCAAGCCCATCGTGTTAAAGGGGGCAACCTTAATTGACGGCCTGGGTGGGAAGCCCATACCGGCTTCCGTTCTCGTCATACTGGATGGACGTATCACGGTTGTCGGTAGCGCGAAATCTGTGAAGACGCCGCCGGGTGCCCGGGTTGTCGATCTCAAAGGCAAGACGATCATGCCTGGCATGATCTCTAACCATTCTCACATTGGTATCGTGAGGGGGCTGAAGGCAGGCCCGGACAACTACAATCGCGACTATATCCTGTCGCAACTCCGGCAGTGGGAGGCCTATGGAGTGACCACGGTCACTTCGCTTGGTCTGAACGCACCGGAATTCTACGATCTGAGAGCGGAGCTGCACTCCGGTAAGGCACCTGGAGCGGATGTTTTCGGAGCAGACCGCGGGATCGGTGTTGCTATGGGTGCTCCACCGGCGGCGATCGTGCCGGTTGGACCAAGTCAGATCTATCGTCCCGATACACCGGAGGCCGCGAGGGCAGCCGTTGCGGAAATGGCGGCGCGCAAGACTGATCTGATCAAAATATGGCTCGATGATTTCGGAAAGATGCTACCGGTCAAGGTGAAGCCTGAGGTTTATGCGGCGGCGGTAGACGAGGCTCATAAGAACAAGCTACGCGTCGCCTTCCATATCAATGATCTGGAGGACGCACGGGAAGCCTTGAAGGCTGGCGCAGACATTATCGCACACGGCATCCGCGACAAGGAGGTTGACGCTTCTACGATCGACCTCATGAAGAAGAGGTCAACTTGGTACGTCGCGACGCTGGCACTAGACGACTCCAATTTCATCTTTGCCGACAGGCCAAAGGTCACGGCCGACCCATTTGTAAACCGGGCTTTGGATCCGACCGTCAAGACGCAGTTGGAAGATCCCGCGTGGCAACAGAAGGTTCACGATGCTCCGGGATCGGAGCGTGCACGCAAGGCGCTGGCGATGAATCAGAAGAACCTGATGACACTGTATAAGGCCGGCATCAATATTGGCTTTGGATCAGATTCCGGCGTCGGCCTTCGCTTCCCTGGCGTTGCCGAGCATCGTGAGCTTGATCTGATGGTTGAGGCGGGCCTTACGCCCCTGCAAGCTTTGACGATTGCGACCAGCGGTGCTGCGAAACTGCTCAAGCTCGATGATCGTGGTGTCCTGAAGGCCGGAAGGCTTGCTGATCTCGTCGTACTGGACGCGGACCCTTCAACTGACATCAGCAACGCCCATAAGATCGCAGCAGTCTGGCATCGCGGTCGGCCGGTTGCGGCCTCTATTGGGACGTTTGCACAACGATAACACGGGCGGACAGCGACAATAAAAAGGGTTCTAGCCCGTTGCCGCTTTTGTTCTTGCAGAAGCGCCGTTCTCAAGACCAGTCCTGGGGAGGAACGTATGGGAAAATTGACAAGACGTGCCGTAATTGCCGGGGCTTTGACGATGCCCTTCGCCGCCAAAGCCCAAGAGTGGCCTTCAGGCCAGATGAAGTTTATCGTTCCATTTCCTGCGGGAGGAACGCTCGATGCGATCGCGCGGTTGGTCCAGCCTGCATTGCAGCAGCGACTAGGGACAACGATCATTATTGAAAACCGTGCTGGCGCTGCTGGCAGTATCGGTGCTGCTGCGGCAGCTAAATCGCCACCGGATGGTCGAACCTGGCTGTTTGTGTTCGACACGCATGCGACCAACCCGGCAATGCAGCCAATGCCGTTTGATTCCGAGACAGATCTCGATCCAGTTATGCTAGTTGGCACGGCCCCTAACATCGTGGCGTGCGGGCCTTCGCGTCCATATCAAACGCTGGCCGAACTCATTGCCGCCTCGAAAGCTAAGTCAGGTGGGCTCACCTTCGCATCAGCAGGAACTGCTAGCCTTGGCCATCTGACCATGCTGCAGCTTGCCAAACGTTCTGGCGCTCAATGGACGCACGTGGCCTACAAGGGTGCTGCTCCTGCGGTGAACGACGCGATTGGCGGTCACGTCGATATGATCATTGCTGCGACAACGGTGCTCAACAGTCAGATCGAATCCAAGATGCTGCGTCCACTCGCCCAAACGGGGGCCGCGCGACACCCGACCCTATCCGATGTGCCAACGCTCGTTGAAAGCGGTTATCCCGATCTGGATGCGACGCCGTGGTGGGGCCTCTATGCGCCTGGCAAAACACCGACGCTGATGATTCAGCGCTTCAATGCTGAGATGGTTGCTGCTCTCAAGGAAGAAAGCGTTGCGCAGAAGCTAAAGGCCATGGGGCTCACGATAGTGGCAAGCGATCCTGCATACATGCGACGTTTCTATACGAAGCAGGCACATGTCTGGGGCCAGGTAGTCCGGGATAACGGCCTCAGGGCCGAAGGGGGATGATATTCACCTGGAAAGATTGATTTCGATTGTTACACGGTCACCCGTCCCACAGGATTGCTTGGCTGCAGATCTCGCCTCGGACGTCCCCGAGGCCGCTTGGCACGCAGAGCCGCCTCGGCATCGAGCGCAGCCTGACGCGTCGAAGCGGCTGCGAGTTGCTCCAACACTTTCAGAGTCGCTTCCGCACCTTTGTTGACATGATTGACTGCCGCGTTCCACGCTGCCTGTGGGTTCTTTTTGACAATCGCATCGATGATTGCGTGAACCTCAACGGCGTTTTCGCGGAGCCGTTCGGGTTGTGAGAGAACGATTGGCCGCAGATAGCTCAAGCGAGCTCGGATAACGTCCACGAAGCCCTTTGCAACGACATTCGAGCAGATGCTCATCAAGAATTCATCGAGAAGATTTTTGAAGCCAAGGACCTTTTCGACACTGCCGGTCTTAAACGCCCGATCAAGTTCGCGTTTTAGTTTGAGCAATTCCTTGATCTGCGGTTCTGTGATCTCTTCCGCGACGCTTCTCGCTGCTAATCCTTCCAGAACCGCTCTCACGTCGTAGTGCTGACGAGCTTCGTCGGGCGAAACCTGTGCAACGACTGGTCCCTGATTGGGGATGTTGTCTACAATTCCTTCAGCCTCTAACTGCCTCAGAGCCTCGCGCACGGCAGTTCGGCTCACGCCGGTCCAGGAACAGAGCTCAGCCTCCTTAAGCCGCTCTCCTGGCCGAAATCTGCCCTCGATGATCGCGGTCCGTAGATTGCTGGCGACTTGTTGTCGAAGAGGCGCTGCCGTAACCGGCACGCGTTGCACCTTAGAGCTTTTCACCCAATTGTTCCTGTTTCCGTCTCTAATTAAGTCACACAATACTATGCTATTATTCATTTTGCCACACCGGCAGACCGCAGCCGTAACGACGAAGCCGACTAGGCGGCGTTTGGCCGGTACGGTACCGATCGCCGACAACTGGAGTTCTCCAGCGTCGCGGGCGCCATCCGCTCACTCAGGTGCTTGCGACAGAACGCCATTGGGTTCGCGTATCTCCGACGTCGTGAAGCGCGCGGGGGCAGCGTGGCCTTATTTGGGGAGTCGCCCCAGCGTTTTCAGGCGATCGCAGGCATATCGACAGGATGGCCGGTGACTGTCGAGAGTAGCCCAGTCGGATCTGGAATAGAATTTCCGCGCCAAGCAACGATCTGGTCTGGACGGACTAGTGCAAAATCTGCCTCGTAAAGTTCGCGCACTGCCGGTTCGGCGATGTCCACCACTTCTAGTTCGAGGCCTGCGGTCCGCGCGGAACTGATCAGCCCGGAGCTCGCGGCATTGTCACGTCCCATACGCAGTAGCGTCCATTCAAAGCCGAAGACATCGAACAACGACTTGTTTTGATCCAGCCAGATATGTGGCGCGCGGCCACCGGGGCAAGCCGTCGGTACGTAGAGGTTGGCCGTGTCGGGCGGCGGCTGCGTACCATCGGCGATGATAATGGCCGACCCGTCATAGCGCCCGCCAAAGGTCACGCCGGGGATATTGAACTCAGCTCGAGCGTGAGCTTCAAGATGAGCCCCCGCGATCTCACGGGCCTTGGCACCTTCAGGCTCATCTACCTCGATCTCCGGGACCGGCAGAAACAGGCCCAGGGAATCCGCTAATCTGCGCGCATAGCCCGTGTTCCGGATCGCCACCGGCCGTCGCTCGACCTCGTAGGTCGCAAGCAAATCAGGGCCACCTTGACCTTTCAATGTTGCAGCCAGCTTCCATCCCAGATTGACAGCATCTTCAACAGCCGTGTTGTAGCCGAGCCCGCCGGTCGGCGTGAACAGGTGGACGGCATCCCCCCCGAGGAAAACGCGTCCCTTTTGAAAATGATCGGTCACAAGCGCGTGCCCGGCGGTCCAGTTGCCGCGTGACAGAATCTCGGCCTGCACCGGCGCGCCGACAGCTGCCTGGAACATCGCCAGTGCGTCGGCGTCGGTGATGGTGTCGGGATGCTCATGGGCGCGCAGCTGCGTGTGGAAGGCAAACTCGCCCTTACCATCGACAGCAGTCATGAAGGCGCGACGATCGGCATTGAAGGTGACGTTCATCCACGCCGGCGGGTGCGGAACCAGATTATAGAATTCGACGGCGCGCAGATAGATCGCATACATCTGCCCGCCCATGAAGTCGCGGATAACGCCAGTTTCGCCCTGATAGGAAAATCCGAGTTGATCGCGCACCATGCTTCGTGGACCGTCGGCACCAACGAGATACTTCGCCGTCACCTCTTTACGCTGTCCATCCGCAATGCTTTCGATCACGGCATCGACGTGACTGCCTTCATCATGGAACGATACAAGTTTCCAACTATAGTTCACAGAGATACCGGGCAATTTCTCCGCGTGCGTACGGAGGGTCGCCTCAACGTATTTCTGTGACACGCGGTGGGGGAGTTCCGCCGCACTCCACGAACCGGACAGGCCACTTACCTGAGCACGTGCCTGATTGGCCGAAGGCAGTTTATATCGAGCAAGCTCGTGCCCTGCATACCTTGTAAAATAGGCAATGTCGGTTGGGAATTCCGGAGGCATCCCGAGGGCACGAATCTCATCGGCAAATCCTAATCTGCGGAAGTGCTCCATCGTTCGAGCCTGGGTCGCATTGGCTTGTGGGTTGAAGGCCGTTGTCGGCTTGGCATCGACCAGGATCGCATCTATTCCCCGCCTACCCAGTTCATTCGCAAGCATTAAGCCACACGGCCCACCGCCAACGATCAATACGGACCAAATTTCTGCGGGCATCCTCATTTCCTCACGACCGACAATATAGGAAGGTAGCATGACTATTCTGTCAAGTTCTTGTCTGCGCGAGAATGCGGGGCTCTAAAGTTCGTTTCAGATTGTCGTTGAAAGGCTGAATGACGTGGGCATCAAAAAAGAAGTCGTACAACTCCTCAGGCGTGCACCAGCGCGTCTTACTTCAACGAAACAAGTGCCGGTCAAGATGCGGGCAACAAAGTCGCCCCGCGATGTTGATAGTTGGCGCCACGATAATGTCGGCCGCCTGATGAACAGTGCGATTCGGCGCTTTGAAGCCCGCGTGCTCGAAATCATGAAGGACGCCGGTTACCGAGATACCCGTATTTCCCACGTCAATTTGACTCGAAACCTTGATCGGCCCGGCACCCGGGTCACCGAATTGGCGAAACGTTCCGCGATGACTAAACAGGCCATGGGCGAGCTTGTGGATCAGTGTGTTCTCATGGGGCTCGTCGAGCGCGTGCCGGATCCAGCGGACGGTCGCGCTCGCACGGTCCGGTTCACCAAGGCCGGTCTCGAATGGCTTGATGCGTTCAGAAAAGCGGTTGACCAGGCTGAGTTGGAAATGGGCGACGAAATCGGCCAGCCAAGGCTCGAAAGCATCAGGGTTGGGTTGGCAAAATACGCCGTCCGACACGACTCTTTACGCCAGGCGGACTAGGTCGTGCTTGCACAAGCTCCGATCCAGAGACGCGCTGAGGCAGGCCGAGGCGGCCGCCTGAGCAAATTTGTCGAGCGCTAATAGGCTGCAGGCAAGGGCAGGCGCTTGAAGACCCCGCGCGGCATCACGCCCTGGGAAGTTATCTGCACGGCCTGGGCAACGAGCCAAGCGTAGCGTCGCGAGACGCAGCCGGATACGGAAAGAGGCTACCCAATTTTCATTTGTGAAGCTGGGGTCCGTTCAACCTCGGAAGCGACATCGATGATTATTTCGCGTAACCAAACCAGCGCCGGATCGGTGTGAAAAGATGCCGGCCATTGAAGAGCCTCCCGAAATGCGGGGATGCGTATCGGTGCGCGCAAAAGCTTGAGGGGAAAGTTTCGCGAAAAGATCGCCGCGAGCCGATGATGCATCGTCGCGATACGGTCGGTCCCGATTACCATAGCCGCCATCGCGGTGAAATTAGGCGCGATGACCTCGATCCGCCGTTTGTGACCAAGTCGCACAAGCGCCCGTTCATCGAACGATATTCCCCCCATCAATCCGAGTTGAGCCGTAATGTGCCCAGCCTGAAGATAGCGTCGGAGCGAGATCGAACGGCCTATCTGTCGGCTTCCTTGCCAGGCAACGCAGCAGAATTCGTCGGTGAACAAAGGTTGGCTCGGATGACCTTCGATCAGATTGGTATCTGGGACCACTGCGAAATCGACCTCTCCTCGCTGAAGCTGATCGTCCACGCTGTCGCTGAACGGAAGAATCTCGAGGCGAATGCCCGGCGCGGCGTTATAGATACGCTTCATCACGGGATGCATCAGCACGATGCTCGCATAATCTGAAACGACCAGACGAAAACGTCGCTCCGAACTCGCCGGGTCGAATTTAGGGCGGGAAATCAGATTAGCCCGAATTTGCAGCAGAATCTCTCGGGTGGGCTTTTCGAGAGATTGCGCCAACGGCGTGGGGACGAGCTTCCGCTGCGATATCGTGAAGATCTCGTCGTTAAAATATTCACGTAATCGGCCGATGGCAGCGCTGGTCGCCGGTTGGCTGAGGTGAAGACGGCGACTGGCGCCAATGACGCTCCGCTCTTCGAGGATCGCATCGAGAGCGATGAGGAGATTGAGATCCAACCCTTCGAAACGCATCGGTCATATCCATTCTGCAAATATCACGGATAGATATAATCGATTTTTCAAATCCCGGAACCCCGAGTAACGAAGTTGCAGGGCCCTAACGCCTTCAAAAAAGAATACGCTCGGGAAGGAACGCATCTTGATCAAACCTTGGATCTTCGAGTTCATGCAGGCCCCAACTCCTGACGAGGGGGCCGCTCTACCGGGTTTAGTGAGCGCCGTATTCCAGGATGGGAACGCGTTCTGGCTCGAAGCCGAACGGCTCGGATTCGAGGGAATCTTCTTCAGCGAGCATCACTTCGGTCACTCGTTGAGCCCATCTCCTAATCTTCTGATCGCCTCCATTGCCGCCCAAACCAGCCGGCTTCGGCTAGGAACGATGGGGTTGGTCGTGCCGTTCTACGAGCCGTGGCGCATCATCGAAGAATTGACAATGCTTGACCATCTGACGAATGGACGCCTCGAAATCGGCTTCGCGGCCGGCGTTCCTCAGGAACTGCAGCGGATCGGCCTCGGAATGGAGGAAGGCCGCGAGCGGTTCAACGAGGCTCTCGAGATACTCGACGCTGCTCTGACGAACCCCGTCATCAGCCATAGCGGGAAGTACTGGAAGATCGAGAAGTTGAGCCTCATGCCGGGCGTGTTCCGGCAACCCGCACCACCCAAATGGACGACCGTCGTAAGCGATGGATCGGCTAGGAAATCGGCGCAACGACAATCCAAAATCTGCACGGGTTTTGAATCCGTCGGTCGGATATCCGAGATCTTCGATGTCTATAGGAACGAATGCGTCGAACTGGGACGACCGGCACTCCCCGAGCAGCTCGCGATCCGACGCAATATCTCGATTTCGCGTGATCCCTCCGAGGCAAGAGAGGAGGCCCGGGCCGCAAGGGAGGCTACGCTGAAGATCGTGGCTGGCGACCCGCGCGTCGTCGAGCGAGTCTCGTCTCTGCTCGACGCTCCGCGCGCCGGAGCGGGCTTCACGGTTCACGATGACGACTACATCGCGGGCACACCGTCGCAAGTTGCCGAACAGATCATCGATCAATGCCGTAGATGCGGTGCAGGCCACTTCCTTGCGATGCTTGGCAGGAGCAGTTCACCGCGTCGCCGGGAATCTCTCGCGCTTTTCGGCGAGGAGGTCTTGCCGCAAATGCGGGAAGCTCGGATCCGTTGATCCACCCGTTCGGTCGCGCAACCGCCAGCGGCCTCAAGTCAGGCGGTTGGCGTATCGCCCGCGCCGCGAAGAGATCTTCTCGAAATGCAGGAGCACAAGATGATCGAAGACAGGCCGCTCATCGTCGGCATCGGCGGCACCCCGCGGCCCGGTTCGTCGTCTGAACGGGCGCTCGCGATCAGTCTCCGTGCGGCCAAGGAAAATGGCGCGAGGACGATGCTTCTCTCGGGAGCGGAGCTGTGCCTGCCGATGTACGCTCCTGGGCAGCCGCATTCCGACCAGGCACTACGACTCCTGACGGCACTTCGTGAATGCCACGGGATCATCATCGCGTCACCAGCCTATCATGGATCGATATCGGGATTGATCAAGAACGCTCTGGACTATGCCGAAGAGCTGAGGAAGGACACCCGGGCCTATCTCGATGGAATTCCGGTCGGCTGTATCGCATGCGCCGGCGGATGGCAGGCGGTCGGGCAGACACTGGGAGCGCTGCGGACAATTGCCCATTCTTTGCGGGGCTGGCCGACCCCCTTCGGCGCGACGTTGAACACATCCACGGCTTTGTTCGATGCCGAAGGCAACTGCACCGATATGGCGACCCAGCGTCAGCTCGAGACGGTCGGGCACCAAGTCATCGAGTTCGTTCACATGCGGCATGCCGGTAGGGAGATCGCCTGGTCACCTCCGGCGATCTCCGCAGCCGGACCATAGTTGGGCGCATCGCGCGGCAGATCCGCTAGGAGGTAGATGTGAAGTTCGAAACGATAAGACACGACATAGACGGCGTCGACACGGTGATAAAGGTCATCGGGGAGGGGCCGGCCGTGTTGGCGCTTCATGGCGCAGCGACGATCGAAGGCTACGAATGGGCGCGCGGTCTAGCCGATAGATTTCGGATCTATCTGCCCTTCCATCCCGGCTTCGGAGAAAGCGGGCCCGCACCTCATATTTGCGGCATGCAGGACCTGATTGTTCATAATCTCCGACTCGTCGCGTCCCTTGGCCTGGATCGTCCGCACCTCGTAGGCCACTCAATGGGTGGTTGGATGGCGGCGGAGATGGCGGTGGTCGCCGGCGAGCGGTTCGCCCGCCTGGTGCTCAACGCGCCTGCGGGACTTAACCATCCCGATCATCGCGCCACCGATGTGAGCAAAGTGCCTCCAAACGAGCTGCCGCAGTATCTGGCGCATCGCACCGAAATCGCACTCCGGTACTTTCCGGGTGGCGCGCTGGCACCTTCCCCAGACGACTTTCTTGCGACACGTGCAAAGGAGGGCGAGGCGCTTAGCAATATTCGGAAGTGTCACGGAGTTGGGCATCCAAATCTCGGCCGATGGCTCAGCAGGATACCCAACGAGACACTTCTGTTCTGGGGCGAAAAGGACCGGGTGGCTCCTGCAAGCCAGGCAGCGGTATGGGCGCGAGCGATTCCAAGCTCCCGAATTCATATCGTGCCCGACGTCGGGCACCTCGCTCTGCAGGAAGATCCAGCCTGCGTTGCGGCCTTGGGCGATTTCCTCGCGAACTCAACGTAGTTCCTCGGTCATTTCTCGATGAGCGACCGAAGACAAAAGCCGACCGTTATAAAAAAAGCATTAGGGAGATTAACATGAGAGCGATCGTCATCGCGCTCGCTTTCGTCGCGGGCCTGACATCTACGTCTTTGGCGCACGCCTGGCCTACTCGACTTATTCGACTTGTGGTCAACTTTCCGCCAGGAGGCGCGGCCGACTTGCTCGCACGCCTCGTAGGCCAGAACCTCACGGAGGCGTTTGGCCAGCCGGTGGTCGTCGAGAACAAGAGCGGCGCCAACGGAAATCTTGGCGGGGAAACGGTGGCCCGAGCTGAGCCCGATGGCTACACCTTGCTTATGTCTTCGGGTAGCATGGTCGCCATCAATCCGCATCTATACGCCAAAATGTCTTTCGATCCATCGAAGGATCTTGTTCCCGTCGCCTCCGTCGCGCGTGTCCCATTCTATCTGGTCGTTCGGTCGGAAACATCGTCGCGCGATTTCAATGCCTTTCTGGCTGATCTTCAGGTCAACCCCGGAAAACGCAATTTTGGATCGCCAGGGGTCGGCAGTTCTCCGCACCTGGCGGCGGAAATGTTGAAGAAGATGACGGGCACGGATGCCGTGCACGTGCCCTACCGGGGCGCAGCGGCTGCGCTTAACGACCTACTTGCGGGGCAGATCGACTTTCTGTTCGACCCTGGCATCGCGATGGAGCATGTGAAGGCCAATAGGCTACGCGCGCTCGCAATTGGAAGTTCCAAGCGCTCGCCTCAGCTTCCCGACGTGCCAACGCTAGAGGAAGTTGGCCTTGTAGGGTTTGACGCGGACGCCATCTTCGGCGTGTACGCACCCTCTGGAACCCCTCGCGATATCGTTACACGCTTGAATGCCGCCATCAACAGCGCCCTCGCAACTGATGCTTTGAAGGACCGCATCATTGCGGTCGGAAACGTGCCAGCTCCAATGTCGCCCGGAGAGTTCGGGGAAAGGGTTCGCGAAGATTCTCTACGGTTCGGCGCGATCATACGGGAACGAGGAATCACAGCCAGCAACTAGAGCAAATCCAGTCTTTAGCGGATCGGCTTTGGCACCTGCTGCTGCTTCAGGCTCAAGGCTGGATCGCACGGCGAGTGGCCGCCTTGATGCAAGACCAGTCAGCGCCGTCAAGGACACCGACGGTTCTTGGTCGATTGAGGTGCCAGGAGATCGTAGGAGGGCGATCCGCTATGCAGGCATAAATTTGGCAGATGTGCAGCGCCGAGCGTTCAAGCAACGCTGGCTGCACCCGACGACGAAAGGACAACGTATGACCGGATTCTTCACCGAAGAATTTTCCGTCGAAGCCGTAAATGGCCGAATGGGAGAGCGCGTCCATCCGCGCCTCGCCGAAATCATGGGATCGCTGGTTCGTCACCTACACAGCTTTGCGAAGGACGTTCACCTGACGACGGAAGAATGGGAATTCGCCATCGATTTTCTCACCAAGACAGGCGGTATTTGCACCGAGGATAGGCAGGAGTTCATTCTCTTGAGCGATACGCTTGGCTTATCCATGCTGGTGGATGCGCTCAATAACCGCCGTCCACCTGGCGCAACTGAAAACACGGTTTTGGGCCCATTCCATGTGGTAGGCGCGCCAGAGCGCAAGATGGGCGACAAGATCACACTCGATGGCAAGGGGGAGGCGTGCTTGTTCGAAGGCCGGGTGATCACTACCGATGGTGATCCGATCAGCGAGGCGCGGATCGACGTTTGGTCTGACAACGCCGATGGCTTCTATGACGTTCAGCAGCCCGGTACTCAGCCGAAATGGAACAACCGTGGGGTGTTCAGAACCGGCATCGACGGGTGCTACAGTTTCGTCGGTATCAAGCCAGTCTCATACCCGATCCCAAACGATGGTCCGGTAGGGCAGATGCTGGAGAGCTTGGGGCGTCACCCGTACCGGCCTGCACACATGCATTACATCGTCACCGCGCCAGGCTATCAAAAGATAGTGACGCATACTTTCGTTGGCGACGATCCGTACATCACGTCCGACACCGTGTTCGGTGTCAAACAAACGCTCGTCGCGCCGTTTGAACGGATCGACCACGAACACGCAATCTGGCGATCCAAGTTCGATTTTGTCCTCGTCCCAGCGGCGGAGACCGCTTCTACGCTGTGATCTCCGGTGTCATGGCGGTTCATCGAATGACGATGCGGCGCTGAACCGCTAGATAACGGGACGCCGGTGCTTCGCGCGCTGATCGAAGGCCTCAAGTGCGCCGCCGCAACGTCTCACCAAAAATGTCATGGTCCGCGTCGCACGCGGCTGTATATGCTGTGCCGCGGAGCGGAACTCCGTGGCGACCGCCGTCTGTTACGTACTCGAAGTCATCTTGAATCGACATCTTGCTAGAGCTACGGCGTCCCGGGGCGCCGCAGGTGTAATGTGCCTGGGCCGACCTCGTTCACCGATTGACGTCAACTACGACTCTTCCACGGATCTGCATGACCGGAACCGAGATCGTGCACATATCCTATCGCGTCGAAGCTTCTGAGAGCTTTTGAGGCGATGGACGACATCTCGGTGTCACATGACCGTCAAAACGACTGCGGCGAAACGATTGTATCGTATCGCACTCTCGACCGTGGGCGTAGTTGATGGCCTTTGATCTCTGGAACGACCATCAACTCCAGAAACTATATCCCGTCACAATTGACTGCCGCATGGTTGAAGTTCTGCCGGTATTGCAAAGGAGGCGCCTGGAAGACGCGTATGAATGCACGCCGCATGTTAGCCGGGTTACGGAACCCAACCCGATGAGAAATTTGCTGGACGGATAGCGGTGTCGTTTCGAGAAGGATGCGCGCCGCTTCGACCCTGATGCTTTCGACGAAGCGGGCGGGGGTCGTCATCATCTCATCTATGAAAACGCGACTGAAATTCCTTGGACTCATCGCTGCACGCTTGGCAAGGGCCTCGACCGAAAGATCGACGGTGAGATTGTCTAAGGCCCAGTCCATGACTTGGTTGATTTGAGTATTTCGGATCGACTGCGCCTTGAGAAATTCGCTGACCTGAGGCAGGGTGCCGGGCCTCCTTAGGAAAACGACGAGTATCTTGGCGACATCCAGAAATGTCGTTTGGCCACAATCGGTTTCGATCAGGTGGAGACAAAGGTCTATCCCAGCCATTCCACCGACCGCAGTGTAGTAAATGCCATCGCGAACGAAGAGCCTGTCCGGCTCCACGCGAACTTTTGGAAACATCGTCGAGAACTGCTCCGTATGATCATGGTGCGTCGCGGCCCGGCGTCCGTTGAGGAGACCGGCCGCTGCCAAGGCGAACGTTCCAGTGCAGGTTGAACAGATCCGGCGCGCGGAAGGTGCACATCGGATAAGCCAGTCGACCAAAAGCGGGAAGTTGTTTCCAGATTTGTGAAGATCCTGACTACCTGAAACCAGTATGGTGTCGTAGGCGATATCCAAATCCGGTCCGAGAACCTTGTCCGGTAGCATGCGAACGCCGGATGAGCTCACGATTGGTCCAGGCGCTACACCGATCAAATCGACGTTGTAGCGACTTCGCGTTGCGTTTGACTTGCTGGCTTCGTTGAAGGCGTCGCTCGGCCCGATGAAATCGATTGCGTTGGATCCGTTGACGGCCACGATTCCAACCCGCAATGCCGGACCATTGTTACTGTGGTGTTCTTGAGGGGGCTGAGTGATGATCGCCATCGATGAATGCCTCGGCGTTCAATGATCTGAGATCGCTACCGGGCACACAGATCCACTCCCGTCGGCCGAAGCAGCGTCGGATTTCGGGACAGCAGCGTTGCAATGACCGTTCGATGGCGCCGAATGTAAGCTATCCGTCACGATTTGGCGGCCAAAGTTACGTCAGTGTCGGCCATTTGCGGTTCAGATGCAGCTATGTGTAGGGGTGATCGGAAGGCTTAGAGTTGCGCAAATTCTGCCACTTCAGCCTGATGATGCAGCCCGGGGCGGCGTGCTGGCGCCTCTACCTACCGTAACAGCATACGGTTTTAGCCGGACGTTTGAATGGATTTTGGCCTGTTAGATCTCGGATGGTCGATCGGGACATGATTGGTGCCAGTCCATGCACTTCGAAATCGAAGCCGATATTCAGCGGGCCCAACACCAAGGTTTCTGATGAATGCTCTCCTCATGCCGTCAGCGTTGCCGAAGCCACAGCGCATAGCGATCTGCTGCATTGACTTCCCACCCTCTTCAAGCAATAGCCGGGCCGCATCCAGCCTCGCTGCGTCTACGAATTCAGTGGGTGTCATATTCATTTCCTGGCGAAATACGCGCGTGAAATTTCGAACGCTCATGCTGGCCTGCGCCGCCAGATTCTCGGCAGAAAGTGACGCCGCGAGATTGTCGAGAATGTGTTGCTGAACCTGCCGGATTTTGGTCTTTCCAGACATTTGAGCAGCAAGATGTGCGCTGAATTGTGATTGACCGCCTGGGCGCTTCAGGAACATGACCATGTAGCGTGCTACGACTAGTGCCAGCTCTCGCCCATAATCCTCCTCGACCAGAGCAAGCGCCAGATCCATTCCGGCGGTAACGCCGGCGGTGGTACACAGATTGCCGTCTCGGATGAATATCTGATCGGAATCAATATTGAGGTCTGGATATTCGGCCCGAAGACGTGCCGCGCATTCCCAATGAGTTGTCACGCGTTTTCCCGCAAGCAAGCCCGCTGCTCCGAGAAGGAAAACGCCCGTACAGATCGAACCGAGGCGTCGTACCGTACCGGCTCTGCGCCGCAACCATTGGACCATGGCAGGATCGATCGTTGCAAATGACGGATCGCCTCCAACAAGGAGCGTGTCGATCGGTTGGTCGGGATCGAAGATGTGCCGGTCCGCCACGAAGCGCAGCCCGCCTGTTCCGCGGATGGGATCAGCCGATCCGCCGATCACTTGCACAGTATAGGCATTCGGATCTCCAAGCCGCCTGGCTGCCTCCCAGAACACTTCGGCCGGGCCTACGATGTCGAGCGACTGAACCCCTGGCGGAGCAAGCAAGGCTATGCGCATCATCAATCCTCAAATGAGAAAAATCGGTAAGCAATTCTCATACCCCCTGTCGTGCATTAAGCCGTCACTTTCGGCCAAATCGACGCGGAATTCGGACTCTTGTGCGACAATTGAGGCTCCAACCTTTCATTGTAGGTATGGGAGCAGGGGCGACTGATCGGTAGGAGCCTCGGCAGCCGCTTTCAACGACGGGCATGGCCAATCCGGCTATGATGCGGCGTTGCTCGCTATCACGGGCATTATAGTCTTGCAGCCCTGTTGGTCCGAAGCACCAGCTTGGATGTCATCCGCCAAACGACGCGATGCTGATCAGGGGGCCAGTGTGGCTCGGCCATCGAGGCCGGAGCGTTTCACCATCGTCTCGAGTGCGGTGAGCCAGATTTCATAGTAATCCCAACTCGGGTCAGACGTGTCGTGGGTAGCTTCCCACGCGACGATCGTCGATATCAGCTCCGAACGAAAGTCGTCCCATTCGAATACCCCCTGCTTGGAGAGCGCTAGCGCCATACCGAACGCTTGGCGCTGCCAGGGCGCACCGAAGCAGAGGCTTCCGTTATCCTTGGGCGGCATGTCGGATTGTCCCAACATGGCGCCCATGGCGAAATGCTCGAAGCTTGTCTGCATTGTTGCCTCAAGCGCCGGGCGGTTTGACGATGGCGACGCCCATCATCGACTCCGGTGTGACGAGAGCAGCCAATTGCTCTTCGCTAAACCCGTCCGTGCCCGCCGGTCGCTCCGGAACCACAAACCAGCGAATATGGGCGCTGCTGTCCCAGGTTTTGATCTCCTTGCCTGGGTCTACGTCCAGGCCGAACTCTCCGAGCACCTTCCGCGGTTCACGCGCAGCCCGCGCGCGGAAGGAAGGGTCCTTGTACCAATAGGGCGGAAGGCCGAGGATCGGCCACGGGTAGCACGAACAGAGCGTGCAGATAATGAGATTGTGCACTTCCGGCGTGTTGACGGCCGCTTTCATATGCTCGCCTTCAGCACCGGCACCCTTGGTTGCGAAGTTCATTTGCTCGACAGCGGCCATGGTATCTTGGGCGAGCAGTATCTTAAACGCTGGATCGACCCACGCCTTCGCAACGAGTTTGGCCCCATTGAACGGGCCCATCTCGGTCGCGAAGATCGCCATGATCTTGTCGACGGTCTCACTCGTGATCACGCCCTTTTCGATCAGAAGCGCCTCGAGCGCGCGCGCGCGCCCGCGTTGGTGGCTTCGCGGTCCCTGGAATACTCGAAACGGTCCATTAGAGGTTCCTCAGTGTGGTAGCAGGCTCGAGGTAGGCCTCAAAGAGGTCTGCGTAGAAGGTGAAATTCGTCTCGGTGTTGCCCGGCCAGAGATCCTCAGGATCGAACTTGACGCAATAGACGGGCATCGCCCTCCCAACTCCGTCAACGCCGGTGTCGCAAAGATAGGTGTAGGCGTCGGGGTAAACACTATCGATGAGGCCCACCTTATTCCGGAGATGGCCGGGCAGGCGCGTGTGGTCGACCGATTTCGGGTCGGCGACACGAACGGCGTTCCCGACCGCGAAGAGGGGTGGGACTGGCCGCTCACGTCTCGGATCATCTCCGGTCATCAGATATTTCCGCACCCGAGCATCCACCGCGACGTCTCCGCCCATCGGCAGCGCGGCAGATGACGACAGAAAGGCCGCTGTACGCGCGTCGAGGTCGGCCTGGCTGATATACCCCTTCGCGACGAAATATTCCGAGATGCCGCCAAGCCATTTCTCGTAATAGCGGAATTTAAAGTAGTCGAACGGGTTCATGGCCTCCGCGCCCTTGCGCAGATCCGCCCAAGTCCACTCGGTGTTGAACGTGCTTGGGGTGGCTTCGAGGTCGAGTTGCGGGCTCAGCGCCATCATCGCTGTATGGATGCCGAAGATGCGCTCCTCCCAGGGTTCCACGAAGACTCGTGTTTCGAGCGAGATCGGATCGAGGCCTTCGAGGCCTCCGAGGTAATGCTGCAATTTCATACGGTAGTTCGCTTTCCTTCAAAATCGCCGCTTGCAGCCGGAGGCTGACGGATCCGGAGCCGAGCCGACCTCCAGGTCAGACAGCAGCGCGGCGTCCACCGAGCTACGCGATCAACTAAGCGACAAGGCTTGCGTCTGGTTGGGTCAGGCCAGCAATGTCATTACGAGATCTGAACAGCATCGAGTCCTCTTCCAATAAAGACGATCGCGCTGATGCGGGGCTCACTGCCCGCCCACGGCCGCCCTGGACGGCCTTCGAGCGTCATATGGACACCATGGAATACCCAACGCCGCGCTTCGCCGGTCAACGACAGAATGCCCTTGCAGCGTAGAAGGCGGTCTCCGTTCTGTTGAACGAAAGCGTTTAGCCATTTGAAGAATCGAGGACCGTCCACGGAGCGCTCTTCGCGGACTTCCACGCTGATCACGGACGTGTCGTGCTCGTGCTCGAGGTCGGAGAGCAGCAGCGGCTCGATGGCCAAGCAGTTCTTCAGATCGAAAGCCTTGACGTCGACGATCGAGGCGACGTTCAGCCGACCCTCGATCGGGGCCAACACGCGCGCCATCGGATTAATGGCCCGGATCGTCGCCTCGCATTTGGCGAGACGGCCTTCTTCGGCCAGATCTAACTTGCTAACCACTACGATGTCGGCAAAGGCGATTTGCTCGGCCGCAATGTTTTCGCCGGTGCTCTGGTCGGCCAGCCACCGATCAATATGGGTGGCGTCGACCACCGTCACGACGGCGTCGAGCATGGTTTTGGTTGATAGCACTTCGTCGACAATGAAACTCTGAATGATTGGGGCGGGATCGGCCAGCCCTGTCGTTTCGATGAGAATGCGGCGGATCGGTTTCGTTCCGGACAGCAGATTAGTAATCGTCGTAACGAGATCTGTTCGGACAGTGCAGCAGATGCAGCCGTTATTGATCTGGAGGATCTCCTCGTCTACGCCGACGACTAGCTCGGCATCGATACTGATGGCACCGAACTCATTCACGATGACGGCCGAATCCGCCATTAGTCCGCTTTCGAGGAGTTGATTCAGTAGGGTCGTCTTGCCCGACCCAAGAAATCCAGTGAGGATAGTGACTGGAATTTTCTGTGACATTCCGATCGGCCCCTGTGCTTTGTTGTACCACTTCGTGGCAAAGGCTAGTTTTGTGGTGAGGGTGATCGCAACTTCGGTGAACGTGCAAATTCTGCCAAATAGCGTCACTAATATGCGCTGTGACTGCAAGAGCCTCGATACTTAAACGTCTGGTAACAGGGCTGGAACAATCTGACGATCATTTTTTGATCGAGGGATTCCAATGTCTGTTCGTGGTCTGAGAGTCAAGTTCCTCGTTATCATCGGCATAGCGCTAACGGGCATGATCACTCTGGTACCGATCGCGCTATACAACATCCGCAGCCAGATGATGACCGATAGGCAGGCCAAGATCCAGCATATGGTCGACATCGGGCACGGCATCCTGGCGCACTATCAAAAGCTTGAAGGTGACGGCTCGCTTGGCCGCGAGCAGGCTCAGGCTGCTGCACTCGCAGTGATCAAGGGGCTTCGCTACGACAAGGTCGAGTTCTTCTGGATCAACGACATGGCCCCCAACATGATCATGAGCCCCGCCAAGCCTGAGCTCGATGGCAAGCCGGTCGGAGACCTGAAAGATCCGAGTGGAAACTACCTTTTTCGTGGTTTTGTCGACGTCGCACAGAAGCAGGGGGAGGGCTTCTACGGTTATCTGTGGCCCAAGCTCGGCTCCGAGCAGCCAGTCTCCAAGCTGTCCTATATAAAAAAATTCGCGCCTTGGGACTGGATCATCGGGACCGGCATCTATCTTGACGATGTCGATGCAATCTTTCGACACACTGCCTGGACCTTCGCGTGGATTTGCCTTGGGTTACTCGTTCTGGTCCTTGCCATTTCGCTGGCGATCAGTCGGACCGTGACGCAGTCGCTCATCACGATCACCTCTCTTACCGAGAAGCTCGCTGCGGGCGAAGATGAATTCGAGGTGCCATACACAAACCGCCGCGATGAAGTCGGGAGTCTCGCCCGCGCCTTGCGCGTATTCAAGGAAAACACGACCGCTGTTCGTATGATGCACGGCGAACAGCAAAAACTCATGCAAAGAGCGGATGAAGACAAGCGTGGGGCTATGCTGGAACTTGCCGGAAAGTTCGAGACGAGCGTCGAAAGTGTTGTGCGGGAGGTGTTCTCCGAGGCGAGTGAAATGCAGAAGGCTGCCGAGAGTATGTCAGAGAGCGCCGATCGTGCGAACGGGCGTGCGAACTCGGTTGCCGAAGCATGCCACGAAGCATCCGGGAACGTGCAGATGGTTGCCTCAGCCGCCGGTCAATTGTCGGCTTCGATAAACGAGATAAGTCTTCGCGTCACGCAGGCAGCCCAAGTTGCCGACAAGGCCGCTAACGACGGGCAGCGTGCCAATGCAACAGTACAGGGGCTCGCTGCGGCAGCCTCCAAGATCGGTGAAGTGATTGGGCTCATTAATAACGTTGCCGCGCAAACCAACCTGCTCGCGCTGAATGCCACAATCGAGGCGGCGCGCGCCGGCGAAGCGGGAAGGGGCTTTGCTGTCGTGGCCACCGAGGTGAAGTCGCTCGCAACGCAGACGGCCAAGGCGACTGACGAAATTAGTGCGCAAATTACGTCGATACAGGCCGAGACTTCGTCCGTGGTCGGTAACATTCAGAATATTCTCGCGACCATAAACCAAGTCAATGAGATCTCATCTTCGATCGCGTCAGCAGTGGAAGAGCAGGGCGTCGCAACTCAGGCTATTGCACAAAACGTTCGGGACGCAGCTTCCGGAACGAACCGGGTTTCGCAGAACATTTCTGACGTCAATGCCGCGACGTCAGAAACCGGACTCGTGGCGGGCACCGTTGTTGCGGCGAGCGCGCGCTTGACCGGCAAGCTGCGGTCGTTGCAGGCCGAAGTC
Organism: Tardiphaga sp. 709; assembly: GCF_032401055.1. Lineage (NCBI taxonomy): Bacteria > Pseudomonadati > Pseudomonadota > Alphaproteobacteria > Hyphomicrobiales > Nitrobacteraceae > Tardiphaga > Tardiphaga sp. 709. The sequence continues at coordinate 2,283,283 of NZ_CP135529.1, read as the reverse complement.
AGCGGCTTTGTCGCCAGTATCAGGGCGGCATAGAGCAGGACCAGGGCGGCCTGAGGGCCTAAGACCGCCTCAAGCTCCGGGATCTATCGCTACGGGTTTTGTTCTCGCATGAGGCGATAAAGATGTCCGCGGCTGATACCCAGCAGCTCGGCGGCGCGGCGCTTGTTGCCGCCGGATTGCTCTAATGCGGCCCGGATTTCCGTTGCCGTTTGGGATTGGATGCGCTGCTTAAGCGGTCGCGACGCGCTGTCCGCGTCCTGTTGAAGCCGTGGAGGTGCGGCGGCCATCATCAGGCGACCGGTAACGATGAAGCGCGTGAGCACATTTTCCAGCTCTCGAACATTCCCGGGCCAGTGGTGTGCAACAAGAGAGATGATCTCATTCCGGTCCAATTGCGGCGGCGCGGCGCTCAACCGAGTCGCGATCCGCCTCAACAACTGTCGAGCGAGAAATTCTATGTCGTCCCGATCGCGAAGGGGAGGTACGTCGATCGGCAATACGCCAAGGCGATAGTAGAGGTCCTGCCTGAAACGACCCACGCGAGCGAGCTCGGGAAGTGATTGATTGGTTGCGCAAACCACGCGGGCATTGACGGCAACCGGCGTCGTGCCACCGACGCGCACCATCTCGCTGGTCTGAATAACGCGTAGTAAACTGCCCTGAAGATGCAGTGGCATATCGCCTATTTCGTCTAGTAATAGCGTGCCGCCGGAGGCCAGCTCGAACTTTCCCAATTTTCCGCGACTGCGCGCTCCGGTGAATGCACCACCTTCATAGCCGAATAATTCCGCCTCTATTAGTTCGCTCGGGATCGACGCGCAATTGATCCAGACGAAGGGACCTTCGGATCGGCTCGAATGCGCGTGGATGGCATGGGCAGCCAATTCCTTGCCGGAGCCAGTTTCACCAGAAATCAAAACTGGAAGGTCGTGCCCGGCGACGACTTCAAGCGAATTTCGGTAGGCATCCATAGTCTCGCCTTGGCCAATGATGTCGCTGATGCTGAACCGTGAACGCCACGGCTTGTTACCTTGAGGCAGCGCTAGCTCAGATTGTGTGGCCCGTCGGAAAGTTCTTTTCAGGGTGCCGAGATCCGAGAAGAGCGCGAGGCCGACCGCGCCAATGATGCGGCCGTCCTGAAGGACGGGAACCTGTCTTGTGATCAGTTGATGGCCGCGCACCTTCAGGGGATAGCCAACATGGCTCCCTTCCCCTCGTGCCACGAGATGAAGCTTGGTTTGTGGTCCCACCACATCGGTTATGTGCCGCCCCACGAAGTCTTCCGCCGCCCCCCCTAGGAGCCTGCAATAGGGCTGGTTGATCAAGACGACCGTGCCGGAAGTATCAACTGCAACGAGACAGTCCGACACGTGATCGAGAACAAGCCTCAAGAAGCCTGCTTCCTCAGACGATCCGGCAATCCACTGTGAAAGGACCATTCCAGCCTCACACGTCGAAGTGTCACAAATATGCGACAACGAGGTGGCAAAAATGAGACAATATCGTTGCTATCAGCAAACGTCAAATCGTCTGACGTTCTTGAGAATTGGCAATTAGTGACGCGATAACAGCGCCGTACGATGTCTCAGCCTCCGAGCGGCCGACATGGCACGGACTTTGCGAAACTCCCACAGCATAAGACAACCGCCCTGGGAGGAGCGAAATGATACGTAATGGAACTATCGAAATTGGAGATGCCATCGTGCAGGTGTCGGGGGAAGGAATTCCCTTGGTGTTCGTGCACGGCTTCACAACGACCGCCGAGTTCTGGCGCGAACAGGTCGAAACATTCTCGGCCCGGCACCGAATAGTGCGCATCAATTTGCCTGGTCATGGCCCTTCGCGGCATCCCAGAGACCGAAGCTACACGATCGAGGCCTTCGTTGAAGACGTGCTCCGGGTGTACCGAGCATTGGAAATTGATGTGTCCATTCTTGTAGGGCTGTCGATGGGAGGGACTGTAGCCCAAAGTTTCACGCTCACGTACCCGGAACTCGTGCGAGCACTCGTGCTTGTAGGTGCCACGCCGCACGGGTTAGGTGCGGACGTTAACGTCAATAACGTGCTTAAAGCCATTGATGATTTGGGTGTAGCCGTAGCGAGTCAGAATGTCATCGAACGATCATTCGGCTCTGCTGCAGGTTCTTGGCTCATCGAGTTTGCCAAGAACGAAGTTGCACAAACGCCGGCATTCGTTGCGCGTGAAGCGATAGCTTCGCTCAATGCGTCGGACAGCCGCCCAAGGTTACAAGAGATCCGCGTGCCAACGCTGGTCGTCGTCGGCGACGAGGACATCATCACCCCGCCGAGCGAATCGCAGGCCTTGGCGGAGGGCATTCTCAATAGCCAGCTCGAAATCGTAACTAACGCGGGCCACTTCCCGATGCTTGAGCAGCCGGATGCGTTCAATCTTTTGTTAGGCGCTTTCCTAACGCGGCAAGAAATTGAACTGCAACATACGAGCGCGAGTACTCACGCGCGACAAAACGTTTAAGCGGGAGGAAAAAATGTCCATTCAAGCAATCACATCAGGGACCACATCTGCTTCCCACCACCTTGATCGGGATAAGAAACGTATCGTCTTTGCGGCAGCACTTGGCACCGTTTTCGAATGGTATGACTTCTTCATCTACGGCTCTTTGGCTGCATTTTTCAGTACGCTGTTTTTCCCGAAAGGCAATGAGACGGCGGCGTTGCTGGCCGCATTGGCGACCTTCGGCGCAGGCTTTGTGCTTCGCCCGTTTGGGGCGGTCGTCTTCGGACGGCTCGGCGATCTCGTCGGTCGCAAGAAAACATTTCTCGTGACCATGCTGGTAATGGGACTCGCCACTGCGGCCGTCGGCTTGCTGCCCACGTTCGAGACTTTAGGCTGGTGGGCTCCGGCAATTTTGGTTGGCTTGCGTCTGCTGCAAGGGCTTGCCGTTGGCGGAGAATTCGGGGGCGCCGTAACATATGTTGCTGAGCACTCTGATTCCGACAAGAGAGGCTTTACGACAAGCTGGATTCAGATCACCGCTACGCTAGGCTTGTTCCTCTCGCTGGCGGTAATTCTTTTATGTCGCTATTCGATGTCGGTAGAGAGTTTTGCGAGCTGGGGTTGGCGTATCCCATTCGTCGGATCAATCGGCCTTCTGGTTCTTTCTTTGTACATACGTCTCAAACTTCACGAGTCGCCTGTGTTCCAGCAAATGAAGGCTGAGGGTAAAGGTTCGAAAAATCCGATCGGCGATACGTTTGGTGATCCTCGCAATCTGCGCCTGGTGCTTGTTGCCATCTTCGGCGTCGTAGCTGGCCAGGCGGTGATCTGGTACACCGGGCATTTCTACAGCCTCTATTTCATGACCACGACACTGAAGATGAGTCATGAGCAGGCCAATACGTACTTGCTGGCTGGGCTCGCTCTCGGAACTCCGTTCTTTCTGTTCTTTGGCTGGCTATCCGACAAGATCGGACGAAAGTGGATAGTGGTCACCGGGTGCGCATTATCCGCCGTCCTGATCATGCCTCTCTTCCAGGGGTTGGCAACTTACGGCAATCCGGCGCTTGCGGAGTTCCGAGCTAGGACCTTGGTAGTGATTCACGCAAACGATTGTAGCGAGGATCAATCCTTGTTCGGTCAGCTCTTTAGTCCCCTAGCCACGAAGGAGTGCACTCGGGTGAAAGCACTCCTGACTTCCCGCGCCGTTCCTTACGCTGTAAAAGCCGATTCAGCGTCCCTATCTGTTCAAATCGGCGATCAGCCAGCTATGGCTTTCGATGAAGCCAAGCTTCTCAAAACGCTGAACGAAAGCGGCCTGCCGTCAGCGAAGGCTCCGGCGGAGCCTAACGCTCCTATGGTCATCGCCGTGCTCTTCGCCTTAGTGTTCTTAGCGACGATGGTTTATGGGCCGCTCGGAGCTCTGTTGGTTGAACTGTTTCCTGTCCATATCCGATACAGTGGTGTCTCTGTCGCCCTGCAGCTCGGCAACGGCTGGATCGGAGGCTTCGCGCCGTTTGTCGCAACGGCAGTCGTCATTGCCACGGGCAATATTCTCGGTGGACTTTGGTACACGGTGGTGATTGCCGGGCTGACGGCCATTATTGGAGCCCTGTTCCTACCAGAAACCCGCGGCCGAGATTTAAGTACCTGATCTACCATTGTCGCAATGGTGGCGTGGAGAATTCTCCACGCCACCACCTGCTATAGCAACAAGGCGTGTCTGCGATGGCAGCTCGCGACCCTTTGAGACGAAATCGGATGCTTGCGGCACCAAGATCCATCGTATTCTTGGGTTCCAAGATTCGTTTTAAGGCACTCTCTTTGGCCAGGACGTTTGCGCGTTTTGTAACACTTGTAATTCAGCGAGTTGCTACTGGCAGCTATCGAGTCGATCCTTGTGGCTACTCTGGTTCAAAAAGAAACTTGATTAAGGGAAACAATGAATAGCCACAATCAAGAAGAGACTGTCTGCGACAAGATTTACGACGTACCGGCTGAGTGGACGACGCGCGCATTCGTCGATGACGCGAAATACAACGAGATGTATGCGCGCTCGATTAGCGATTCCAACGGCTTCTGGGCCGAGCAGGCCAAGCGCCTCCACTGGACCCACGCCCCCACCAAGATCGAAAACACGTCCTTTGCCCCAGGCAAGATCTCGATCAAGTGGTTCGAGGATGGCGTATTGAACGCCGCCTATAACTGCATCGACCGCCATCTGCCTGACCGGGCCAATCAGACCGCGATCATCTGGGAAGGCGACGACCCGTCGCAGTCGAAGCACATCAGCTATCAGGAGCTGCACGACGAAGTGTGCAAGATGGCCAACGTGTTGCGCAACCGCAATGTCGGCAAGGGCGACCGCGTCACCATCTATCTGCCGATGATTCCGGAAGCCGCCTACGCGATGCTCGCTTGCGCGCGCATCGGCGCGGTCCATTCGGTGGTCTTCGCCGGCTTCTCGCCGGACTCGCTGGCGCAGCGCATCACCGACTGCCAGTCGAAGATCATCATCACCGCCGATGAAGGCCTGCGCGGCGGCAAGAAAGTGCCGCTGAAGAACAATGTCGATGCTGCCGTCGCCAAGGCTGGCGGCGTCGATTGGGTTGTGGTCGTCAAGCACACCGGCACGCCGGTGAACATGGATCCGGTGCGTGACTTCTGGTACCGCGAGGCCGCCGAAGTCGTAACCACCGAATGCCCGTGCGAGCCGATGAACGCGGAAGATCCGCTGTTCATCCTCTACACGTCGGGTTCCACCGGCCAGCCCAAGGGCGTGCTGCACACCACTGGCGGTTATCTGCTGTTCGCGTCGATGACGCATCAATATGTCTTCGACTATCACGAGGGTGACATCTACTGGTGCACCGCCGACGTCGGCTGGGTGACCGGTCACAGCTACATTCTCTATGGGCCGCTGGCCAATGGCGCGACCACGCTGATGTTCGAAGGCGTGCCGAACTATCCCAGCATGTCGCGCTTCTGGGAAGTGATCGACAAGCATCAGGTCAACATCTTCTACACCGCGCCAACGGCGATCCGCGCGCTGATGCAGGCCGGCGACGAGCCGGTGAAGAAAACCTCGCGCAAGAGCCTGCGCCTGCTGGGTTCGGTCGGCGAGCCGATCAATCCGGAAGCCTGGGAGTGGTACTATCACGTCGTCGGCGAGGCGCGTGCGCCGATCGTCGATACCTGGTGGCAGACCGAGACGGGCGGCATTCTCATCACGCCACTGCCTGGCGCCACCAAGCTCAAGCCCGGCTCGGCGACGCGGCCGTTCTTTGGCGTCGTGCCCGAGATCGTCGATGCCGACGGCAAGGTGCTGGACGGCGAGACCTCGGGCAATCTCTGTATCGCCAGGTCGTGGCCGGGCCAGATGCGTACGGTCTATGGCGATCACGCCCGCTTCGAGCAGACCTATTTCTCGACCTACAAGAACAAGTACTTCACCGGCGACGGCTGCCGACGGGATGCCGACGGCTATTACTGGATCACCGGCCGCGTCGATGACGTCATCAACGTCTCCGGCCACCGCATGGGCACCGCCGAAGTGGAGTCCTCGCTGGTTGCGCATGAGAAAGTGTCGGAAGCCGCTGTGGTTGGCTATCCCCACGACATCAAGGGCCAGGGCATCTACGCTTATGTCACGCTGATGAACGGCGTCGAGCCGACGGAAGAGCTGCGCAAGGAGCTGGTGGCCTGGGTCCGCAAGGACATCGGCCCGATCGCCTCGCCCGATCTGATCCAGTTCGCGCCGGGCCTGCCGAAGACCCGCTCCGGCAAGATCATGCGCCGCATCCTGCGCAAGATCGCGGAGGATGAACCGTCATCTCTGGGTGATACATCGACACTGGCCGATCCCGCCGTGGTCACCGACCTCGTCGAGCATCGGCAGAACAAGCGATAGCGCGAGCGGGTTATGAACATTGACACGAACGCGATAGATCATGCGCCTCCAAATGACGTCGTCGTCCTTCATCGCCGTCATCGCTGTGCAGAAAGCGGATATGCCGATGAGGTACGCAAGTTGATCGAGGCAAGATGGGCCTCCGCCGTTGACGAAATCCGCTTTAAAGGAGAAGTGAGATGAGACTCGTGCTTCTAGGTCCGCCCGGAGCCGGGAAGGGAACGCAGGCATCCAAGCTGTCGCAGCTTCTTACCATCCCGCAACTGTCGACCGGCGATATGCTCCGCGCGGCAGTCTCGGAAGGCACGGCGATCGGGCAACAGGCAGCCGAGATTATGCAACGTGGCGAGCTGGTGCCGGACCAGCTGGTGGTCGGGCTCATTGCCGAACGTATAGGACGGTCAGATGCAGCGCGAGGCTTCATCTTGGACGGATTTCCCCGGACTGTTGCTCAGGCCGAGAGCCTTGACGAAGTCCTTGAAAACCAAGAACTGGATTGGGTGCTTGAGCTCAAGGTCGACGAGCAGTATTTGCTGAACCGAATCCTCGGGCGTGCCATGCAGGCCCGCGAAAGTGGTGCGGTCGTGCGAGCGGACGACAACGAGGGAGCACTCAGCGTGCGCCTAACCGCCTATACCGACCAGACAAAGCCACTCACCGATTATTATGCTGCCCGGGGCCTGCTCAAAACGATTGACGCTTCACAAACCGTGGATCGGGTCACGGCAGCACTCGTCGGAGCGATTGGATAACTTCATCAAATCAGAGTGTCGCCGCGAGGCGTCAAGTACGAGCACAGCAGCTACGAAATCGACATCCAGTGTCGCTTCAGCGATAGGACTCTTGTGCATCGACGAGCGACAATGGGTTGATGTCTTCTTACGAAGACGTGGTCGATGCCGTTCGACCCTCAAAGCTACTTGTGGGGTCAATGGGCAATCCACGTGGGTCATCACACATTGCTATATCTACGGCCCGGGCACCACGTTGATGAGATTTATTTCTCGCGCAGTCCCAAAAGCGGTCCCCGGTGTTCATCGAAAGGGAGCTATAGAGTCTCGGGTGCACGCAACAGTGCTGCGCCTATACCCAAGTCTTTCACCGATTGACGTTAACGACTGCGCGTCCGCGGATTTGGCCGGTCATAAGGCGTTCTGCCGTGTCTTTGACTTCGTTAAGTCCGATTTCCATTGTCGTCGGTTCGAGATCTGCATCTGTCAGTAGCGAGGCGAGGCGATCCCAAGCTTTGATACGCTCCGCCTTCGAGCGGGTCACGCTGTTAATTCCGAACAGCGCAACACCGCGTAAAATGAACGGGGCGACGCTCGCCGGGAAATCCAGGCCTTGCGCCATACCGCACGCGGCCACCGCGCCGTCAGACTTGATTCCGGCGCACACGTTGGCGAGCGTATGGCTGCCGACAGAGTCAATGGCTGCGATCCATCGCTCCTTTTGCAGCGGCTTGCCGGGTTGAGAGAATTGCGCGCGATCCACGACTTCGGCGGCGCCAAGGCTCTTGAGGTATGACTCTTCTTCTGGCCGCCCGGTCGAAGCCACAATCCGGAAACCGAGCTTGTGAAGTAGCATGATCGCGATGCCTCCGACGCCGCCCCCAGCGCCGGTCACCAGAACATCGCCGCTTCCGGGACGAATGCCGTATTTTTCGAGCGCCATGACAGACAGCATGGCCGTGTAACCCGCCGTACCGATGATCATGGCGCGGCGGGCCGACACTGATGTCGGCAACTTGATCAGCCAATCGCCCTTGACCTTCGCACGTTGTGCCAGTCCACCCCAGTGTTGTTCGCCGACACCCCAACCGTTGAGGACCACGCGGTCGCCGGGAGAGTAGGCCGGGTCTGAGCTCGACGACACCGTGCCAGCGAAATCAATGCCGGGAACCATGGGGAAAGACCTGAGGATCGGACCCTTACCGGTGATCGCCAGACCGTCCTTGTAGTTCAACGTGCTGAACTCGACATCGACCAGTACGTCTCCTTCGGGAAGACGGCTTTCTGGAAGTTCGACAACGTCGGCGCGGTATCCTTGTTCGTCCTTTTCGATCAGCACAGCTTTGAACAATTGACGCTCCTTTTCATGGTTTCTTCTTCGTCCCAGCCTTTGTCCGATCCGGACGGGGCAGGCCGGCGACAAATCCGGCAATGAAAGTGTCGAGCGGAGTACCGTTCTTAACGAGGCGCGCCCGCATCACTGCGCCTTCCCAGCCGATCCAAAAAATTCAGCCAAGACATCGCAGTCGGCGTCATGGCTAATCTCGCGGGCATCGCGCGCAAGCTCGAGACACCGCGCCACTTTGCGCTGCCATCCAAGGACGATTTCGTTCAGCAGCGACCGATAATCGTCTGGCAACGCTTCGACTTCCTGACTGAGGTTTCCGACGAGGCATCCGCGGGCATAGCCGTACTTGGCCATACCTCGTTTGGCATCCTCGACGAACGCACGCATGCGCTCAGACGGCGCCAGTCGCTCATCGCCCAAAGCGCGATCAAGTTTGCGATGGAAGAAGGCATCATAGGTCTTCATGACCTCTCGGCCGAAATCGGCCTTGCTGTCGAAGTAATGGTAGAATGAGCCTTTCGGCACGGTCGCGCGGCGTAGCAGCGCATCCAGACCCGTGGCTGCGAACCCCTGTTCTGTCAGCACTTCCATCCCGCAACGAAGCAGAACGTCCTTTGTCGGCACGTAGCCAGCCGCGCGCCGGTCCGCACCTATTGTTGTCCCCGGATTGTCGTCGCTCTTCGTCATCGCCTCACCATTAGACCGATCGTCTAGAACATTGCAGTTGGAATGGCAAATTGGCGGACGCGAAGAGCTCCTCCTGATTTCGCTGGAATAAAGGTATTTGCTGCGACGCAATGCAGTTTGCGTAGCATTTCAGCATCAGATGGCGAGACAATGTGCGGTTTTGCGTTGCGTCATCGTTGTTTCGTTCTTGACACAAAGTGTCCTCAGTCCGAAGGTCGGGCGTCCTTCGAGAAAGGTGTTTCATAATGCAGGTGTTCAGAAAATCGACCCAACTAGCGGCCGTGTTCTGCCTCGGCCTTTTGTCCGCTCCAGCGAGTGCTGCCGACGCCTATCCGTCGAAGACGATCAAGCTGATCGTCGGGTTTCCGCCGGGCGGCCCCACGGACATCATGGGGCGCGTCATCGGGCGTCTCCTTTCAAAGGAATTGGCGACGAATGTTATCGTAGAGAACAACGGGGGTGCGGGAGGTATGATCGCCGCTTCCAACGTCTCCCGCGCTGCGCCAGATGGTTACACTCTGCTTGTTGCGGTCGAGTCCTCGAACACCCGCGCTGCCGCGCTTTATCAAAGTGTGCGCTACGATCAGCAGAAAGGCTTCACCTACATCCGCAAAGTCGCGAAACAGCGAAATTTACTAGTGGTGAATCCAAAGCTTCCGGTTTCAAATTTTGCCGAGTTTCTCGCATATCTCAAAGCACACCCTGGGCAGGTGAACTTCGGCGGAACGTTCGGTGCCACGTCGCATATCGGCGGAACGCTTTTCGACATGACCTACGATACGAAGATGTCGTTCATCAACTATTCGGGCGGCAACCAACCGATCACAGACACCATATCGGGCGTGGTCGAGGCGGGCTTCTTCACGGAGGCAACCATCGCAGAGCACGTCAAGGCCGGTTCGCTCAAGGCGATCGCGGTGACGGCGAACGAGCGGTCGCCGGCGTTCCCCGATCTTCCGACTGTCGAGCAGGCCGGAGGCAAGCCGCTGGACGTCTCACCATGGTTTGGTGTCGCTGGCCCAGCGAACATGCCTTCGGAAGTCGTGGGGAAGATTGGCGCGGCTCTCGACAAGGGAGCAAGCGATCCAGAATTTCTCGCCCACTTGGTCACGCTCGGCGCCACGCCGATTCAGGGGTCGACGGCGGAAAGCTTCACCGCCGACGTCGGACGCGAAGAAGCGTTCTGGAATAAGTGGGCTAAGGACGTCGGAGCACCTCTTCAGAAATAGGGTTCGAAGGGAATTCAGTGATGAACGCCTATCATCAGTATGACAGTCTCCTCTCCGCGGAAGAGCTTGGGTATGTAGCGAAGGCGCGAGAGTTCTGTACCGGTTCGTTCTCCGAAAGCCTGCTTGCCGCACACATGGCGGGTGAAGCCTTTCCGGAAAGATGGATCGCCGACTGGGCGGCGATCGGAATGCTCGGACTCCAGGCCAAGCGCGCCCATGGCGGGCTGGGAGCGTCCTATCTATGCAAAATCCGGGTCGCGCAGGAGATGGCGCACCACGGCTTCGCAGCGGCATTCTGCCTTAACCACCACCAAGGCGGGGCGACGCGCCTTTCCCAGGCCGGCACAACGGTCCAGATCGAACAACTGTTGGCTCCAGCACTGCGGGGCGAACTTCTCCTGACCACCGCGATGACCGAACCTGCAGGCGGCAGCGATGTCTCTGCGTTGACGACGACGGCCACCCCCGTCGATGGCGGATGGACGCTGAGTGGGACCAAGGCATGGATGACGAATGGCCTGCTCGTCGGCGGACTGATCGTCCTTGCCCGCGTTGGCGATGCCGCGGGCGCTGAAAATATCGCGAGCTTCTACGTGCCGTTCGGAGCCAGCGAGAGTGTCAAGCGTACGGAGGTACTGGTTCCGGGAGGACGCTCGTTCCGTCTTGCAGAAGTTGCGTTCGACAAGCACTTCGTCCCTGATTGGTGCTTGATCGCTCCACCGGGGGCGGCGTTGAAGGCGTCCATGACGGCGGTGAACGGTGCGCGCGTGCATGTGGCCGCTATGAGCGTAGCTACGCTCTACGCTGCTCTATGTGAAGCGGTGGACTACTGCGAAAATCGTAAAGCGTTCGGCAAACCGTTGACAGGGCATCAAGGCCTTCGCTGGGAGCTTGCGGAGGTGTCGATCCGCCTAGAGGCCGCCAACGCGCTTGTATTCCGGGCCGCCGAGCAGATTCAGATCGGCGAAAATCCCGTCGGTCTGGCCGCGCAGGCGAAGAAGTTCGCTGTCGATACCGCGATCTGGGGAATCGACCAGTGCGTGCGGATCGTCGGCGCGACAGGAGCAAGTGCGGCCCATCGTCTGAACATGCATCTCGCCGAGGTCCGGATGGCCGCTTATGCGGACGGCACCAGTGAGATGCTGCTCGACCGCGTGGGGCGAGGACTGTCGTCGGCGTATCCAAAATCAATCTCTTAAAAATCAAAACGGGCGGAACGATGCGAAACGTAGTGGTCAAGGACGCCGGAGCGGCCGTGGAGGGCATCCAAGACGGTAATGCCATCATGATGGGCGGCTTCGGTGGAGCGGGTCTTCCGCTTGGAGTGGTGAGGGCGGTGCTAGACACGGGTGTCCGCGACCTCACCCTAATCTCAAACAACGCAGGTTCAACGGAAGACGACCTGTCGCTTTGGTTCGAGGCCAAGATCGTCCGGAAGATCGTCTGTTCGTATCCGCGTGCTGCCAAGCAATTTGCCGAACAATATCGTGCCGGTACGGTCGAACTTGAACTCGTTCCGCAGGGAACGTTGGTCGAGCGCATTCGGGCAGGGGGGCTGGGCTCGGAGGCTTCCTGTCTCCGGTCGGCGTCGGCACGGTGTTTGCGGACGGTAAGCAAAAGATCGTCGTCGGCGACCGCGAGTTCATTCTCGAACTACCACTGCGCGCGGATTACTCCTTCGTGAAGGGCCACCTCGCCGACACGCTCGGGAACGTCACCTACAACAAGACCGCCCGCAATCATTGCGCGGTCATGGCGACCGCCGGACGGACGGTTGCCGTCGAGGTGGACCGCGTTGTCGAACCCGGCGAACTCGATCCTGAAGCCATCGTCACGCCGTGCATTTTCGTGGATCGCGTTTTCGCAAGGAGCCCCCGATGACCCCGCTTTCGCGCGACGCGCTCGCACGTATGGTCGCATTGCATCTCCCCTCAGAGGGATTCGTTAATCTCGGCATCGGCGCTCCCACGCATGTGGCGGATTTCCTGCCGGCCGAATCCGGCGTGATCCTCCACAGCGAGAACGGCATTCTCAATGTTGGTCCGAAGCCTGCTGTGGGTCAGGAAGACTGGGATCTCATCAATGCCGGGAAGATGCCGATCTCGCTCCGCACAGGCGGCTCTTATTTCGACTCGAGTCTGTCATTCGCAATGATGCGCGGCGGCCATCTCGATGTCGCTGTCCTTGGAGCGTTCCAGGTCTCGAAGGACGGCGATCTGGCGAACTGGTCGACTGGGGATAATGGATCACCGCCCGGCATCGGAGGAGCAATCGATCTCGCGGTCGGAGCCAAATCCATCTGGGTGATGATGGACCACACGACGAAAGAGGGGCAGCCCCGCATCGTCGAACGTTGCGTGTATCCGCTCACGGCGCGCAACGTCGTGACCCGCATCTTCACCAATCTGGCGATCATCGACATCGTAGAAAATGGTCTCGCGGTTCGGGCGTTGCTTGAGGGCCTCTCGATCGAGGCGCTGCAGGAAGTTACGGACTCGCCGATCCACGCCCCTGGTGCACCGCAGATCATCAAGCAGGACGGGAGCGTCGTATGACGTACCGTGTGGCGGAACTGATCGCCGATAGCCTGGCTGCGCATGGCGTGGATCGCGCGTTCTGCGTACCGGGGGAAAGCTTCTTGCCGCTCCTTGACGCGCTTCATGACCGGAACGATATCGATCTGGTGACCTGCCGCCACGAAGGCAGTGCAGGTCTTGCCGCAGTTGCCGACGCCAAGCTTACGGGGCGTGCGGGCGTCGTGATGGCGAGCCGCGGCCCCGGTGCTTTCAACGCCGCGCTCGGTCTCCATGTGGCAGCTCAGGAGGCGATCCCCCTTATCATGCTGGTCGGTCAGGTAGACCGCCCCAATCTTGACAGGGACGCCGTGCAGGAGGTCGATTGCGGCCGCTCCTTCGCAGGGCTGCTGAAATGGTCGGTACGCCTGAATTCGGCAGACCTCGTTCCGGAAATGATGGCTCGCGCATTCGCGGCGGCGCTTGCAGGGACACCCGGTCCCGTCGCGGTCGAACTGCCTGAGGATCTCCTCGCTGAAACGGCTGAAGGCCTTGTTGCCAGAACCAATGAGCTTGCGCTCCCAGAACCAGGCATTGACGCCATCAAACGCGCCGCTGGGCTGTTGGCCGCGTCTGAGAAGCCGATCGTATTGGTCGGCGGCGAATGCCGGACGGCTTCTTTCAGGGAAGACCTGATCACCTTCTCAGAAAAATGGGACGTTCCAGTCGTCACCCTGAACAAGATGCAGGACCAGTTCCCAAACGATCATCGTCTTTGGGCTGGCCAATTCGGCTTCTTCACGTCGCCGTCACATGCGAAGCTTCTTGAGCGCGCTGACCTGATCGTCGCAATCGGGACGCGCCTCGGCGATCTATCTTCGCTCGGCTTCGCGTTTCCGCGGCAGTCCGAGCCGCGTCAGCCTTTGATCCATGTCTATCCGGATACTGATGCTATCGGTAAGCGATTCCGGACCGATGTCGCAGTCGTCTCCGGATCGCACGCATTCGTTTCGGCCATGCTCGCGGCACCGGCAGCTTCACCAGACCGGAAGCAGTGGTTACAAGAGACGGCGGCGGTGCGGGCGGCAACACACGGCTGGCCGCGGATCGGCGTTCCGTCGGAGGACGTCCTCGGACACGCAGTCGCCGCCATAGCCTCGCATTTCAAAGCGGATGGCATCGTCACGACTGATTCCGGAAACTTTGCGGGATGGGTTCATCGCATCTTCAGCCTCGCGCCCGCTTCGCGGCTGTTGGGGTCGGCCTGCGGAGCGATGGGAAGCGGCGTCCCAGCCGGACTTGCCGCGAGCCTTCGCTACCCAGATCGCCAAGTAATTGCGTTCTGTGGCGACGGCGGCTTTCTGATGACCGGTAACGAATTGGCGACGGCCGTCGATCGACGGGCGAACCTCATGATCGTCGTGTCGAACAATTGCTCGTACGGAACGATCCGTTCGCATCAGGAGCGCACGTTTCCCAACCGTCCATATGGCACCGATCTCTCCAATCCCGACTTCGCGGCCCTGGCGCGTTCCTTCGGCGCCTCGGGATTTGTGATTGAAGATGCGGAGAGCGCTCCTGGCATTGTGGGCGAGGCGATGTCAGTCCGCGGACCCGTGGTCGTCGAGGTGCGCTCCGATGTGCGCCAGACCCTCGATAAATCGCTCGTCGCAACACGCTGACGAAGAACAACAGATTTCGATCCAAGAGTAGGGAAGAACGATGGACGCCCAAGCAATCGAAAAGAAACCGGTCGTTACATCCTGGCAGGGTGTCGTACGCTTTCTGCACAAGACACCACGGGCGTTCCTGCCCATGCGCACATTCCCCGAGATCGAGCTCATCGCAAGCCGCGGGATCGATGGGGATCGATACCTGATCGGGCAGGAGACGGGGTTCTACTCTCACAAGCCGGAGGAAGGTCGCCAGATTACCCTGTTCGAGATGGAGACCCTTGAGGCTCTCAAGCGAGACCATGGGATCGACATGCTCCCTGAGGAGCATCGTCGCAACGTCACCGTCGAAGGCATTCCGCTCAATCATCTGGTCGGCCGACGCTTTCGGCTCGGTGAGACGATCGTCGAAGCGACCCGCCTTTCGACGCCATGTCGGCACATCGAAGAAATTCTCGGCAAACCGGTGTTCGATCCGATGATCAACCGTTCCGGTCTAAACTGCAAAATCATCGTTGGCGGTACGCTTCGCGTCGGCGATACCGTAAGGCCGATATAATGGCGAAGGCGATCAAAACGGTATCTACCGTCGTTTCGAAGGTGGAGGATCTTGGCAACGACACCAAGCGCTTCACGCTGGTCGATCAGGACGATTGGGAGTTACCGCCATTCAGGCCCGGCGCCCATATCGACGTTCATCTGGAGCCGGGACTTGTCCGAACGTACTCGCTTTGCAACGAGCCGGACGACGATCGCCGCTACGTGATCGCCGTGAAGCGCGAGCGCGAAGGGCGCGGCGGATCCGCATTTCTGCATGATCGCGTGCAGGTCGGGCAACCGATATCCGTCTCGCTGCCGCGCGGGGGCCTTGCGCTCGATCCGGAAGGGACAAACGTGTTCGTGGCGGGCGGCATCGGTGTAACGCCGTTCATTTCCGCGATTCGTCATCTCGATCGCCGCGGCCAAACGAATTACGTGTTACATTGGACCAGTCGAGGTCAACCGGTTCTTCCGGATATGATCGCACCCGCGATCAAGGCTGGCCGCGTCCGACTTTACGATACGACTGAACAATCGAAGCCCATAATCGCCGAGATCGTTGGGGAGTTCGGCGGCTCTGGCTTGGCTGCCTGCTGCGGACCGGATCCCATGCTTCAGGCTTTCGAGCAAGCGGTCGCAACCTGGCCGGAGAACCGCAAGCATATCGAAATGTTCACGCCCCCGAAGCTCGTCGCCAAAAGCGACGTGCCTCCCTACGAACTTTACCTCTCGGCTAGCAGGATGCAGGCGGTCGTCACCCCAGACATGGGCCTTTTGGGAACGCTGGAATCGATGGGGATCGATGTCCCGGTGTCATGCGGTGGTGGCATCTGCGGCGCTTGCCGCGTGCGCTGGACAGAGGGGCCGCCAATCCATCGGGACCGTGTGCTTTCACCGACCGAACGGCAAAGCGAGCTCATCGTCTGCGTCGGAGACTGCGCGGGCCCGAGGCTCGTGTTGGATCTCTGACCGGGCGATGCCGGATCGGTGTGTAACCGGCATTTGAATTGTTGAAGGTTTGGTGCGAGAGGATGCAGGCAAGTTCAACAGGCAAACCGGTCAGATGACATTGAATCTCAAATTTCTTCGCGTCCAGAGCGGAATGACGCTGGAGCAATTGGCGACGGACACCGGTTTGACTCGTAGCTACCTTTCGAAACTGGAGCGTGGCTTGTCATCGCCGTCGATCGGTTCAGCGATCAAGATCGCCGAGGCACTCGGGACGACCCTAGACCAGTTCTATGGACAGCCCGACGACAATGACCCGGTGACCATCGTGCGCGCCAGGAACGGCAAAGCCGGGGTCACGGATAACTATCTCTCGCTCGTCGCCGGACTGTCCGATGAGCGCACGATGCGCGCTTTCATCGTCCGGCCGACGAAAACCGCGAAACACGGCCGCATCATGAGCCACCATGAAGGAGAGGAAATCCTGTTCGTTCTCACGGGCAAGATCGAACTCGTCATTGGCAAGCGAAAAGAAGTCTTAAGCCCCGGCGACTGCGTGCAGTTCGATTCAACTATACCCCACAAACTCACGCAGATGACCGCCGAGGCGGCGTCGGCACTCGTCGTAATTGCGAATAAAACTGTTCCTTAATTAAACAAGTTGACCTCAGGCAGGAGTCTTGGCGGCTGCGATGATCTTCATCGCATCGGAAACGACGCATTCACCCCGTTCGCTCAGCGTTTGACCGGCTGTCTCGATGTCGCGTTGTTCGCGGTTTTGGCTCAGCTTCGACTTTCCGACCAACCGCGTGATCTCGAATTCGATACCCACGATCGCCTTCATCATCATGTCGATGAATTCCTTCGAACTGTCGGTCATCTTCCACGGCGTCGGTTCACCGGCTTCATGGGTGCGTGTCAACCGCGCGACTACGCTACGCAGATAGCGTTCGTCATCCCGGATGGTCGCGCGCGCGTATGCGTGAGCGACCATGTAGTTCCAGGTCGGCACCTGCTTATGAAATTCGTGTTTGCTCGGATACCAATTTGGCGAGATGTAGGCATCAGCCGCTCGGAAAACGACGAGTACTTCGTCTCCGTCGGCAATGTCCTGCCACACCGGGTTTGCCCGGGCGACATGTGAATGCAAAACGCCCAGCGAGCCTTCGTTTCGAGCAAGATGAAACGGGATGTGGTTCGCATCGAGACCGCTGCGGCCATTGGTGATGAGGATGCCGAGGGCGTTCTTGTCTATCAGGTCGTGGAGCACATCTTTCCGCTGCTCATCGAAATGCGGGGGTACGTACATGGTCGTCTCCGAAGGGCGAACGTTCGCCGGTAATGATGATCAAAGCTCGACCATCTCGAAATCGCTCTTGCCTGCGCCGCAGTCCGGGCAGACCCAATCGTCCGGAACGTCAGACCACCGCGTTCCAGGAGCGATCCCGTCGGCTGGCCATCCGTCTTCTTCGCTGTAGATGAGGCCGCACAGCACGCAGAGCCACGTTTTGTACGGCAATGACGATTGGTCGAGGTCCACCATTGGTCAGTCCGATCGATGCCGATCCCGATCATGGTGCGGGTCTGGACTAATAAACAGAGCCAGAATTAGGAAACCGATATGGTCCAGATCGCCAGAGGGTGGTCTGACGCCTCCCAACTTTCGTGGCGTATTCTGGCCCTGTGACACGAACGGCGCGCTTCGTACTCTCGGGTCAACTAAACCAAGAAACGGGAACGAGTGTTATGAATGTCATTCAGCCGCAGGAGTGGGCGAAGCCCAAGGGATTTTCGCATGGCGTCGTCGTCGAAGGACCTGGACGGTGGATCGTTCTCGCTGGCCAGACTGGCGATGAGGACGGCACATTCCCGGCTGATTTGGCCAGACAGGCTGACGTCGCGCTTCAAAAGATCATCCGACTTTTGAAAGAAGCTGGGGGAGGCGCGGAGCATATCGTTCGGCTGACGTGGTATCTGACCGATCGAGAGGAATACGCGGAAGCGGGGGCAGGCATCGGAGCGGCGTGGAAAGCGACACTCGGGCGGAATTTCCCTCCGTCTACGCTCCTCTATGTATCGGGCCTGGTTGATCGCGCGGCAAAAGTTGAGATCGAGGTCACGGCCTTTATCTCCTGACATGGGGACCATGTCTCCATCCGTTAGGTCTGAGCGGCTTTCTGGTCTACTGTGATGTCGATCTTGTCGATATCGTAATGGACCAATATGCCGCGTCTCAAGAGTAGCTTTGCTCTTCCTTCGCTGAAAACTCTGGACCGGACATCCGGTCGGGTGGGACATCAATTGGCCCAAGGCCTTCGCGATGCCATCACGATTGGCGACCTGAAACCGGGCGAGCGATTGCCGTCAACGCGGACGCTCGCCATTTCGCTGGGTCTTGCGCGGGGAACGATCGTCGAGGCGTTCGAGCAGCTCAAGGCCGAAGGCTATCTCGAGGCATTGCCGAGGGCCGGGACCGCTGTGGTGCGAGATTTGAAGCGCGTAGATGTCCCGGCCTCGTCCGGCCCGCTGCAGATCAAGCCGAGAACGAGCGGCAAAATGCCGTTCAATGCCAGGAAATTCGCCGCCGCCGAGCAACTGCTGCAGCCGCAGCCCGGTCTGCCTTTCGCGATCGCGCATCCAGCGGATGCAGCCGCGCCCGATGCGACATGGCGAAGGCTTGGTAACAGAGTTCGAGCAACGCGCGCGGCGGCGCCGAGCGGTTATGTCGATCCGCGTGGCCTTCCGGAACTGCGCAAGGCGATTTCGGATCACGTCCGGAAGGTCAGAGCAGTCCGTTGCACTCCGGAGCAGGTAATCATCACCGCCGGGACGCAGCAGGGACTATTCCTGGCGGCAACGGTTCTGGTGGGGCGCGGCGACGCCGTCTGGGTCGAGGATCCGGCCTATCCGGGCATTACAGCCGTTCTTCAGGCTCTAGATGTCACAACTCATCATGTCCCGGTGGACCTAAACGGGATTGATGTCGATTGGGCGGTGAATGCATGTCCGGACGCAAGGGCCGCGTTCGTTACGCCATCGCATCAGTATCCGATCGGGATGCCCATGAGCATGTCGCGCCGCCTTGCTCTCCTTCGATGGGCACAGGATTCCGACGGCTGGATCATCGAGGACGATTACGACAGCGAACTGCGCTATTCCGGCCACCCGTTTCCATCGCTGCAGGGGCTTGATCCCACACGCGTCGTCTATCTCGGTACGATGAGCAAGGTTCTCTTCTCCTCCATGCGGATTGGCTACGCGATCGTTCCGGAACCACTGGTCGCCGCCTTCGCAGGCGCCCGGGCAATCGTCGATCGCCATTCACCGGCGGCAGATCAGCATGTGCTCGCGGCTTTCATGGACGAAGGACATCTCGAAGCTCATATCCGTAGAATTCGCAGTGCGTATGCTGAACGACGCACATTTCTGATCGAGGCGATCTCACGCGAGTTTCCAGAATGGGCAGTCCTACAGCCGAGTGATCAAGGAATGCATCTCGTCGTCTGGCTGCCAAAGAAAGTCGATGATGTGAAAGTGGCAGGTGAAGCGCGTTCCGCGGGCATCGTCGTACGGGCGGTCTCGCCGCTATATGCATCGAAGAAGCGTCGTTCCGGCCTGATGCTCGGTTTTGGTGGCTTCTCCATAAAAGATCTTGACGTCTTCGCGAAACGATTGGGGGCCATTCTGAAGCGACACGAAGTCGACTAGAGCTACGTGCCGAGCAGCATGCTCACCTGTCAGATTAAACGATGTCCTTTGCCGTCGCAGACGAGTGAGGGCGACACCTTCACCTTGCGATGTACCGCTGAACCAAAGACAGCAATCAGGAGTTCAACCGATGATCAATCTGGTTCCCGCGACGGAAGCCCCGATGACATTCGAGGATGTCGTACTCAGCCCGCAAAAAGAGACCATCCGGGCATTTTACAAGGATATGTGGGATCACGCGAACGTCGATCTGATCCCTCAGATATTCCATGAGGATTTCACATTCCGCGGCTCTCTTGGACCCGTGCTGGTGGGCCACAAACAATTTTCCGATTATGTGGCCTGGGTGACCGGCTCCCTGCAGAATTATACAACGGACATCCTGCTGATGGTCGAGGAGGGTAGTCTCGTTACCGCCAAGGTCCGCTTCCACGGCATTCAACGCGAGCCGATGTTTGGTCTCCCGGCGACGAACCGACATGTCGGTTGGCTCGGCGCACCGGTGTTCAAATTTGAAGCGGGAAAGGTGCGCGACCTGTGGGTGCTCGGCGATATACACGGACTGCTTGGCCAGATCCGCGGCAATGACGTTGCGCCGTCAGAATTCGTCACGTCGTCGTAAAAAACTCAGGCGGCGCGGCGCGCAAACAAAAGCGTCGCGCCTAATCCGCACATGATCGCCCCTGACGCTTGCCGCATCCTAACGAGCAGTGTCGGTCGCGCGGTGAATCCCGACCTAACTTTGGCTGCCCAATACGCCACGCCCAGATCGACTCCGGTGTTCAGCGCAACCGCAATCAACCCGAGGAGAATGAATTGTATCGCTACGGGCTTCGACGGGTCCACAAATTGCGGAATGAAGGCGAGAAAGAACGCAGCAGTTTTTGGGTTGAGCGCCTCGACCAAAATACCTTCCCGGAATGCTTGCCCTGCGCCTGTTTTCCGCACCACGGTCGGACCGACATTTCGCGCGCTTCGCCACGATTTCACCCCAAGCCAGATAAGGTAAAACGCGCCGGCGATCTTCAGAACGGTAAATGCCTCCGCGCTCGCCATGACTAGTGCGGAAATGCCGACGGCGCCGCCGATGACATGAACAAGGCCGCCCAGACCAAGGCCCGCGCTCGAAGACAGCCCTTCTTCGAGACCGCCGTCCAGCGTTCGTGCTGCGATATAGAAAATGCCTGGGCCCGGCGTGACCGCTAGCAACAAGGCGATGGCGATGAAGGGAAGAAATACTGCGACACTGGGCATTTGCACACTTAGGAAAGCTGACCGCCTGAAGTTCGGCGTAGTGGAGCGCCGATCGTCATGCAACATCAGCGCAATCTATTCACACAGTCTATGTGCGACCCGCGCGTGTTTCAACCACACGACAGAAATCGTTCTCCGCAGATGATCCAGATATTCTAACAAATTGAGTGATTCTGGTCCTTTTCAACATCGGGACTCTGCATTTTACGAGAATGGCCGGGATAACGAATATCTCTTAGCCCCGCATCGGCAGAAGCAACTGCAACTCAGCTCTGAAAGCCACGCTGACCTTGCCGACGAGGGCTGTGCCCTCAACCTTTGCAGTTTTGTCGGCATAAGACCCGGAGAAGCCGCAGCTGACTTCCCGTCCACCAAACAAGAGGTTCTTGCCGGGCGCATCGGTGTGTTGACGCGTCATCAATTCGCCGCGCCATCTACCGTTCTTAGCCTCGAAAGTCCCTGTGTAATAAAAGAAGCTGTCGCCTCCGATAAGTGCTCCATCCTGCAAGTTGATGATGCCAGAGGCTCGGCGACGATCCTCGCCGTCCATCGAGATACGTATCGAATAGAGCCCGTTGGCAATCGGCATAGGTAGGTCCGGTTCGAACGAAGCGATATCAATTCAATAAAAAGGGTCTGCGCGGAGAAATTTAAAGCCCGCAACGATATAAATACATCGAAATCTCAGTTGAGGCACGCATTAGGGCGACTACAGCTGGCAATGGTCGCAAAACGAAGCCGGTAAGAGAGATGGAAATCTAGAATTTCGGTAGCCTCCGGGGCTGGCGCGGCCTCTCGCATCAATAGGAGACCGGTGATCGTTTTCGGTCTGTCGATCGGTGCATTGTTCACGCTATTCGTCGTTCCCGCTGTCTACAGTCTGCTGGTTACCACGCGTACTATCAGCCTCGACGCCTCACTCCGGCCGACGCTTACTACGGCAGGGCAATGCTCGCAGAGCGTTAGCGCATCAAACGCGTCACCGTCGCCAACCAACCGCCGCTTGCAGCATCGACTGCAGGCCACTTGAAACTTTAACCCTGATGAGCCAGAGCTTCGCTTTGCGAAATGTCCGATCAGTCTCAAATTGGCTGACGACGGACAGACGAGTAAGTCGTGCGAGAGCTTGTGTTAGCGTGTCTCAACGGCCATTCTTGTGCCATGCTTCGCAATCTCCACTTGACCGCTCTGCGTGCTTTTGAGGCCGTGACCCGTACCGGATCGTTTCGCTTGGCGGCCGACGATCTGGGACTGACGCCGAGTGCCGTCAGTCATGCCATCCGCGGCCTCGAACGGGACTTAGGAACAGTGCTTTTTGAGCGCGAAGGCCGCGGCATCCGTTTGACGCCGGAGGGCGAGACGTTGATGCGGCATGTCGAGCGCGGCTTTGGCGAGTTGCATCTCGGCCTGGGTAGCGTGGCAGCGAGAAAGCCCCAATTGTTGAAGCTGCATTGCGCACCGAGCTTTGCCGCTCAATGGCTGGTTCCTAGATTACGCAGGCTTCTGTCGGACTGTCCGGGTCTCGAGCTGCGGCTCGCTACCGGCACGGACTATACGAAGTTTCTTGCCGATGAGTTCGATGCAGACATTGTCTACGGCGTCCCGCCGACCGGCGACTATGGATCCTTGAAACAAGGCTTGATCGTGTTGCCGCTTGGAACGGAGGTCGTCACACCACTCTGCGCTCCCTCACTCGCGGCAGCGATCCGCTCACCCGGTGATCTGCTGCAGCAGATATTGATTGAAAGTGACAACAAGAACGTGCGTTGGCCGGCCTGGTTCGCCGCAAACGGGCTTGTCGCGCCACTTCCGAACGGACCGCGCTTTGATCGCAGTTTCATGTCGCTGAGTGCTGCGGCGGATGAGATCGGGGTTGCTCTCGAATCCACCCTGCTGGCCGAGCGTGAGATTGCATCCGGCCGCCTTGTGCGGCCCCTTGAAGGCGTGAGCGAAGACGTCTTCTACACCGGGCACTGGTTGGTCTTCCCGCGGTCACGGCGATATGCGCCATCGATGGTGACCTTCATCGGCTGGCTGACGCGAGAACTCGGCATCAACATAAATC
Source organism: Tardiphaga sp. 709 (assembly GCF_032401055.1). Taxonomy (NCBI): domain Bacteria; kingdom Pseudomonadati; phylum Pseudomonadota; class Alphaproteobacteria; order Hyphomicrobiales; family Nitrobacteraceae; genus Tardiphaga; species Tardiphaga sp. 709. Next base: position 2,260,201 of record NZ_CP135529.1, on the reverse strand, counting down.
TCGAAGCTCTGGAAGGGACCCCCGCCTGTCAGATCGCGCCGCCTCCAGCGCGCGCCAAGGCGCCCTGACGGACAGGTGAGCTGAATTCATCAATTCAAGTGAATTTCTCGTTTGTCGATGAGGATGGCGCAATCATAGATTGCTCCAAAATCTGACAGGGAGGACATTCATGTTGCTCAGCGAGAAGACCGCCGTGATTTCGGGCGCGGCCAGTGCACGCGGGATCGGTCGGGCCACCGCACGGCTGTTCGCAAGCCAAGGGGCCAAGGTCGCCATCCTCGATCTCGATGCCGCCGGAGCGAAGAGTGCAGCCGAAGAGCTGGGTCCGGGTCATGTCGGCCTGGGCTGCGATGTCAGCGACCCCGCCAGTTGCCGGAATGCGGCCGAGCAGGCCATCGCGGCGTTCGGCAAGATCGATATTTTGATCAACAATGCCGGGATCACTCAGCCGCTGAAGCTGATGGATATTTCACCTGAGAACTGGCAGCGCGTGGTCGATGTCAACATGACCGGCGTGCTCTATCTCAGCCAGGCGTTCGTCCCGCACATGCGCACGCGCCGGCAGGGCACGATTGCCTGCATGTCCTCCGTGTCCGCCCAACGCGGCGGCGGCATTTTCGGCGGCCCGCATTATTCGGCGGCGAAGGCTGGCGTGCTCGGACTCGCCAAGGCGATGGCCCGTGAACTCGGACCGGATGGCATCCGCGTCAACAGCGTGACGCCGGGACTTATCCAGACCGACATCACCGGCGGCAAGCTGACGCCCGAAATGAAGGCCGACATCATCAGCGGGATTCCGCTCCAGCGACTCGGCGACGCCGTGGATGTCGCGAACATCTATCTGTTTTTGGCCTCCGATCTCTCCGCCTACGTCACCGGGGCCGTGATCGACGTCAATGGCGGCATGCTCATTCATTGAGATGCAGACACGGGAGATCGTCATGGATACGAAGACACTCGCCAATGCCCCCGATATCGCGGAACGTGCCTATCGGGTGCGCAGGAATGCGCTGCGGATGGGTGAGGTGCAGGGCCAGGGTTACATCGCGCAAGCCCTGGATATCGCCGACGTGCTGGCCGTCGCCTACTTCCATGCGATGCGCTATCGGCCGGAGGATCCATCCTGGGAGGGACGCGACCGCTTCCTGCTGTCGAATGGCCATTACGCCATCGCGCTGTATGCGGCACTGATCGAGGCCGGGATCGTCCCCGAAGCTGAACTTGAGACCTACGGTTTCGATGAAAGTCGGCTGCCGATGTCCGGCATGGCCGCTTATACGCCCGGCATGGAGATGTCGGGCGGATCACTCGGGCTCGGGCTCGGTATCGCCGTCGGCAGAGCCCTCGGGCTCAAGCGCAAAGGCTCAGATGCGCGCGTCTATACGCTGTTTTCCGATGGTGAACTCGACGAGGGCTCGGTCTGGGAGGCCATCATGTCAGCCAGCCATTTCAAGCTCGACAACATGATCGCGATCGTTGACGTCAATAATCAACAGGCCGACGGCCCTTCGACACAGGTCATGGCGTTTGAGCCGCTGGTCGAGAAACTCGAGGCATTCGGCTGGTTCGTACAGCGCATCGATGGCAATGACCTTGATGCCGTCGTGGCTGCCTTTGATGCAGCGAAGCATCACACTAAGCCGCAACCTCGCATGATCGTCGCAGACACCTTGATGGGGAAGGGTGTGCCGTTCCTGGAGCAGCGCGAGAAAAACCACTTTATCCGCGTCGAGGCGCACGAATGGCAACTCGCCTTGAAGGCGCTGGATGCCGGGAGGTCAGCATGAAATCCGTCACCACGACGCCGTCAGGCAAGCCCCGCCTGACGACCTCCGCCATGATCGCGTCGATCGCGTCCGAGGGGCAGCGGACACAGTCGGCGCCGTTCGGGCACGCGCTGGTCGAACTCGCCCGCGCACGTCCGGAGGTCATCGGCATGACCGCGGATCTCGGCAAATATACTGACCTGCACATCTTCGGAAAGGAATTCCCCGACCGCTACTATCAGATGGGCATGGCCGAACAATTGCTGTTCGGCGCGGCCTCGGGGCTCGCGGCCGAGGGTTTCATGCCGTTCGCGACCACCTATGCGGTATTCGCGTCGCGCCGGGCCTATGATTTCATCCACCAGACCATCGCGGAAGAGAACCGCAACGTGAAGATCGTCTGCGCACTGCCTGGGCTGACGTCCGGCTACGGCCCCAGCCATCAGGCGGCAGAGGATCTGGCGTTGTTCCGGGCGATGCCGAACATGATGGTGATTGATCCTTGCGATGCGCATGAGATCGAACAGGCCGTGCCCGCTATCGCTGCGCATCAGGGGCCGGTCTATATGCGGCTGCTGCGCGGCCAGGTGCCGCTGGTACTTGACGAGTACGACTACCGCTTCGAACCTGGCAAGGCGAAGCTGGTCCGCGACGGCAGGGACGTCCTGGTGATTTCCTCCGGCATCCTGACCATGCGCGCACTGGAGGCAGCCAAGGCACTCGCCGATGACCGCATCGACGTCGGTGTGCTGCATGTCCCGACCATCAAGCCGCTCGATACCGAGACGATTATTCGCGAGGCCGGAAAATCCGGTCGTCTGGTCGTCGTCGCCGAGAACCATACGCTGATTGGCGGACTCGGCGAGGCGGTTGCCGGAGTGCTGATGCGGGCAGGCGTGTATCCGACATTCCGGCAGATCGGACTTCCCGACGAA